>JAVCCI010000045.1 GCA_030765555.1 Candidatus Kappaea frigidicola
CCACTCATGCCGGTAGAGCCAGCAACCACCACTACTCGACCATAATTACCTTTATGAGTATCTTCTTTTCTTTCAGAAATAGCTTTATGACTATCTTTCATAATTTCTCCTTTATTAAAACGCAGCTGGCTACGGCATAATACTTAGTATGTGCCATGGAAATAGAAATATCTTTAATGCCGTTAGTTTTTTTAAGTTTTTTAATGAAACCGTGAATTTTAACGGATGGCTTACCGCTCACCAACTTCGAAACTTCAACATCCTTCCACCTAACATATCTTCTTGTTCCCTGGCCAAAAGCCTTAAGCACTGCTTCTTTGGTAGCAAAGCGAGCCGCTAAGTGCTCATATTTCATTTTTTTATTCTTAACGTATTCTATTTCACCTTCAGTAAAAATTCTATCAATGAACTTATTAGGCCAGCGCTTAACAGCTCGCTCAATTCTACTAACTTCTATTAAATCTATACCTGATTCTATTTTCATAATGTAATCAATTTTTTCATTTGACTTACAGCATTTTCTAATCCAACAAAGATTGCTTCGGAAATTATTGAATGGCCTATATTCAACTCTTCAATACCATTAATTTCAGCAATACGTCTAACATTTTTATAATTTAAACCATGTCCTGCGTGAACTATAAGGCCACTATTCAAACCCAAAACAACTGCTTCTCTAATTTCCTGCAGATATTTATTCTCTTCATCAGCAGTTGAAGCATTTGCATACTCTCCTGTATGCAACTCAATCGCTTCCGCCCCAGTCTGTTTTGAAGCCTCTATCTGATTAACTTGTGGATCAATAAACAGACTTACTATGATATCATTAGTTTTTAAATCGTCAACTACTTTTTTAATCTGTTGGAAGTTAGAAACAACATCAAGTCCACCCTCTGTAGTTATCTCCTGCCTGTTTTCTGGCACTAGAGTTGCCTGATTCGGTTTAATTTTTAAAGCTAGTTCAACAATTTCCGCATTAACTGACATTTCCATATTTAGACGTGTGGTAATAACCTTGCGCATTTCAAACACATCATTTTCTTTGATATGCCTTCTATCCTGCCTTAAATGAGCTACTATAGAATCAGCTCCGGCTTTCTCCGCAATTTCAACACCCCTAAGAGGATCAGGATCAGATATCTTTCTGGCCTCTCTTAAAGTCGCTATATGATCTATATTAACACCTAACCTTGGCATTTATCATCCCCGATAGAATTCCTGATAATTGAAGCTAACTCAGTTGCCATTACTTCAATCTGCTCTTTACTTTTACCTTCAATCATCACTCGAGCTAAAGGCTCTGTTCCTGAATATCTCAAAAATATTCTACCTGATGTTGATAATTCTTTCTCAAATTCTTCAAGTCGACTATACAAACCGTCAATTTCTTTTAAATCTTTTTTTTCTTTTACTCTAACATTCAAAAGAATTTGAGGATACTTATGGTATATATTTGCAAGTTCACTTAATTTTTTATTTGTATCCTTCATCATCTTAAGAATCATTAATGACGTTAGAATACCATCTCCCGTGGGATTATTATTCAGATATACAATGTGACCAGATTGTTCACCACCAAAATTATAACCATTATTGATCATCCGCTCTACAACTTTTTTATCTCCAACCTCAGTTCTAACTACTTTTATACGGTTGGCTTCCATAACTTCATCTAGGCCCATATTGCTCATTACCGTAGCGACAACCGTATTTTGATTAAGATTATTCGTCTTAGATAAATGTAGCCCCAACATAGACATAATATAATCACCATCCAAAATGTTAGCTTTGTCATCCACCAAGATAACCCTATCTCCATCTCCATCATAAGAAAATCCAACATCAGCTTTATATTGCTTAACAACTTCTGAAGTCATGTGGGGATGTTGACTACCACAGTTTAAATTGATATTAAGTCCGTCGGGCTCATTATTTATAGCATACACTTCAGCTTTAAGCTCCGAGAAAATTACATCAGCTATATCACTAACAGCACCATGAGAACAATCAACCACTATACGTAAACCCTCTAAATCTGTATGTAATAATGTCTTTTTAGCAAACTCAATATAATCTCTTAAAGACTCACCTTTATCATCCTGCACTAAAAACTCAGGAGAACGCTGGCCTTCTTTGCTATCTGGATTATCCCTCAACTTAAGAGTAATATTTTCAATTTCACGCTCTTTATCATCTGCTAATTTAAAACCATCGGCCGCAAAAAGTTTAATACCATTATCTTCACTCAAATTATGTGAAGCTGAAATCATAATTCCCAAATCTGCCCCATCTTTACTAGTTAAATAAGATAAAGCAGCCGTTGGAATAATTCCCAAGCATTTAACTTTTATTGGAAAACTTCCAAGCCCACTTGTTAGGCAGGATTCTAAATCATCACCAGAGTATCTAGTATCTTTAGCAATATAAACTATAGGATTTTTTTTGTTGGAGCATAAAATTTTCCCAATCGAAAAGCCAATTTTTTTTACAAAATCTTTCGTAAGGGGAAATTCGCCATACTTTGCCCTGATGCCGTCTGTTCCAAAAAGTCTTTTCATCTTAAACCTTTCACTCTTGGCTCTGGCGGCTAGTAACTTTAACTTTACAATCGGGAGCTTTGAAAACTAATCTCAAATAATTTGGTAGGATTACTTTAACAGGCAAAAGATAATTGCCAGTTTCTTTAATGCTTGTTATATCAACAAAGGCAATAATATTCTCCGATGTTAAAATCTCAATATTATCTTTAGGACCCTCAACTATCAGGTCAATAAATTCTGGATCCAAAGAAACATCGTAATCACCCATGATTATTTTCTGACCTTGCCTGAGAATGCTAATCTTAATACGATCTACCGGTTTTCTTACGAGTTTATACTTAGAAGTTAATTCCGCATTAACAAATAACCAAAGCATAGCAGCTAAACACAATGCTAATATTTTTAGACCTAGATTATTAAGAAACCACTTCTTCATCTAAATCATCCTCCACATGATCATCAAGTTGATGTTTCAAAGATTTCATTCTCTTTTCTGGTCCATAAAATTTATCTAGATATTTGCGTAAACTATTTTCATCTAGGTTGCGTGTCAGCTTGCCGGCAACGGCTATTGATATTGAACCAGTTTCTTCGCTTACTACTATTACCACAGCATCTGTTTCTTCTGATAAACCTAAAGCCGCTCTATGCCTAGTGCCCAATGTTTTACTCACCTTGGGATTCTCAATTAAAGGAAATAAACAACCAGCTGCCTGAATTCTACCACCGCGAATAATTAAGCCGCCATCATGCAAAGGTGTATTAGGCATAAAAATAGTTCCAATTAATTCACTAGAAACTTTGCTTAAAACATGAACGCCGCTTTCAATATACGTTTTTAGTCCAATTTCTCTTTCTAGGGCGATAAGGGCGCCAATTTTCTTCCCAGAAAGAGCTACAACCGCCTTGATAATCTCATCAATTATTTTTTTGTGCTCTTTAGAAAAAACACCGAAAAATGGACTCTGTCCCAATCTAGCCAATCCTCGTCTCAATTCTGGCTGAAAAATAATTAAAAAAGTAATAACAGCAATACCAAAAGCTTTAAAAAGAATCCAATTTATAACTTCTAAGTCAAGCATCTGACTTAATAGAAAAGCCAAAAGAAGAATCAGCAATCCCTTTAATACCTGGACTGTTCTAGTTCCCTTAATAAAAACAAGAAGAATGTACAAAGCATACCATAAAACTGCAATCTCCAAATAAGGAGAAACCATATCCCAGATATTCATTACTTTATCTGTCATGCATTACCTGCTTTAGTTATTGCCTGAGTCATTTTAACAGCTTGAGAAATTTCTCTTACATCATGGGCTCTTATAAAATTAACACCCTCTACTATTGAATATACAACCGTTGCTATGGTTCCTGCAAGTCTTTTTTCAACCGGCAGATTGAGCACATTACCTATAACTGCTTTACGTGAAGTTCCTATCAAAATTGGATAACCTAAAACTTTTAATTCAGCCAAGCTATGCATTATCTTTAAATTTTGTTCCGTAGTTTTGGAAAATCCAATTCCAGGATCTATGACTATTTGTTCTTTTTCTACTTTATACTTAATAGCCAAAGAAATACTTCTATTTAAGCTGTCAATAATCTCTGACATTAATGACTTGTATTTCGGATTCTTCTGCATTGACCGAGGGGTACCTTTTGAATGCATTAAAATCAAGCCTGCTTTATATTTCGCCGCCACTTGAGCAATTTTTGGATCAGATCTCAAACCGGAAACATCATTAATAATCGAAGCTCCGGCCTTAACAGCCGCCTTGGCAACTTTAGAACTTCTGGTGTCAATCGAAATTGGTTTATTAATTTTCTTTTTCAAAATTTTTATTACCGGTATAACTCTGTCAATTTGTTGATCAGCACTAATCCTTCTGGCACCAGGTCTAGTTGATTCTCCTCCAACATCAATAATATCAGCTCCTGCAGCAACTAAAGCACGACCATGATTAATGGCTGCCTCCGAATTATAAAAGGCATTACCATCGGAAAAAGAATCTGGTGTCACATTTAAGATGCCCATTATATATACTTTTTTTCCTGGATAAAGTTTGTAGCGACCACATCTAAATGTATAATTAACTTTCCGGTGGTTAGCTATTGCTTCACTTATCTGATCACCTATCTCCTTGAGGCCCAATGGTTGCTTTTTAAGTTTCTGGCAAAACTTATTAAATTGAGAAATATTTCCAAAGAGCAAACAATCAGAATATTTTATCTTGCCGGTTATAACTTCTTTAGCAACAGCTGCATCAGCTCCAATTGAAAGCATTTCTTGCTTAATAATATTACATGCTGCACTATCAATTTTATCTAATTTAACTGTTAAATAAAACGCCTTGGGCTTAAGAAACTTTATGCTCTCCGGATAAACCCCTATCTCATTTATACCTTTTAAAGCATCTAAATCATTCTTTAGAGTTACTATCCTTATTTTCATTATCACCTAAACCTATAAACCTACTAATTGCTTTACCTGTTCACCATCGAGTATTTCTTCTTCTTTTAGCTTTTCAGCCAATTTTTTCAATTCTTCTTTGTGCTGGCTCAAAATAGATTTCGCCCTCAAGTAAGCTCCATCTATAATTGATTTCACTTCACTATCAATCAATCTGGCTGTTTCATCGCTGTAATTTTTTACTTCTGCAATATCACGTCCTAAAAATATATTATCCCGCCTATGACCCAAAGTTAAATGTCCTAGCTTCTTGCTCATTCCAAATTCACAAACCATTCTGCGAGCAATTTGAGAAGCAACCTCTAAATCATTCTGCGCCCCTGTTGATAGCTCACCAAAAGCCACTTCTTCGCTTACTCGGCCACCCAGAAGAACTACCAATCTCCCCAATAACTCCTTTTGAGTTATAATATACCTATCTTCAAGGGGCAGCTGAAGAGTATAGCCTAATGCATTTGCTCCTCTAGGAATGATTGATACTTTATGTAAGGGATCAACTTCGTCAATCAACAGAGCCAATAAAGCGTGGCCTGATTCATGATAAGCCACCAATGATTTTTCATAATCACTAATTACCCTGGACTTTCTTTCTGGTCCTGCCATAACTCTTTCTATAGCTGCTTCCATTTCCTCAAGTTCTACCGCTTTCTTATTATTTCTAGCTGCTAAAAGAGCAGCCTCATTAATCAAATTCGCTAAATCAGCTCCTGAAAAACCTGGCGTACGCCTAGCAATTAAAGCTAAGTTAACATCTGGTTTTAGCTTAATACCTCTAGCGTGTACTTTAAGAATAGCTTCTCTACCTTTTATATCTGGTCTATCAACAACAATCTGTCTGTCAAATCGTCCCGGCCTTAATAGAGCCGGATCTAATACATCAGGTCGGTTAGTTGCAGCAATTAGGATAACCCCCTCCTGAGTATTAAAACCATCCATTTCAGATAAAAGCTGATTCAGAGTCTGTTCTCTCTCGTCATGCCCACCGCCAATACCCGAAAACCGCTGTCTGCCAACAGCATCAATTTCATCTATAAATATAATTCCACCTTTACCACTTAGCTTGGCCGACTTTTTAGCTTTATCAAATAAATCCCTTACACGCGAAGCTCCTACACCTACAAACATCTCAACAAAATTTGAACCACTTATACTAAAAAAAGGAACTCCTGCTTCACCACTAACAGCTTTAGCCAATAAAGTTTTACCGCACCCAGGAGGGCCCATTAAAAGTATACCTTTAGGAATTTTCCCACCCAGACGCTGAAATTTCTTGGGATCTTTTAAGAATTCAATTATTTCCTGTAGCTCTTCTTTGGCTTCATTTACACCAGCCACATCAGCAAAGGTAATATTTATTCGGCTACCAGTGTTTAATTGAGGCCGGCTCTGACCAAAGGAGAATATCTTTTTGCCTTCTTGGGCTGCTTTCCTAATAAAGAAAAACCAGAAAATAAAAATAAGGATTACCATTGGAGCTGCTCCAATAAGGATTTGCGCAAGTAAATTTGGAGCTTTTACATCAAATTTCTTACCATCAATGTTTTCCTTAAGCAGATTAACTAATTCCGGATCATTCTTGGGAACTATAACTCTAAAATTAGTGCCGTTAGTAAATTTTCCTAATATTACCCCATCATCCTGCTGCAAAGTAACTGATTCTATGCGCTGGGTTTCATTATTGTTGGCCACAATACTGAAGAATTCACCATATGTTAGTTGTTCTTCCGTAAAATAGGCACGATTTAGGTAAAAAAAACTAAACAACATTGCAATCACAAGTATAATAATAGTGGCATTATTCTGCACCTTAGGTAATTGCTTATTGCTTCTTTTTTTGCGTGGTTTTTTAGTACTTTTTAATTGATTTGCCATAAACTTCCTCTCTTAAAATAAGTTTGTCTTGATTATATCAAAATAATATTAGATAAGCAATAGAAAACCTCAAAGATAGGTAATTTTTAGCTTGAGAATTCGAAGAGTATCTTTTTTCACTTTGTAGTCCTCTGATATCCTAAAACCAGCCACCCAGATAATATTCTCATCATCAGTAATCAGTGGAGTATTGTCTCTTTGAGAAAGGGGCACTTTTAAATCAATAAAAAAGCGTTTAAGGCTTTTATTA
>JAVCCI010000036.1 GCA_030765555.1 Candidatus Kappaea frigidicola
CTCAAAAAACAGTCTTGCTTTCTCGAAACGTTTTGACTGTAGGCTAATTATACCCCATTAACAATGCCTTGTCAAGAAGTAAATTTTGCTTTTATTGTGTAGATTATTGCTTAGGAAATACCCTTATTTCAGAGACCTAATTCACTGATTAGCTCTCTATCAGCGTCTATAAAAGATAAACCTGCATCATAGCCTGACTTAGATTTTGATGCAGAGTCTCTCCAAACTATCTTGGCATAATATTCTTTATCATTGAGAGATTTTTTAAAAAATCTGAGTTTTATTCTTATGCCCACATTCAGGTCACGATTCAGGGACTCATCCATCCCTTTTTTGAGTTTGCAGTCACGGTTAAATATCCAGCCGGCGCAATAATCACAGACCTGGCAATTCCAGCCTGTGGGCCATTTTAAGCGAGCTCCACCCTTTGAGACATCATAAGTCTTTAATCTAATAGGCTGAGTTAGGGGGGTCTTAAAATTACGTTTAATTAGCTGCCCTTCAATCACCAATTCCATATCAACTCTTCTGCTACTTCTCTTCTCGAGCATAACTTATTCCTTAATATTTATACCATATAGGCAAAAAAAACCAATTTATAGTGTATTATCAATACAATAGCACCTATATTTTGTTATGTCAATAGTAATATATTGTCTTTTTATGGTAATAAGGCTATTAGGAACTTATTTGAGGGCTTTTGTTGATTCTCTGAGTATAAGCTCAGTTTTAAGAGTTATATGTTTAGTTTTGTATCTCTTTTCAGCTGATTGCTTTAAGACAAGGCGGGCGGCTTCCCTGCCAATTTCAACTAATGGCTGCCTGACTGTAGTCAGGCGCGGAGTGACATAGTTTGCTTCTAAGGAATCATCAAAACTGACTAAGGATAAATCATCCGGAATTGAGTAGCCCTTGGTCTTAATAACTCTCATAAAGCCAATTGACAGGTTATCACTAGAAGAAAATATGGCAGTCGGCTTCTTTTTGCAATTTAGAAATTGCAGGGCAGCTTTCTCACCTGAATCAAAGCTGAAATACCCCCCCTTATAAACCATCTCTGAATTAAAAGCTAGGCCATATTCCTGCAAGATTTTCTTAAAAGCTTCAAATCTTTCCATACCATCAGGTGCACTTAAATCTCCGGCTATAAGGCCGATATCAGTGTGCCCTAAGTCAATTAGATGCTTCAAAGCCTGATGAACGCCACTAAAGTTATCTACATTAATATAACTAACATCTTCTTGGCCTAAATACTTATTAATTAAAACAAAGGATATATTATTCTTCTTAAGTACCTTTATATCCTGATGCATGTCTCTCGTGTAGTCAATATTCATTATAATTAAATTTTTACTAAGCCATTTTCTTGACACCTGATAATATGACTCACCTTGAGTCTGATCTAAATTAAATATTATCAGGGCATTATCAGTGTCTTTACAAACATCCTGTATGCCACTAATAATTTGAATAAAATATGTAATTGTAAAAAATGAGGGGTTTTCTGGAAAAATTGCGGCTACAACCGGAAATGTTTGATTAATTAATCCTCGCGCAATTAAGTTAGGCTCATAACCCATAGTCTTGGCTATCTTTAAAACCTTTTTCCTTAAAACATCACTAACGTAACCCTTGTTATTCATAACCAGTGAAACAGTAGAATGAGCCACTCCAGCTTTTTTAGCAATATCTTTTATTGTTATATTTTTTTTACTTTTGGCCATGCTATTCCCCTATTGAGATACTGCGATTAGCACAAGTTATATTTCCCTCGTTATCTTTGACAAACAAATAAACTCTATAAACACCTGGACGATTAGGCACGGTAACCTGTGCAACTCCAGAAGAAATATTATCAATTTTAACAGCCTCTATAAATTCATTACTTTTTACACAATAAAATTTAATAGCTGCTTTCAATGGATCATTATCATTATTAATTACATCAGCTTTTATCTTTAATATATCCCCAGGCGCTAAACCGCTATGCTTATTAAGCATATAACTCTTAATTGTCGGCGGATAGTTATCAGGCCTCTGGCCTGAATACATATAACGCACCATCCAATAAGACCTCTTTTTTAAATTCTCATACTCAAGCCCCCACCAAGTAGGAGACATTCCTTCGACACCAATAATCTTTTCATTTAAATGAAAAGCAAATCCTCCTAAATTGCTGCCCTTATTACCTTTTATGCAATCAAGCCAGACATTCTTAAAAGATTCAGCCTTACTTTCTTCACTGGGTTCAATTGGTAAATCATTATCATCTTTTCTTACTTCCCACGGTCCTAAAGGACCAAATTCGGTAAAGATATAAGGAATATCAACTTTAGAACTATTCCAAGCATCATAAGCAATAGGAGCTCCACCATAAAAATTAACACCATAGATATCTAAAGAAGGAGTGTATTTTTTTATATATTCTAAAGCAGTAAATCCAGCTCCTGCATAGGCTATGGGATGATTAGAATCAGCCTTATGCATTCTCTGACAAACCTCTTCAAGAAATTTAGCAAAGGCCACTCTTCGAGCTTCTTTATCCTCCTCGGAAACCTCAACTTCATTTTTCTTATCAGCAAGCTCACCTAAAACAATAGTCTCATTACCAATGCCCCACAACAGAAGATTAGGACTATCTTTATGATTATTAACAAAATCTATAATATTATCAATAATTAATTCTTTAGAAGTATCATCATTAACATAATCCAAATCTATAGGAAGCCAGTAGCCCATCATAACCATTAGGCCATAGTCTCCACTTTTCTGTAATATTAACTCGTCATAGTCGCTTGCCCCCCAACGCCTAAGAGTATTAGCTCCCAGCTCCTGAGAAACTGCTAGCTTCTTATCAATAATCTCTTCATGCAGGTAATCACCACAACCAATCCCTTGAATATAATATGGCGCACCATCCACAGTAAGAAGCCACTGCCCTTTTCTGCCTATTATCTTAACCCTTTTAGGTAGAGATTGAACCTCACCTTCAGCAAAAACTGCTGAACTAAAAGCTATCAGAAGCAGGCATAAAATGACTATACGGGTTATTCTTTTCTTCATTTTTTAGCGGTCCAAAGATCTTTCAGTTTAAAGTATATTTGTCTTAAATATCTATAATTGGGTGAATATATACCATCTTCATTTTGACCACAAATTCCCCACCACTCCTCATTGCCACTTTCACGAGTCCCGGAATCAAACGTCGGCGCATCCCAACCGCCCTTATAAGTGTGGATTGTAGAGTTATCATAAGGAGTCTTCCACCACTCATCCAACCACTCAAAATAAACACCGCCCAGAGATGTTCCGGCACCGCCTGCATGATTAGCTTCAATATCCTCCCATTGCTGAGCCACAAACGTTGCCTGTAATTCTTCATTGGGCACTCTTGGATCTTGCCTTGAATCAAGAACATCACAGCCAAATTCAGTTAAATAGGCCGGTCTGTTTATTCGGGCAGCCGTATTCCATAGGCCTGAGAAATTATGCGACTGATACATGTTGGCTCCATATATATCTACACTTTTACAATATTTATTAAAATCAAAAACACCTGCTAATCCGGAATTTGAAATTGAAATTGGATGATTAGGATCTATTTCCTTAATCTTACTGGCTATTTTCTCAACTGTTTCCATGTAATAATCATGGGCAAAATCGCGACTCGTACAACCCTGCTGGATATTATTTTCATTACCTAAATTCCACATTAAAACCCATGGCTCATCCTTATAACTCTGAACCATAGATATAGCTTCATCATATAATTCCCAACGAACATCAGGATCTGAATAATCAAGGCTATAACCAAGACTATGGCCCATAATAACCATAATCCCATAATCCCTGTAAAGTTCTCTGAGCAAATCTTTTGCACCCTGTATTTCATCAGCAGTAATCACAAATGGATCGGGACTGGAATTAAGACCGATAGGATCGTAAATTCTAATTGTATTAACACCCATATCCTTCATTAACTGAAAATCTCCAACTTCCTTCTCTTCCTCTGTCAAAACACCATTTTTATCCTCATCTACCCTGGCTCTATGCGCCGGGTCAGCAGCAATTGTCAACCAGCTTTCATACCAAGGAGGAGCTTGACCAATTTGTGTAACCTGATAAACTACACCCTTTATAAAATAATCAGTAGGTTTTTCATACTTACCTCTTCTAATATTATATTTTTCAACCATCAGCTTCATGTGACAAGGATCATCTTTATCTACCCAGACAATACTGGGCTTCATGTCAATTTGATCAATGGGTAGAGTGCGCAGATTGAGATATAAAAGAATACCCCCGGCAATAACAACTAAAAGTACTAGAATAATAATGGGTGTAATAATCTTTTTATTCATGTCCTAAATATCCTCCTAATTAATTAAGAAATTAATCCTAAAACTCATATCTGATTTCATCTAAATAAAGTACAGCACCATCTGAATTATCATAACGATTGAGAGAAATTGAAAAACCAACCTTTGTTCTTGATAGATTTAAACCTTCTAAATCTATACTATATTCCTGCCAAGCATTATCTAAAACAATTGGTCCTGATGATGCAGTACCTAATTGAGCACTATCAATACTAATTGAGCCTATGTCAAACTCTACAATTTCACCGCCATTTTTTCCTCTGGCGTAAAAAAATAATCGCTTAGCACCATTTAAATCATACATATCCTTACTCTCATCATCAGAAACAATCAAGGAAATAGTTGATGCATAATGAGTTTCATAACCTCTGGGATTATAAACAACTTCAAGAGATGAACCGCCAGCCGGTGATACATTATTCAAATCTTCACGAGTATAAATGCTATCATGGTCACCAAGCTTATTAATGCCCAAAAAATGATTCGTCACTGAACCGTAATTTTTAAAGACATAAAAATCATCCATCGCAAGTGATACGTGATGAGATGCTAATAAAAATAAAAGACCAAAAAAAACTACTATAGATACTTTTCCAACAGCTCCATTATACATAAAATAGACCGCTACTCACTTTCTAAAAAACCTTTTGAATTAGTAGGAATTTGATTAAACAACTCTGATATGGCTTTATAACCCGGCTTCGCATCGCGATAACCAGTTACAATTCCCCAGTGTTCTTCAATGTGGTCATCTAAAACAGAAGGTTCTCCTGCTTTCCACCAACCATCAGACCACTGAAAAATAACAATGCCAGCCGTTTGCTCATCGGTTATTTCAATTTGAGTTTTTAAGACTTCATACTGCAATTCTTCATTTATATATGTACTATATCCAGTCTCCATAATGATAACCGGCTTATTATATTCGACTGATATATCCTGTATTTTATCAACGGCTTCCCTGGCATTAGCCACTCCCAGCCATTGGCCATGACCTCCAATATATGCATTTAATCCAATGACATCTAAAAAATCATAACCAACTTCACTTCCAATATGCCCCAACATATTCGAGGCAGTTATGAGATGTTCGGGATCTTCCTCACTAACGACATCAAAAATACATTTAAGAAATTTATTAACGTCTTCAAAGCCATAGCGCTTCACCACATTACCGCCATGCTTACCCCATGCAAAAGGAGCATCGTTCCAGATGCTCCACATAAGAATGCATTTTCTATCTTTGTCTCTTTTGACTATCCTTAAGGCTTCTGCCTGAAGGACCTTTAATTCATCATCTGATTTAAAATTTGTCCAGTCTCCAGGATAAACTATATTCTCAATGACCATAATATTATATTTATCAGCTAAATCTAATATTTCAGGCGGCAAAGGCTCATAAGATCTAATACAATTTATGCCTGCCTCCCGCATCATTTGAAAATCTTTTTCAAAGACTTCAGGTGGTATTCTATAATAACCACCCATACCACCTAAACAACCAGGATAATTAATACCATAAGCAATCCCTTTTATAAAAAATAGTTCATCATTTAAATAAATCCTATCACCCTTGGTATATATCTTGCCGCTTACAAGAGCTTGCTCAGTTGCAGTATCTATTTCGCTATCTTCAAAAATAGCAAATGGATCCTCTTCTGTTTCTTCAACTTTTTTAGCTTCTTTCTGCGCCTTCCAGTGACCTTGCAATTCCTCATTTTCTTCAGCTGAAGCCATAACGGCTTTGTCCACCTGAGAAGCCGAATAAGTAATTTCACCTATTTTAAGCTTAATAGTCACCCCGCTAGAATTTTGCTTTATAATAACGCCTGTTATAACACGACCATTTTTCAGATGCAGTTCATCAGCTGAAGCCACAAGCGAAAATGCCCCTATTAAAGAGAAAATTATTGAAATATATACTATTATTTTTTTCATAGCAAAACGTTTTTTTAGATAATTTATAGTAGCATATACTTAAAGAAAAGTCAACTTTGTCACCTTTAATAGTATATACTATTACTATATAGGGCTTGACTTAATGATAATAACAGCTATAATCAAGCCTAATTATTAAAAGGAGTTAATAATGGACTTAGAAGAGTTTTGGCAAAGTGCCCTTAAAAAAACGGAGATTCACAGAACCCGCTTAAATAAGCTGCACACCTTTAAAGCTACAGAGCTACCCTATATTCTTTTGGCTGAATCTTCAGTTAATGAGGGTGATACAGTGGTAAGAAAAGGAACTATTAAAGTTGATAAACCTCTTATCGTTATGCCGGAGCATTATCCAGTATTTGATGGCTTTGATTTTAAGGAAGATTTAGATATTAGTGATGATAGCTTAAGGTCTTTTTTATTAATGCGCGGCATAAGCTTGCCCTCCTTGAAATATCATAATAATACTTACGCTATTGAGGTTTATGAGGGCTCTTTAAGTAAGGCTATTGATCATTATAAAGATTTAATACAGAAAAAAGAAGATATCAGGCTTGGCTTAGTTATCGGACCGGATGAAGCTTGGAAGTTATCACTTCTAATCTATGTAGCTTCTATGGTGTCAAAGTCTGCACAAAGCGACATTAATGGATTTATAGAAAAACTAAAAAAAGATAATTTAGATAATTTAAATAATCAGTAGTCAGCTTATTTCTCAAGTAGAACTAAAGTCTCTACATGCCTAGTATGCGGAAACATATCTACAGACTGAACTACTTTTAACTTATATCCGGCTTCAATAAATAATCTACTATTATCAAATAAACTCTCCGGATTACATGAAATATATAATACTTGCGGTATCTTGAGAGCTACAACACGCTCAAAGACCTTACGACTGATACCTGCTCTAGGCGGGTCAATAATTACCTTATTAAAACTCCCCTGCAACTCATCCTTTTTGTCCTTAAGGGCCAGTCTAACATCAGCCTGAATAAAGCTCATATTCTTTATCCCGTTAATGTCCATATTCTCATGAGCTTTTATAATCGCCTGCTCATTAATCTCAATACCCACGACATCTTTAACGCTCTTGGCTATATAAAGTCCGATACCGCCTGAGCCGCAAAACAAATCTAAAACCCTATCCTTCTTCTCAGGCTTGATTAATTTTTTGGCCGCATTATAAAGCACTCTAAGGCAACGTGAATTTGTTTGAAAAAAAGATTGATTATAAATCCTATATGTAATGCGTCCGACATCTTCTTCAAGAAATTCCTTACCATGCAAAAGCTTTACCTTCTCAAAGCTAAGAGCATCACCAACCGAATCATTAACTACGTGAAAAATACTGGTTATTTTATAACCATTGTTTCTTGAGCGCGTTAGTGATAATAGTTTTTTAACGTATTCACTTTTCTTTAAGCGCCCTTTACTAGTAGTCGCTATTATCACCATAAGCTCTTTACTAGAGACACTCTTTCTTATCAAGAGATGTCTCAAGTAGCCCTTTTGCTTATAGCGATGATATCCTTTAAGATTATGTTTTCTTGCAAAATTCAGAGTTACCCTTAAAACATTAATTACTTCAACACCAGCAATAAAGCACTCTTTTAACTCAATCACTCTTCTATTTTGTTTATTGCCGTGTAAACCTAAACATACGCCACCATCTTCTTCGGCATAGAAGGTAAATTCCATTTTATTGCGATAATCATATTTAATAGGTGAGGGTAAAATTTTCTTAAGACGCCCCTTAACTATAACACCATATTTATCAGCTCTCCGGGTTATAAGATTTGTCTTTAGTTTGAGTTGTTTCTGGTAGGTAACATCCTGCAGTTTACAGCCGCCGCATATATTAAAGTGTTTACAAATTTTCATCTTTAAAGAATATATCCTAACTCTCTTAGGGTTTCCATTTTTTTCTGCCAATCCTTTTGAACCTTAACCCAAAGTTCGAGATATATTCTTTTTTCGAAAACCTTCTCTAATTCAAGACGCGCCTCCTGACCAACTTCCTTTAGAATATTAGCCTTTTTTCCGATAACGATAGCCTTTTGAGATTCTCGCTCAACTATAATTGTGGCTTGGATAAATAAGACTGCCCTCTCCCGCTCTTCAATATTATCTACTTTTACGGCAACTGAATGGGGAACTTCTTTTTTCATATGGGTAAATATTTTTTCTCTTATAACATCAGAGATAAATAATTTATCCGGCAAATCACTACTCACATCTGGTGGATAAAATGGCTCAGAAGGAGCTAAATGCTCAAAAACGGTAGTTAAGACTTCATCTAGACCAACACTCTCTAAAGCAGAAATAGGTATGAAGTATTTTAGGGGGTCAGCATTTGTACCAACAGTATTTTTCCACAAGCTTATATAATCATCTGCGTACTTCTGACCTAAATCTCTTTTATTCAAAAGCATGATTACCGGCTTTTTTAATTCCCATAACTGACTTAAAACCTCTTCTTCTTCTCTGCCTGGACGTCGGGTTAAATCTACCATATATAAAACCACATCAGCTTCATCTTTTGCTGAAAAACTCCTTGAGGATAAAAATTTCATAAGGTGTTTATTGGATAAATATATTCCCGGAGTATCCACAAAGACAATCTGCCCTCTGGGATCATTAAAAATTCCCCTGATAGAAAACCTAGTTGTCTGCGGAACTTTTGATATAATGCTTACTTTTTTTCCCAAAACATTATTTAAAAAAGTTGACTTACCCACATTGGGCCGGCCCACTAAGACTGCAAAACCAGCTTTTGTTTTTACTTTACTCATCTTTATTCTTTATCTTTCTTATTTAAGCTATTTACATATAAAGTAATTATAATAAGTTGCTTAGCTTCATTGTAAGGAATGATTATATTATCTTCAACTTTACCTCTCTCAATCTTACGCCAGTTGGTAATCCTTCCACCAGCAATAGACATCTGACCATAAGCATTACCATAGGTAAAATATAAGCCTTTATCTTTTTTTAAGAAAACTAAAACTTCGTCACATAACTCATAAGCCGACATGTATTTAGCAGGTACATTGTTTTCTCTGGCATAAACACTGATAACCTCAGAACTACTACTACCTTTAATAATTTCCCTTATCTTTAAAAGCGATAACTGATAATAGGTAACATTGTTAAACTTAAGATTTACCGGCCGACTCGAGACAACCTCTGCTTTTACTATTAAATCTGCACCTCGGGTGAGCTCTTCAACGCTTGGCATACTTTGCGGGGCATCATTAATAAAGGTCATGCCCCAGTTGATACCTCCTCCATCAGCTGAATTAACCTCTAGATTACCCTCACTAGTCGTCTTACAGCCTAAGGATAAAAAAATCATTCCGATTACTGCTATTAAAATTTTAATTAAACCCACTGAAAATATACTATCTATCTTCTTCATATATACTTATTAAATCCAGGTAATCATCATAGTAAAGCTCCCCAGATATTTCTTTTCTAATTAAAGCTTGGCGCATATCATGCGGCGGATGACTTTTAAAGTAAGTATAAGCTCTCCTTGACCTTTTCTCATCTAAAGCAGCTAGTTTATCCAACATGTCTAAAGCAGCATTGGGATCATAACCAGCTCGCTTTAAATATCTGACAGATAATTTATCTGCCTCCTTCTCGTATTCTCTAGAATACTGCATCATAAGAGAAACATAGGTAAAATTACTTCCACCTTGAAAACTCCTGTCACTATTTCCCATAACGGCAAGAGCTGTTAAAAATGTATAGAGATACTCTCCTTGTAGTTGTTTCATAGAATGCCGGGCAGCAACGTGGCCCACTTCATGAGCAACAACTGCAGCAATTTCATCATCTGAATCAGCCGCCTCTACTAATCCTCTACTAACAAAAATATATCCACCCGGTAAAGCTAAAGCGTTGACCTCTTCATCATCAATAACAGCAAAATGATATTTGAGGTCATCTCTATCAGATACAGCTGCAAGCTTAGCCCCGATATCTTTTACCCTTTTTTGAACTTCTTCATCTTCACATAGGCCATATTTCTTTATAACCTTTTTAGATAGCTTGGCCCCCATGCGGACTTCTTTATCTGTTGAGTACAAAATGCGTTCATGCTTACTCGTAGCAGTATTGTACTGAGTTGACATGCAACCTGAAAAAAACATAAATAAAATTAATATTATATATTTTTTCATAAGTGTTATTATACCACACTCATCTTAATGATAAAGAGATTATATATTCTGTTTTATATAGTAATCGAAGAGCGTTTGATAAGGAGAGCTTTCTGTAAACTTAGAGGTAGAAAATAAGTCAAAGGCATCTTTTCTGGCTTTCTTTAATATAACATTATCCTTTATTAAATCAGCTATTTTTAAATCGTTAAAACCATGCTGCCTGTTGCCAAAGAATTCTCCCGGGCCTCTGATAATTAAATCTTCCTCTGCTATCCTAAAACCAGAAGATTCTTTTTTCATTACAGCCAGACGCCTTTTGGCGATATCAGTTAGGGAAGATGAAACCAAAATGCAATATGACTCATGAGACCCTCTGCCAATACGGCCCCTAAGTTGATGCAGCTGACTTAATCCAAAACGTTCTGCATGCTCAATAAGCATAACTGAGGCATTTGCTACATCAATCCCCACTTCGATAACTATGGTTGAAATTAGAATATCAATTTTATTATTTTTGAATGCCAGCATGACTTTATCTTTTTCAGACCCCTTCATTTGCCCATGCAAAAGTCCTACAGTATGCTTGGAGAATATATCCTTACTAAGATGTTCATACATTTCCTTAGCAGCTTTAAGCTCCAGCTTCTTTGATTTTTCGACTAAAGGATAAACTATATACGCCTGCCTTCCTTCGTTAACCTGCTCAATAATGAAATTATAGGCTCCCTCAATCTTCTTTTTAGTCACCCACCAGGTAGTAATCTTTTTTCTACCAGCAGGAAGCTCATCAATAACGGAAACATCTAAATCACCATAAATACTATAAGCCAAAGTCCTGGGAATAGGTGTAGCGGTCATAATTAATAAATCTGGATTTTCCCCCTTTAAATAAAGGGTATCCCTTTGAATTACCCCGAATTTGTGCTGCTCATCAATAATCACCAACCCCAGTTTTTTAAAAGAAACATTTTCTTGAATAAGCGCGTGGGTTCCGATAACTACATCTATTTTATGATTATTTATTTTATTAATTAACTCACTTTTCTCTTTTTTCTTTATTTGGGAAGTTAATAAACCCATTTTAATCTTAAATCCCTTAAGTAGTTTATCAATTACCCTATAATGCTGCAGGGCTAAAACTTCGGTAGGCGCCATTAAAGCCACTTGATATCCAGCCGATAAGGCATAAAGAGCGCTTATTATGGCAACTACAGTCTTACCTGAGCCGACATCTCCCTGCAACAACCTCTGCATGCATTGAGAGCTGGATAAGTCATTCTTAATCTCTGAGATAACTTTTTTTTGGGATTGAGTTAGCTTAAAAGGTAATTTTTTTATAAAGGTATCTACTAATGGTTTCTTAAAACTGAATTTAATACCTTTATGCAGATGCTTGTAATTATACTTACGCCAAGCCATGGTTAACTCTAAAGCAAACAGCTCTTCATATATTAACCTTTTTCTAGCAGCATCAATGGCCTCATTGCTTTTGGGAAAATGAATATCTCTAAGAGCTTTATTTAATGTTATTAGATTATATTTTTTTCTGAGAGGCTCAGGTAAATTATCCAAAACATTGCTAAATTCATTAACCGCATTATAACTTATTCTTCTTAAGGCCCGTTGACCGATTCCTTTAGTCAAACTATATATAGGAACTATTCTTTTGGTGTGTATAGTATCTTCAGAAGCATCATCCTCATCAATAAGCTCATACTCAGGATTGATTACCTGCAATCCTTTTCTCATTGAAATCTTACCGTAAAAAATTACCTTATCCCCTACTTTAAAATTATCCTTTAAGTAGGGCTGATTAAACCAAATCGCATCTATTCTGCCGCCCTCATCACCTAAAGCGATCTGAAAAATAGAACGCCTATTGCGCGCTCTGCGAGAAGCCTTAGCTAAAACTTCAGCCGTAAAAGACTGCATCTGTCCAACTTTTAAGTCTTTGATTTGGTTTTGCCGGCGTCTATCTTCGTATCTATAGGGGAAATGATAAAGTAAGTCTTTTGTGGTCTGTATACCTAGCTGCATTAAAATTTGAAATTTTTTAGGACCCACGCCCTTGATAAACTGAGCAGAATTTAAAAGCGAATCTTGATTCATGATAGGATAATATATTGAAGATTATAGATTTTTGTAATCCTCTAAAGGCAAGTTTTCATCAAAAGTCACACCCATCCTCCAGGTGCTTCCTTCTTCTTGTCGAGCCCAGAGTATTTTACCTTTTATTGAAATCATTTTATTAGTGCCCATAATATGCATTCGCACTTCCACTGGAGTATCTGTAGAATACAGCTGATCACTGAATATCTGCATGCCATCGCTGCTTAAGTTAGTAGATATTCCAATATATATTTTATTGCTTCCCTGCTTCTTCATTTCAATCTGGAAAAGGCGAGTATATCTATCACCTTTCCTTTTGCCTTCTACAAAATTAGGCTTAATATAATACTTATTAATATCCGCTTGCGGATCGTCAAATTCTATACCAGCTTTCCAGATTCCCGTCTTGGTGCGCTCAGCCCACGTAACTATACCTTTTAAAACTAATTCTCCATCAGACCCGGGCAAAATAAGACGGATGCCTATAGGAGCATCCGGTTCCAATTCTTCTTCTGTAAAAATCTCCATACCTTCTGGAGCAAGTTTTGATATACCCAACCCACCAACACTAATATCGCTTGAAATTAAGCTTAATATGCGGTGGTTTTGCAGGTTTTCAATCTCAACCTGGAATTTCAATCTAAGCCTTTTGAATTCCCTCTTTTCCGGATAGTTATTATCTTCTTGCATACTTACACCTCTATTTAATATTATACCACTGGAAAGATTGTAATCAAGATATTATTTTATATAATATAATAGGAAATTAATAATTCTTCATGAAAATATCAATACAATTGAAGCCCTGAATACATATTGAATTTAAAGCTATTAAATGATACAATAGCATTTACACTTAAATCAAAATTAAAGGAGAAAAGAATGCGTAAAGTATTAAATAAAAGGTTAATAGCCCTAAGCCTCTTGTTGGTCTTAGGTTGTTTTTTGCTCTCAGCCTGCGGTGGCAACAAAGAGAAACAAGCTAAGCAATTCTATGATTCAGGAAATAATTACCTTAAAAATAATAAGGTGGTTGAAGCGGTGATCAGCTTTAAAAATGCCTTACAGCTTAACGAGGCCTATACAGAGGCCCGCTATAAGCTGGCAGTCTGCTATACCGCTCAGGGTAAATACGAAGCCGCTGCCAAAGAACTCAAGACATCTCTTGAGACCAGCCCCAAGAATACAACTGTAAAACTGGAGTTGGCCAGAGTAATGATTTTGCTTGATAATATCGAAGAAGCTAATAAGCTGACTACAGACGTAATTGAGTCTAACCCTCTTGATGCTAAAGCGTATTTACTTCTGGCTCAGGTAAATATAGCTAAGAAAGATTATGATAAGGCTATCGAGAATGCCGATACAGCCATGAAACTCGAGCCAACACTTATAGACGCGCCTTTAATTAAAGCCGCTATCTACATTCAAATGGGCAAACAAAAGGAAGCGGTTGAAGTCATTAAAAGTGCCTCGGAAGCTAACCCGGATAACGCAACCCTGCATTTACAATTAGGTCAAATATATTCAGCCCAGCAGAAGATTGATGAAGCCATGACTGAATATGAGAAAGCAATTAAAATTAATCCTGACTTAATCACAGCTAAATTGGCTTTAGCTAATACATATTTACTCAAAAACATGCCTGATGAGGCCTTAAAGATCGGAAAAGCACTTGAGGCTAAAAACGAAAGCAATCTAGCTATTAATTATATTATTGGTACATCCTACTTACAAAAGGCTCAATACAAAGAAGCTAGTGAAGAATTTTATAAGATCGTTGAAAAGAATCCTAAATTGGATCAAGTGCATTTTAATCTAGCTGTCTGTCTTGAAGCTCAAGGCAAGACCGAGCAAGCTATGAATCACCTTAAGGAGACTTTGAATCTTAATCCTAAAAACCCTAATGCCCTCTTTGAAGTGGGCCTTCTCTATTTAAAAAAGGCTGATTTTGAACAGGCACTTATAAAAGCGAATAAATTGATTGAATATTATCCTAAGAGTGCGGCCGGTTATGACTTAAAGGGTAGAATTTATATGCTTGAATCTAAACTAAATGATGCTCAACTTAATATGGAAAAAGCTGTAGCTCTTAGTCCTAATTCAGTTAGCGCTCATATCAGTTTAGCCGGTATATATGTGGCTAAGGGTGATACAGAAAAAGCCAAAGAAGAAGCAAAAAAAGCGATTGCCCTAAGCCCTGAAAATGCAGGAGTAAATAATCTTTACGGCAGTGTCTTAGCTGCGGCTGAAGATTACGATGGAGCTATCACCTACTTCGAGAAATCTATAACATTGAATAAAGAGTACCTCAGTCCTTATTTTTCATTAGCTCGTATTTACCTTATTCAAGAAAATTACAAACAAGCTGAGAAAGAATTTAAAAGAGTCCTCAAAGTATATCCAGAAAACATAGATGCCAGATTAGGCCTGGCAACTATTTATGGAGTTCAGGGGCAAGCCGATAAAACAACTAGAGAACTTGAGGGCATCCTCTCTGATAATCCTGACCTCAGCCCTATTCAGTTAAATTTAGGTAAAATTTACACTCAGATCGGTAAATATAAAGAATCTGAAAATCTAGCTAAAAAAATTATTCAGAAAAATCCGACCAACTCATTAGGCTACTATATCCTGGGTAATACTTATTTAGCCCAAGAAGACTTCGAAAAAGCTATAGAACAGTTTGAAACTATAACTAAGCTTTCACCTGAAGACGCAGGAGCTCATTATAATTTAGGTGGCGTTTATGCAGCCAGCAATAATCTCGCAAGAGCTAGAAGCGAATATAAAAAAGCACTGGAAATTAATAAAGATTTTAATCCTGCTAATTTAGCTCTAGCTAATATATATTTACAGGAAAATAAACTCGACAGCGCTAAAAAAATATACAGCACTCTATTGACAAAATACCCTGATAACCTGTATATTCTTCTTCAATTAGGCGGCGTATATATAAATGAAAACAACCCTCAGGAAGCCTTGAAGCTCTTTAATAAAGCTCAAAGCCTCTCCCCTGAATCAGTATCTGTTAAAATGAATCTAGCCCTTACCTATGATTTATCAGGTGATAAGGATAAAGCTCTAAACATTTATAAAGAAGTAATAAAGATATCTCCCGATTACGCTTATGCTTACAACAACCTAGCTTGGTTATATCAGGAAAAAGGTTTATTTGATGAAGCTCTCTTAAATGCAAAAAAAGCAGAGAGTTTAAACGGGAATGAAGCCGCTATTAAAGATACCTTAGGCTGGATTTACTTTAAAATGAATAATATTAGAGAGGCTACAAAATATATTTCTAAAGCCGTAGATATGAAACCTGATGATGCTTCAATTAATTATCATATGGCTGAAGTTTACTTTAAGCAGAATAAGAAAGATATGGCTCTTTCCTACACTAGAAGAGCCCTTGAAATAGACCCCAACCTAGCTGAAGCTAAAGATTTGATTTCTAGATTAGGCCAGTAAATAAGTATTAATATAATTAACACAAAAAAGGAGTAAGCTTAAAAACCTACTCCTTTTCTTTACATCTTTTCCTTTTAAACAATTAATAATTATCTTTACAGCGTAACCTATCTTGCTTCTCTATTATATCTTTAGAATAATATTTTCTTAGCTTATTGGCTTGATAAAGCCACTTGAGCCGCAGCTTAAGAGGTTTCTTTTGATAATCCTTAATTATATCGTTATCTAAATAATAATTAAACCCTATCATCATCAAAGCTCCTTTAAATATTTTATATCAGCCTTATCCTGCTGCCTACCGGTATTCTTTTTCATCTCTACAAGGTGCTCAACGCAAATTACAGGAATTTTAATATTATCCATCTGTTTAAAAACTACTTTCTTTACTGCCTTCTCATAATCAATAGGTACATCTATTAATATATCTATTTCTGAAATAGCCCATTTACTATTTATAAAGCAAAAGGCTTTCATGTTCTTATTTCTTATCCAATCATCCCTTTTTTCTTTTATTGCAAAATCCATAATTTCTACAGGAACTTTTGGCGTAAAACCCCATATCTTTAATAAGTTTAGTAGTTTCTTTAAATTATTATCATCCATTTCAACTAAAATATCTACATCATAAGTCATTCGAGGTATACCTAATAAGTTCACAGCTATCCCGCCACAAACAATATATTTGATTCTCTTTTTATTTAATTCTTTAAATATACCTATATAATCAAGGTCTTTAGTCATTTTTTTATGCCTCTTTTTAATATAGCATAAGTATATCTTATATCCTGATACCAGTCAAGCTGCTTGGGTTTTGTTCGAGGCGAAACCTCGAACAAATTATCTTTTCTTATATTGTCAGCCAACTAAATAAAAGTACCGGATAAATAAGGCGATAACTTATTTGATCTAGATAAACCGGTGCTTGCCGAATGAAGCAAACGGACTCCTTATAATATAGGCTAGAACATAGGTTACAGTAATCAAGATGGTATCCATAGCCACCATAGTAAAAATAAATATTTCTCTCTTTTGAAATATATTCTTCATCTTAATTACCCACCTGATTTTTAATTATGTTTTCATTTATAATCCTAGGTGCCTTTGGTGATAAACCGTACATCGGATCACCTATAAACATCAGCTTCCAGGGACTTGACCAGGAACCTGAATCTTTTCTTAAACACTGAGAAAGCGGCCGGCCGAATAATAAGTCGGCAGTAATCTCTGAGGGCGCATTAAAAGACTGTACATAAGGCTCACTAACCGAACCAAAGTAAATATAAGCTCCATTCTCTAGCCATCTGCCGGCAATGGTGTCCTTATTGTAAGGGTCAGCAGCTGAGTTTGAATGAGTATATAAAACTATTGCCGGAACTGATTCAGGAATATCTTCTACCTTCGCTTGAGACCCAGTGAGATTCCAATCACTCGGCCCACCAGATGAATTGACAAAGACTAAATCGTAGATATTACCTTTTTCTTCGTTTAATATCTGCCATCTTGTAAGTGTGGCCTCACCTTTATCTATATTAGTTACATTAAAGCTCGCACTTAACATACCAGCAGGATAATCAGTCCTATAATTTAACCAGGTCCCTTTATCATCATAGGCATTAAAAAATAATATATCTTCTGGCTGTAAGAAGATTGCGCACATGCCCTGATAGATAGATTCATTAAAGTCCCCTATTAATCGACCCACATAGGCATTTCTTTTATTCTGCTCATCGCGACATAAGGCATCATCTAAGGCATATCTGCCAGGACTTGTTGTCTGCTTATAATCATAGGCATAAGGAAAATCCCCTGCTATAGTTATGTAATCAATGCCGTCTAAAAGCCCTTTATAAGGATATCCCCAAGACATAATAGACGTATCAACTTTATCCTTTAAATCACGCATCTTAGTTGCATTAACTACTTTTTCATTCTTAGCTACATAAGGCAACATATCAAAAGCCTGCAGTCTGCTAGATGCCAAAGCTAAACCTCCGGCCATCTCACCAGAGTTAAGGTCAAAGAGCACTATCCCTAAAGGTATATGCCCGCTATTATCAAAGAATTCTTTTATATTATCTTTTGAATAATTATTTTTTACTTCACTTAATAAATCCTCACTATTCCAGCTGGTATATAAGGCCCGATAAAGCATGGCCTCATCGACGCTACCGCCTAAAACAACAGAACGAACACTCTTGACCTCGTCTGGTTTGAAGGCTTCTATAAATTTATCATTTAATTTTGAACCTTCTAATAAAATTGGATAAATTTTCCCTTCATCCCATAAAGAAACATAATAGAGATAGGTTTTAATATCCGGGACAATATAAACAGTATTTTCTACTTCCCTCATTTGATATAACTGCTGACGCCTCGGAGGCCAGACAATCATGGTCTCAATTAAATCCTGAGCTCTATTAGCATAAGAACTATCTGGATACTTTTCTAAGACTTCAATAAAGCGGTCTAAACCTTTTTTATATCTTCCCACCTGAAAATAGTAAGTTGCCTGGGTATCTAAAAGATAAGGCACTCGATCATCCAGCGGATAATTCTCTACAAAGGCATCTATATGATTAAAGGCCTCTGACTGCATCTGCTTGGCTAATTCAACTCTAATTAATTCAAATTCATAATCAGCCCCTTTAAGATCAGTTAGGATAGCCAGGGCTTCATCTAATTTGTTATTAGCTAGTAACCTTAAAGCTTCTATATAATCAAGCTGGTTTTGATAAACACCTGCGTTAGCCCCATCTATTCTTATAAGCCTGGTATAACAGTCCTGAGCATCATCCAGCTTGCTTTGTTTGATCATGACATCGCCTAAATTCTTAAGAGTTTTTATCTGATCATCAGGACTTAATTTTTTTAAATTACCGACTTCAGCCTGCTTCTTTAAAGTCAGCAATGTATCTTTATTCTCTAAGACATCACGCATTTTTCTTATATAGACACGGGCTTCCTGTACGCCGGAAACACGGTCAATTTCTTTAAAGTCATTTCCTGCTGAACTTAAGAAGATTACCGTCGGATACTGAGTGATGTCATATTTCTTTAAGAAATCTTTATCTAAAACTGAAACCTGCAGACAGACAAAGGCATTGGATAATTTCACTAAGGCATTGTCCTTTAAAGGTCCGCTTAAAAGCTCACCAGAGAGCTCATCCCAGTCTGTCTTAGCAAAAACCAGCATATCCTTATTGGTTTCCAAAGCGAATTGAGATGCTTTATCTGCCTCAAACATCCATTTAATCTCTTCGGCTGCCTCTAATTTAACGCATAGACAGCTTAAAAATAACAAGACTACAACAACTGATCGAATATACTTCTTCATTTTTTAAGCCCTTTATTTTTTTAAGGTAAGTAATCCTTTAATAAAGGAATTACTTCCTCAGAAAATCTTTCTTCTCTCTCTAAAGCCTCACTCAATGATACTCTTTGTAAGCATGAAACCCTGACTATTGAAGCCTGCATCTGATTTGTAAAAATGGCATTCTTAATTACGACCAGCTGATGCCTTAATTTATCACTAAAAACCTTGCTTGCCGACTGAAACCAGAATAATATTATCTGCTCATCATGATCTCTTTTAAATATCCGCTTAGCTAGAGTATATTTTTTGCCTTCAATCTTAATCGTATCTACACCCTTCTCTTCTATTTTCCAGCCTTGCGCCGGATAGCAGACATTCGGATTATGGGTTGAGGTCCCTTTTCTGGAAGTGAAATAGGCTACATAAAACTTAACCTTGTATTCCTTATTGCTAAACTAAAAGCAATAATGAATAAAATATTACCGAAAATTACTAAAAGAACCTTATAACCAAAGATAACATTATAGGTGATTACAGCTTCCGGGGCTAAAACCCAGAATATCCACCAGCTAAAAGCCACCATGTAAACTACCAGGCCCATGGCCGCAATCACAAAAGCCATTTTTTTATATACCAACTGTGAAAGCAGAGTCACAAAACCCAAAAACATTAAACAACAAAACATAAACATAATCCAGGTTGATATTTTTTCATAAATCATTAAACTCGGGGCCACCCTATCAACACCCGCCAACCAGTGAGCTTTATTAAGCAGGATCCA
>JAVCCI010000051.1 GCA_030765555.1 Candidatus Kappaea frigidicola
AATTCGGCCGGAAAAAGGCACGTAAACGCTTCCAGTTCTCCAAGCGTTAATAAATTCCAAAAAATACATTTATATTTACATTTCGTGCCTATCGTATTAAGTTTTCGGCTATAATTAACTTGACGCGGTAGGCATTTTATTTTATAATTTTTACATCTAGAAGCATGCCTTAATAAGTTGATAACTTACTAAATTTTAATAACATACAAAAAAAAGAAAGCAAGCAATAATGAAAACTAATAACAAGAAAATTAAAGTTGCTATTGTAGGGGCCACAGGCTACACAGGAGCTGAATTAATCAAGGTTCTCTTAAATCATAATCATGTGGAAATCACTTCTTTAACAGCTAAGATAGAAAGTGAGAGTAAGATAAGTGATATCTTTGGAAAATTTTTAGGTCAGTGTGATCTGATGTGTAAAAATCTGGATGTGGATGAAGTCGCCAAGAAGGCTGATCTTGTTTTTCTGGCTTTACCACACGGGGTTTCAATGCACTACGCTGATGCCTTTTTAAAGAAAGGCCTAAAGGTTATTGATTTAAGTGCTGATTACAGATTAAAGAGCCTAGAAGAATATACAAAGTGGTATAATATTAAGCATAAGGATGTAGATAATATCGCTAAAAGTGTTTATGGTCTACCTGAGATATATAGGAAGGAAATTAAGAATGCTGAGCTGATTGCTAATCCGGGTTGTTATCCGACAGTTTCAATTTTATCAACTCTGCCGGCAGTAGCTAAAAATGATATTGGTTTAGCAGATGTAATTATAGATGCCAAAAGTGGTATTACAGGTGCTGGAAGAAAAGCTGTTTTAAGCCTTCATTATTCTGAGGTAAATGAAAGTGTTAAGGCTTATAAAATAAATGAGCATCAGCATATCCCTGAAATTAATCAGGAATTATCTAATGCTGATGGAAATAACTTTGAAGTAAGTTTCATTCCGCATGTTGTACCTTTAAATAGGGGTATATTGGCGACTTGCTATATTAAGTACAGGGAAAAATTAGATGCTAATGAGATTTATAATCTTTACAAAGAATATTACAAGGACGAACCTTTTGTAAAGGTTTTAGATAAAGATAAATTGCCTGAAATTAAGGATGTAGTCCATACTAACTTTTGTCACATAGGCATAAAGGTAGTTGAAGATAAGGGCTTGGTAGTGGCTGTAGGTGTTATAGATAATCTCCTTAAGGGGGCAAGCGGCCAGGCAGTTCAGAATATGAATATTATGTGCGGCTTTAATGAAGAAGAAGGTTTAATATAATGAAAGTTCATAAAACAGGGGTAACCACTCCTCTGGGTTTTAAATCTTCAGGTGTGCATTGTGGAATAAAGATGAGGAAGCTGGATTTGGGTTTATTGATTTCTCAGGTGCCGGCTCAAGTCTCGGCTGTTTTTACAACCAATAAGCTTTATTCACCGCATATAGATATAGATAAAGCTAATATTAAGAAATCAAAGACCCAAGCTATCGTGGTTAATTCAGGTAATGCCAACTGTTATAACGGTAAAAAGGGTTATGATGACGCCTTAAGTATTATTAGTAAGGCAGCTAGTATTTTGAAAGTTAAAGCTTCAGCCGTGCTTTTTGCTTCAACCGGGATAATCGCTAAGCCTTTGCCGTTAGCGTTAATGAATAAGAAGATACCTAAGCTTGTAAAGAAATTAAGCAAAGATGTAAAAGATGAATTTTCGCATTCAATTCTGACAACGGATAGAGAGGTTAAACAATTAACAGTTAGTTCTAATATTGCAGGCAAGCAAGTAAGTATCGGTGGTTGTATAAAGGGGGCAGGGATGATTTGTCCGGATATGGCCACGACCCTTTGTTTTTTAACAACTGATGCAGTAATAAAAAAAGATGCTTTAAAAAAAGTGCTTCATCAGGCTGTAGCTGAAACTTTAAATATGCTTACAGTTGAAGGGGATATGAGCCCTAATGATAGTGTTTTTTTAATGGCCAATGGAATGGCAAAAAATAAAGCCATTGAAAAAACTCATAAGAGTTACTTGCAGTTTAAAAAGGCTTTAGTCTATGTCTTAATGGAGTTATCTAAGAAACTTATCTTAGATGCTGAAGGAGCCACAAAACTTATTAAGGTTCACGTCAAAGGAGCCAAGACTTCAAAAGAGGCCAAGAAGGCAGCCTTCTCAGTGGCTAATTCAACCTTAGTCAAGACGGCCTGTTATGGAGAGGATCCTAACTGGGGCAGAGTTGTCTCAGCTGTTGGGGCATCCAGGGTAACCCTAAAACCAGATAAGGTTGAGGTGAGTTTTGATAATATATTAGTTTTTAAACATATGCAGCCGCAGAAATATGATGTAAATAAATTAGCGAGAGCTTTTAAGAAGAAAGAAATAGATATTAATATTAATCTGCACTCTGGTTTAAAAGAAGCCACCGTGCTAACCTGTGATTTAAGCAAGAAGTATATTGTGATAAATGCACACTACAGGACATAAATGAAAAGTGTAATTAAAAAAGCCGATGTTTTAATAGAAGCTCTTCCGTATATCCAGAAGTTTAAGGATAAGATAGTAGTTATCAAATACGGTGGGGCGGCTATGGAAAATGAAGAAATGAGACAAGGTACCTTAGAAGATATAGTCTTTATGAACTTTGTAGGTATTAAACCTGTTTTAGTTCATGGCGGTGGGCCTTTTATCAGTAAAAATATGCATCAGGCCGGGATTACGCCTAAGTTTATTGATGGTCACAGGGTAACTGATGAGAAGACAATGAAGATTGTTGAGAAGACACTCGCTGACTTAAACAAGAAGATTGTAAAAGAAATTCATGAATTGGGGGCTAGTGCCGAGAGTTTTGGGGGAAATGAATGCGATTTAATTGAAATTAAGGAACCCTCTAAAAGTCAAATGAATGTATTCGGGTATGTGGGTGAGATTGATTCAATTAATGTAGATAAAATTAACAAGGCTCTTAAAATAAATAAGATACCGGTTGTTTATCCGGTAGCGGGTGATAAAAATAAGCATCCCTTTAATATTAATGCTGATATAGCCAGTTCTAAAATAGCTGCAGCTTTAAAGGCGCAGAAATTAGTTTTATTAACCAATACTAACGGAATTATGATGGATCAGGCGGATACGGAGTCAATGATGTCGACATTGCATGCTAATGAGATAGCTGATTTAATAGAGAGAAAAGTAATCCAGGGTGGTATGTTACCTAAAGTAAATGCCTGTATTGAAGCCTTAAAGGACGAAGTTAATAAGGCGCATATTATTGACGGCAGAATACCTCATTCGTTATTACTGGAAATATTCACTGATCAGGGAATTGGAACGGAAATAATTCACGGATAAAATTATGAAAACAAAAGATATTATTAAAGATCATGATTTATATGTTATGCAGACCTATGGCAGATATCCTTTAGTTATCGCTAAGGCTAAGGGGCAATATGTCTGGGATAATAATGGCAAGAAATACTTAGACTTTTTTCCGGGCTGGGCAGTTAGCGGAATAGGTCATTGTCATCCTCTAGTGGTTAAAAGAGCTAAGGAGCAAGTTGCTAAGGTTATTCATGTACCGAATAATTATTATAATCTCCTGCAGGGAAAATTAGCTAAGGAGATTATTAAGAATTCATTCTCGGGGACAGTATTTTTCTGTAATTCAGGAGCTGAGGCTATTGAAGGAGCAATTAAATTAGTGAGAAAATACGGCTATCCTAAGAAGTATGAAATTATTTCCATGAAGAAATCTTTTCATGGAAGAACGTTGGCGGCTATAACTTTAACCGGTCAGCCTAAATATCATAAAGGATTTAAGCCACTACCCAAGGGCTTTAAGCATGTAGAGTTTAATAACTTTGAAGCCTTAAAGAAGGCAGTAAC
>JAVCCI010000034.1 GCA_030765555.1 Candidatus Kappaea frigidicola
CCACACCCCGACTTACAAAACGTTCAAAAATTTCAAATATACAATGAAGATTAGCCATCCCGCATTTCGCTTACTCCTTAAAACTGCGGGATGGCTAATCTTCCATCTTCTTCTCTCTTAACATTAAATCACTTACTGCATTAAGAGGAGATTTATTTTTATAGAGAACTTTATAAATTTCTGTAGTAATCGGCATATTTATCTTATACTTTTTATTTAATTCATAAACGCTTTTTGTGGTTTTAACACCTTCAGCAACCATATCCATATGTTTTATAATATAATTTAGTTTCTTACCCTCACCTATTTTTTGACCAACATAGTGATTGCGGCTATGACCACTCATGCAAGTAGTAACTAAATCACCCATACCACTTAAACCGTTAAAGGTTTCTTTCTTAGCTCCAAGAGCAACCCCAAAACGAGCCATCTCAACTAAACCCCTGGTCACTATAGCTGCCTTGGCATTCATTCCAAAACCAAGACCATCAGAAATACCAGCAGCAATAGCAATAATATTCTTTAATGATCCCCCTAATTCAACACCACAGAGATCGTTACTGGTATAAGCTCTTAACTTCTCGTTAGTAAATATTTTTTGAAGAATTTTTGCCTGACTAATATTCTTTGAGGCAATAACACAAGTTGCCGGATATCCTCTAGCTACTTCATAAGCTATATTGGGGCCCGAAAGAATGCATAAATCAACTTTACCAAGCTCTTTATAGACTATTTCAGAGACTCTCTTATGAGACTTTTCTTCTATTCCTTTGGAAACACTCAAAAATATATGTTTCCTATAATCAGTTTTCTTTATTTTTAAAAGTATCTTTCTGATATAACATGAAGGAACTGCTAAAACAATAATCTCTGAGTTTTCGATAGCCTTTTTTATATCAGATGTAATTTCAACAGCCTTAGGTATTTTAATCCCAGGTAGAAACTTACTATTTTTTCTGCTTCGACTCAGCGCAGCAGCATATGTCTTAAAAGCAGACCAGAGTATTACATCATGGCCTTTTTTAGACAAATGAATAGCCAATGTTGTTCCCCAACCACCATCACCAATAATAGATATCTTTTTCATCATCACGTCGTTATTTTAACAGATATTTTCTTTTTTATCAATATAATTATACTATAATTTGATCTTTCTTTCAGTATTAGTCAATAATTTATGCACATTCTGCCTGTGACTATAAATCACTATAGAGGCAATTAAAATTCCAAAAATTAGCGCCTCTAAACTTTTTATAAAAATAATTAAACCAATGGGCAGAAAAAGAGCTGCTGCAATCGAACCTAAAGATACGTATTTTGAAAAAAAGACAATAATAAACCAAATACAAAAAGCTAATAATAATATGAGGCTGAACTTTACATCGTAGACAGTGAGACCAACTAAAACACCTAGAGCAGTTGAAACTCCCTTGCCTCCTTTAAATGATAAAAATATTGTCCATATATGAGCGCATATAACAGTTAAACCTATAACATAAACATAGGTTAATTGATCAATGTTTGAATTGTATTGATAAAATAATCTTCCTATTAACGTAACAGCAATGAGGCCTTTTAAAAGATCCAAAATCAAAACACTCAAACCAGCCTTTTTACCCATAGTTCTTAAGGCATTAGTTGCTCCGATATTACCACTACCTTCTTTACGGATATCAATTTTGGCCCAATATTTAGCAATAAGATAGCCAAAAGGAATAGCTCCTAATAAATAGGCCAAGATAATACCCATTAGCAATAATATCATTTAATTCTCCCTTATAAGCTTCTGGGTTTGCATTGCATAAATAATCGCTGAAACAACTGCAAATATAGCTGCTATCTGCCAAATTATAAAGCTATATTTAAAAACAAGTAAAATAGAGATCACCATTACCATTTCCAATGCTATGCCTATTTTACCAAAAATATTCGGCTTAACATAAAACCCCTTTGTCTTAATGCCTAGCCAGACAACAGCAATTATACACAATAGATCACGCAGAAGAATAACTATTGCCACCCAATAAGGTAAGTGAAGTGGTAAATTTTTTAGAAAAGCCAAAATAATTACTGCACTAATAATTAGAAATTTATCAGCAGCTATATCTAAAATGCGCCCTAAAGACGATTCCTGATGAAGTTTCCTAGCTAAATAACCATCTAAATAATCAGTTAAGGAAACAGTGATAAAAATACATAAAGCAATATACTTATAATGCCCCTCTCCTGTAGAAGCACTTAAGCACACCATATAAATAAAAACTGGCGTTAAAGCAATTCTGAATAAAGTTATTATATTGGGAATTGTCATAATAGTAAAAAGGGTACAACTATTATATTGCACCCTTTTATTGATTTAATGTTATCTTTTTTTATTGTTTCCACTGAAGCTCTGTGCCGTCATAAGGGCAAAACTCTACATCCGACGGAAATGTTTTACCACATGTAGGACAGAATTTTTTATCCATTTGCTCCCCAACTAAAGCACCCGTAAGACCACCGGCAGCAGCACCAATAGCGGCACCCTCAACTGCATGACCTGACTGATGTCCAATTATCGCACCTAGACCAGCACCGCCTAGGACACCAACTCCAGCACCCTTTTGAGTTGTCGTGCATCCATAAAGCCCTACCATACTAATAAGTAAAATAAGTATAAATAATTTTTTCATAATGTGTATTCACTCCTTTCTATGAACGAACAAATTATAACATTTTTAATTTATATATGCAATAAAATTACTAATAATCTATGGTTAAAATTTTAGCTGATTTATAACGAATAAAAACCAATCTTTCTTCCTCACCTACAGTTTCAACTTTTACCTGGCTATATTGCCTTCTTTTTATTTGAGCTGTAATATCAGGTTTAGTTACCCCTGTTTGAGCTTCTGAAACCACAGAATATATATCAGGTTGAACTGGTTCATACACTTTAATATTTACAGCAATCCCATTAACAGTAATTGAATCGCTCCAATAGTAAGTACCTGTATCGCCATCATATATAAGGTCAACATCTTTAAGTTCATCATCTTTCTCTTTAATTAGATATATTGCCCGCTGAATACCAGATTCTGCATAATAAATACCCTTGGTATATTTAATCTGACGACCGTAAAAAGTTGCCATGTCACCAATATATTTACCCATCGCAAAAGTTGCAAATGCCACAGTTCCTGCTAAAATTACCATCATAGAAATTAGGATTTGACCTTTTCTTAATTTTTTCATATATTAATCTGATAATCCTACTGGTTTTACAGTTACTACAAAGTCTTGATGATCTTCGTCGCCACCATCATAAAGGTCTTCCCAGCCAATAACCAAAGTTCCCAGCGCGTCAGAAACATATTCCCAGGCATGATCAAAACCTTCCTCATAATAATCTGACTTTTTATCTTTAGCTTCAGGATTTTCTGCCGTCTCACTGTAATAAGTATAACCCGAAGCACCAACATACATATAAAAACCAAAATCCTCACTGGCGGGGGCATCAAAACTACCAGTCCATTCATCTGCTTCTACAACCTCTGTTAAAACCTTATCTCCCTCACTGTCATATGTATAAATACCAAAAGCTATAGTAGGCGCATAGCCTCCTATCTTAGCGGCAATGGTAACATCAAAACTATAACCACTCTTAGCTTGATGCAGTTCAATAGGAGTCTGTTCTGGAGGTATAATAGCCACTGAATCATTTGTCATAATTATAACTACACCATCAATTACCTGCCGGCCGTCTATTTCAGTTAAAACGCCATCAGCAAATATCAGATTCAAATTATCGCCATCATCAACACTCAAATAATCCATAACATCTGCAGATAATACACCTGTTTCTTCTAAAGTCATAGTCCAATCATAACCTTCATCAATGCAATGTAGAGTTCCGTCCTCTTCATTATATTCCCAGTTATGATCACCATCAAACCAATCGTATTCCATTACATAAATTCTATCACGACAAGCTGCTTGTGTAGAAAAAGTTACATCTTTATTAATACTCACATCTTTACTGGTCAAATCAATATCTACTAAAGTAAGACCTTCAGTCTCTGCGCCTTTACCATCAGAAAAAAATAAATCAGATATATTACGAGCTACAACTTGATAATTAGAAACAGTATACGGTGGAGGATAATATCTTAAATCAGTTCCATTTAACTCATAGCGTAAGCGCTCAACTTCGCCACCACTAGTATCTAAATGTACTAACTCAATCTCTGATGATACCCCTGCACTAAAATTGATTAAATCAACACTATCCGCATTTTTTATAGAACGTGATAAATATTTTAAAGCAAAGTACGCTTCATTATGTATCTTCCAACGATCAACTGCCCGCTTCATAATTGATTGATTATTGATAAATAAATTACAAATGGCAACTACGATAAAAGAAATTAAAGCTAAGGTAATTACAACTTCAATAATAGTAAATGAATTAATTAAACAATTTTTTTTCATATGCCATTTCATAACACGGTGACCCTGTCAGCAACATATACTATATATTCATCAGAATATACTATAGGATTACCCGTTTCAGAATCTAAAAAATAATAATCATTCCAAGTTATTTTCACTGTAATTTGCTTATAATCTACAGTTTCAGTTCCCCAAGTATGCTCATCAACTCTATATTCCCTCTGACCGTTAACTTTATTCAAAAAATCACTTTCAACAGGCAATGCATCTTCATAAGCAATATAACCATCAGTTGCGCTAAGACTATCATAACCCCTATTAGCCAATTCTTCTAAAACTTCTTTAGCAAAATTCATTGCCATTATACGAAAGCTAACTTTATTGATAACCCTATGCACATTTACAACGGCAGTTATACTACCAACACTAACTAGAATAACTAAAGCAGCACAAACAAAAACCTCCACCAGGCTGAAAGCCCTCTGCGAGGTCTTTTTTAAGGGTTTTAAATTAAAATACATAAATCCTTTTAACATAATTTCACTTCTTTTTATTCCCTATCAAATGTAGCATATTTGAGCTAAAAAGTCAAAATATCTCACTATAAATAATCTGTTATATTCTCAGCTTGGCTCTCTTATCATTATCAATTGCATCAACCAGCAGCTCCTTACTGTTCGTGTTTTTGCGTTTAATATATTCTACAATAATTGCACCCTTAGCCTTAGTAAACGATGCTACAATTGAAGCTGCTAACATTATATCCCTTTTATTAGATGGACCACACAAAATGCCACTGGGACCAACAATATTCTTACATTTTAGCAGTACTTGTGGGGCCTGCCATAAAGCCTCAAGTCTTTTATTATCATCTTCACTTCTACCGACAATCAATTTTAATCTTTCATTTAAGCGAAAATGCCTTCCTACTTTTAAAAAAGAAACATTTTTATCATTCAAACTTTTATGATCAATTAAATCTTTAACTTTTTTGCAAAATTGTCTTTCAGTCAATAAGCACCCTCCTCCAGGAGTTGGGTAATTATTAATTCCATAGATACTAGCTAGCTTAAACTGCTCTTTTCTCGAACGACCTTGTATTGACATCATTTTTTCCCGATCAATTATTCCGTCCTTTTCTACTTTTGTTTCATCAAGGCATTTTGCTGATAACGGCCTTAATACTCTTTCTGACAAATGAGCTTTTTCATCCATTATATGTAATATATTTTTTCTCTGTGACATGGGCCGCTCTCCCAAAACATCACCTGTAATAATAACCTCAGCGCCCTCTTCTTTCATAACTTTTTTGGCAATTTTCAACATAAACAAATGGCAATCTATACAAGGGTTAAAATTCTTACCATAACCAAATTCGGGCTTTCTAATAATATTATAATATTTTTTTGAATTGCAGAGATCAATTATGCGACACCTAATTTTGAATTTTTTACAAATCTCTTTAGTAGTTTCCAGAGAACTGTCTGAGGATAAAAAAGGAAGTTTAAAGGTGAGTCCTATTACTTCAAGGCCCTGCTCAAGAATTAGCTTGGTAGCCAGGATACTATCTAATCCACCACTTATTAATGAAATTGCTTTAGCCAAGAGAATCCCTCTGTACCAATCAAATAAATACTTATTGTAATTAATGAAGAAATAATGACACCTATAAATATGCTCAAAAAAGCATACTTGGTCTTTAATTTAAAAAGAACTGCCGCTAGAGCCCCTGTCCAGGCACCAGTAATCGGAAGCGGTACGGCTACAAACAAAATAAGACCCAAAGACTCATAGCGCTCAACCAGTGCGGCCTTCTTTTTTGTGCGTTCAAAAAGGTTGTCAAAAAATGACCTCCAAAGCCTAAAATGTCTTAGTTTATCGCAAATCGGTTCAACAAATAGCAATATAGGAATAATTGGCACCATATTAGCCAAAATACATATAAGGAAGGCTTTCTGAAGCCCAATATCCATCTGCACGTGCGCTATCAAAATAGCATATCTCGCCTCCACGATAGGTAGCATAGCTAATATAGCCGTAATCAATTCTTTAGAGCCAAGATTACTGGTTAAATAATTATAAATATATTCAATAATTACTTGTGTCATAAAAAACTTACCATCCCCATTTCCCAACTAACGGTACAAAAGTACAACTATCATAGTAATCTTCAATAATTTGCTTACCCTTCTTTTCAAGTCTTAACAAACGTTGCATATGTATTTGCCCAACAGGAATTACCAACCTGCCTCCATCTGATAATTGCTTAATAAGTTCTTGAGGCACAGTGGGAGCCGCAGCAGTAACTATAATGGCATCATAGGGCGCATATTCATCCAAACCACAGCTACCATCCCCACAGACCAATTCAACATTGTTTATATTAACCTTCTCAAGATTAACTTTAGCTTGTTCACGCAATTCTTCAAAGCGTTCCACTGAATAAACTTTGTTAACAATTTTTGATAAAATTGCAGACTGATACCCGCTTCCCGTGCCAATCTCGAGGACTTTATCATCTTTTTTTAAACATAAAAGCTGTGTCATTAGAGCCACTATATAAGGTTGTGAAATAGTTTGATCCTTACAAATAGGCAATGGACTATCATTATAAGAAATGTCTTTGAAGTCCAAGGAAACAAACTCTTCTCTGGGAATATCCCTAATGGCACTTATAACCACTTTATCAGAGATTCCCCTAGCAATGAGTTGCTCATTAATCATAATGTTTCGTAATTGAGAAAAATTTATCATTTATGTAAATAAATATTGAAAAGTAGCTTTGTAAACCTAAATGTATCAACAAAGGGATTAATGTAACTTTTTTCTTCACGATATACAGTAGAGATAGGAACAAAATCGATCTTATATCCTTTACGAGAGGCCTTAATAAGTATTTCGGATTCTATTTCATAATTAGAGGACTTTAAATCAATATCATCAAAAACAGTCTTTTTTATCAATCTAAACCCACACTGAGAATCAGGAATGCACTGATGGCAAATTTTAGAAATAATTCCTGACATGCATTTGTTTGTAGCTTTACGCAAAAAAGGCATCTGTTCTGTATCGGCCATTCTATTACCAACAATAACTGGTGCCTTAGTCTGATTATATCTATTTATAAAATTATTAATTTCTTCGGATTCATGCTGACCATCTGAATCCATTATAATAACAAATTCATAATCTAAATTAGTGAGATACTCAATTCCAGTCCTAATTGCTGCTCCCTTACCCTTATTTGAAGCATGTCTAAGCAGCTTAACCTTGGTTTTTAAAGCTATTTCAGCTGAAGCATCAGAAGAACCATCATCAACAACTACAACCTCTATATCTAATTTAATAATCTTATCAATAAGCACTTTTAAGTAGTCTGCGCTATTGTATACTGGCATCAAAACAACATTTTTCATTTAACTATCCCAAACTTCGTGATACATAAGCCACTGCGTTCTATAACGACCAACATAATCCTCTATTACCGCTAGCCCTTTCTCCAATAATCTTCTTATTTCAGCATCTTGATCATTAGATATATCTGGCATAATGGGCTTATCAAGACAAAAAATAAATGTATTGTCTGGCTGCCTTACCAAAAAAGTAGGTACAATTGGAGCATTCATGCGATAACTAAAATATGCAGCACCCCGAGGCATTTCTGCAATCTTTCCAAAGAATCTTGCTTTCTCTCCACTCCTTGAAAAATTATTATCACCTACTGTTGCTAATATATGATTATTCTTTAATGCAGTAAAACACTTTTTAATTCCCATACCAGTGTTAATATTATCAACACCCTTTGCGGCTCTCTTTTTATCAAAGAAATTATTAACTGCCTTAGCTTTATGTTTTAAGCGAATAGCGTCTAATTTATAACCAAGGGCCGGCAAAATAGCTGCTCCCAACTCCCAGTTGCCTAAGTGCGCACTCAAAGACACAACTCCTCTGCCCAACTTTAGACAATTATCAATGTGCTCAAGACCTATTATTTTTACATTTTTTTTAATAAATTCTTCATCTATATTCGTAAATCTAAAAAATTCAACAAGGTATTTACCAAAACTCATATATACTTCACGTGTTAACTCAGAAATCTTCCGCTGATCAAAAGTTTCTCTTTTTGATTGCAGAACAGTCCTTAAATTTTCTGCAACAATTTTCTTCCCTTTCAGAGAAGAATAATATCGCACTAATGCAACCTGCCTGGAAAAGCTATAAGCTTTATCAAGAGGTAACGATCTGGCAATATATTGACCTAAGCGATAAAAGGAATCTGATATCATTTTTTTTCTAGATTTTTTTTATTTTATCATATATGTTAGTCTTCCATGTCCAAGACTTTTTTAATGCGTTTTAATGCTTCTTTTAAACGTTTTTCGTCATCAACTAAAGCAATCCTTATGTAACCTTCTCCATATTCTCCAAATCCAGTACCTGGAGCCACTCCCACACCAGCCTCTTTCATCAGTAGTGTTGCAAACTCCATTGATGTTAAAGCGCTATATTTCAAAGGAATATGAGCCCATATATAAAATGTACTTTTTGGTTTCTTAACATGCCAACCCATTTCATTCATACCATCAACAAAAAGATCTCTTCTTTTCTTATAAATCTCAACATATTTTTTTACACAGTCCTGCGGACCGGTTAACGCTTTAATACCTGCATACTGCACTGCTCTAAATATGCCAAAGTCCATATAACTTTTAGTCTTTGATATAGATTTAAGTATATCTCTATTACCAACAACAAATCCCAGTCTCCAACCAGCCATACTATAAGATTTTGAAAGTGTATGATATTCAATGCACATCTTCTTAGAACCCTTCACACTTAAAATACTTGGGGTCTTATATCCGTCATATACAATATCTGAGTATGCTAAATCATTAACAATAATTATATCCTTATCCTTACCCCAATCAACAACTTCTTCAAAAAAATCACTGTCAACAGTTGCTGTTGTCGGATTATGCGGATATCCTAGTATCAATATCTTAGCCATCTTTACGATATCTTTACTTAGTGACTTCAAGTCAGGTCTAAAATTATTTTCTTCTGTTAGAGGCAAGTTATATAAAATGCCGCCAGCCATTACAACACCATTAAAATGAACTGGGTAAGCTGGATTAGGCACCAAGACAACATCATCATGATTCAGAAAAGTAAGGTATAAGTTAGCAATTCCTTCTTTGGAGCCGATAAGTGGTAAAACTTCGTGCTCCGGATCAAGAGTTACCCCAAAGCGTTCATTATACCATTGAGCAATAGCTTCCTTAAACTTGCGCTCAGCATCACCATGAGGCCTTGAATATCTGTGATTAGCTTCAACCTTAGCCTGCTTGCAAAGCTCATCTACTATATGTTTCGGCGTAGGCAAGTCTGGGCTACCCATACCTAAGTCTATAACATCAACTCCATTTTCTTGTGCTTCATGTTTTAAATTATCCATTATCGTAAATAAGTATAATGGCAATCGTTTAAGTCTATTTGCTTCCTGCATTATTTTTCATCCTTCTTATTCAGTTTCTAAAACAGCTATAGTTTCTCCAACTTTTATTTCTTCACCTTCATCAAATTTTTTCTTAATTAACTTTCCATCAAGTGGAGAAGGCACGTTAAATGTGGCCTTTTCAGTCACCACTTCCAATAGGTCACTATTCTCACTAACAACATCTCCTTCTTCCACATGCCAAAAAGAAACATTGGCACTTGTAATCTCTTCGCCTAAGTCAGGTAATTTAACTTCTATCTCTGGCATTAATTTCCTCCAACAATAATTACTAAGTTCATTTTAGATTATTATACAAATAACCCATTAAAATTTCAAGTAAAAACTCTACAAGCAGATTCTGAGTTTATCTGCTTCAAATCTTGAAATTATCTTTAAATACTTGTTCGAAAATTATCCTAAACTCCTCTAAGCTAACCTCTTGGCGAATAATCTTATCCAAAGAAATCATTACACTTGAATTATAACCACACGGTTTTATCATACCAAAATATTTCAAATCTACATTTAAATTTATAGCAACCCCATGATAAGTTACCCACCGCTTTATTCCAATACCAATAGAGGCAATTTTTTTATTATCAACCCAAACTCCCCTTTGACCTTTTATAGAATTTGCTTTAATACCATAAAAAGCTAATGCAGAAATGACAATATTTTCTATTCTGTTTAAAAATAAATGAACATCCTTTTTGTGTTTTCTTAAATCAATTATAGGATAGCAGACCAACTGTCCTGGACCATGATAGGTAACACTACCCCCCCTATCAGCCTCTATTACTTTGATGTCATGGTTTTGCAAAACATTCTTATCAGGAATCTCAGTTTTATTAAAAGTTCTTCCTGTAGTTATGACATGAGGATGCTCTACTAATAAGATCGTATCGGGAATAGATCCCTCTACTCTAAGACTATGAAGTTGCTTCTGATAGTCATAGCATTGCTTATAGTCAATTTTTCCTAAGCTCATAAATTTCATAATATTATTTACTACATGCTTGTAGGTGATGAAACCCCTAGAAGATTAAGGCCGGCATGAAGGATATTTTTAGCCGCCTTGATAAGCTTTATCCTTGCTGCAGTTTTAGCTAGGTCATCATCAAGCACTCTGTGACTATGGTAAAACGAATGAAATGCCTCTGCAACCTTACGCAAATAAACTACAATAAAATAAGGCTCTCTAGATAACGCTGCGGATTCAACAGCACCAGGATATTCCACAAGTGCATATATCAAGGCCATCTCCTGCGCATCATTTAATTGATTAAAATCACACCGTGGCAATCTTTTAACATCCTCTTTTTGCTTTTGAAGTATACTACAAATACGCGCATGAGCATATTGGATATAATAAACAGGATTATCCATTGATTTCTTCTTAGCCAACGCTAAATCAAAATCAAGATGACTATTAGTTTTTCTCATTAGAAAGAAGAATCTCGCTACATCAGGACCAACCTCATGGACTAATTGTCTTAAGGTAATATACTGTCCTTTTCTGGTAGACATAGAAACCAGCTTACCATTCTTGAACAAAGTTGCCAGCTGTATAATAACCACTTCTAAAAAATCATCAGCTGCCCCTAACGCTCTTACAGCTGCATTAATGCGTGGTATATATCCATGATGATCAGGACCCCATATATTAATTACTTTTCTAAATTTCCTTTTTATTTTATTCTCATGATAGGCTATATCTGGCGCCAAATAAGTATATTCTCCTGTACTTTTAACAACAACCCTATCTTTATCATCTCCGTAAACACTAGACTTAAACCAAACAGCCCCATCTTCTTCAAAAATGAGCTTTTTTTTCTTTAATTTCTTTATTACTCTAGGAACAGCATCAGTTCTCATCATTTTCTTCTGAGAAAACCACACATCCATAGATACATCGATATCATCTAAATCTTTCTTTATTCCATCCATAATTTGCTTTACCGTATAAACAGAAAGCATTTTTTTTACGTTTAGATGCTTTTTATCAAAAGATTCCTTACCAAAGCGCTTAATAAAATCCTTTACTATATCAACTAAATACTCGCCTTGATACCCGTCTTCAGGCAAGGTAAAATCTTTACCCTGTAGCTCAAGACATCTAGCCATTGCTGATTTTCCCAAAGCATCAATTTGATTACCTTCATCATTGATAAAATATTCTTTGGTGGTATTATAGCCGCAAGTTTTCAATGTCCGAGATATTACATCTCCTACAACTGCTTGCCTGCCATGAGCTATGCTAAGAGGACCAGTAGGATTTGCGCTTACAAATTCAATTTGAACCTTTTTCTTTCGCCCTATATTGTGAGGTTTAAACTTTGAAGGTGAATCTGCAATTATCTTAATTAGTTTATTAAGAAATTTTCTACTATATGTAATATTTATAAATCCAGGCTTAACTACATCTATAGATTCTATCCATGAATCTTTTTTACTTAATGATAATAAATTCTGGAGTTCTTTTGTTATTTTTTCAGCTGTATTAAATGGAGAATTTCTTAAGATGGGAGCTACTTGAAATGCAATATTTGTAGACAGATTGCCAAATCGCTTATCTTTAGGAAGACTAATTTCTACATTAAACTTCTTCCCTGTAGAAACTGGCAATACAGCAAGGATAGCCTTATTCAGTAATGTTTTGAGTTCGTTTTCTAGAGTCTTTAGCACGTTCTTCAGTTATTGCGTTTTGAGGTGCATCAGCCCACAGTCGTTCAAGACTGTAAAATTCACGCAGGTCGTTCTTAAAGACGTGAACTACAACATCAATATAATCTAGCAATATCCAAGATCCTTCTTTATAACCTTCTATACTAGAAGGCTTTATAGAAACATCTTTAAGCTCCCCTAATATATAGTCAGCAATAGCTTTATTTTTTCTCTCACTACTACCACCACATATAAGAAAAAAGTCGCATACCGCAGCCACATTGGACATATTCATAATAACTACGTTATCGGCTTTTTTCTCAAGGGCAGCTCTTGCTACTAAGAGTGTTTTTTCTTTAGCGCTGAGCTTTTTACTTTGAATCATTAATTAATTATAAAAGGAATGCTACTTTTTACCTAAAATCCTATACATGCCTGTTCCACATGTAGGACATTTACCTTTAAGTGCCTTTCGACCATTCTTCATGGTTACTTCTTCAGAATCTGACATTTCTTTTTTTGCTTTACACTTCACACAATATGCTTCCATGAAATACCTCCTCGTTTATTTGATTATTAGTGTACCATAGTCATTACTATTAGTCAAATGCTTTTTGAAATAGCTTCAGCGATATCTAAAGCCGCATTGGGTCTTGATATTTTTTTTGCATTTGAAATTATTTTTTGAGAAAAATTGTTATTATCCAAGAAATTCCTAACAGTAACCCTTATGTCTTTTATTTTTTTAACTCTGTAAATAGCTTCCTGATTTTGAAGATACTCAAGATTCCTTGATTCCTGACCACCAACTGAACTATAAATAATCATGGGCAAACCTATGGCTAAAGCTTCAGACGAAGTCAGGCCACCTGGTTTAGTTATTAATAGATTAGCTAACAACATTAAAGTAATAATATCATCTAAGAATCCGTATATTTCAACTTTATGTTTAAAATTGGCTGATCTTTTATCAAGTTTTTTCTTGAGTCTTTTATTTTTTCCACAGACTATTTGAAGCTCAAAATTTAAATCCAGCTTATCAAGCTCAGAAGCAATAATATCAAGTGGCCCTACACCCATACTACCTGCCATTAGCAAAATCCTAGGCACAGCAAAATTATGCCCAAGAACAAGTTCCTTCTTAATTAAAGTTGCAGCAGTAGAAAATTTAGGATCAATTGGTATCCCAGATACAATTATTTTGTCAGCTGGTATGTCATTACTAATTAATTTATCCTTCATTTCATCAGTAGCTACAAAATAACCATCAACATTATCCATTAACCAGAATGGATGCACATCATAATCAGTAATAACTGCATAAAGCTTAAAAGCTTCTCTGCTTTTTTTTCTAATTGCTGAAAAAACGGCACAGGGCACTACCTGCGTACATATAACGACGCAAGGCTTATGCTCATCATAATATTTCTTAAACTTTCTATAAGTAGGAGCCAAAAGAATTTTCTTTATAGGGTTGGCTTTTCTATAAAACAGCTGATTACCCCAAAGGCTATCATGAATTTTTCTAGAATTCTTTATAAACCAAATATATAAGCCATGAGCAAAATTTGCAAAAGTTGGAGAAATAAATTCTAAAGCATTAATTAGGATTATCTCTAAGGATGGTTCTTTGATTTTAAAACTCTTAGCAAGAGACATAGCAGCCATGCAATGTCCTGAATCAGCAGTAGAATATAATATAAAAGCTTTTCTAGCAGATTTAGTCGTGCCAGTCATCAATCTCCCCTACTATCTCCTCTAAAAGATCTTCAAGAGATATGAGACCACTAATCTTATCTTGGCTATCTGTTACAATAGCTATTTGTATACGCTTGCGTTGAAAATCTTTCAGTAAATCCATAGCAATTTTATCAGATGAAACAAAATAAGCAGGTCTGATTAAATCTCTTAATACTATTTTTTCCTTTGCCTCCCAGACTTTCAGCAAATCTCTGGCATATAAAACACCTATCATATTATCAAACTCATCCTCATAAATAGGTATTCTGGCATAACCCTCTTTATTCACTAGAGTTAATAAATCCTCAACTGGGGTATTAACATCAGCTGCAATAATTTCAGAACGAGGAATCATTACCTTTGAAACATGGATATCGTTAAACTCAAACACCCTATGCAGCATATCTCTCTCTTCATCTTCAACCGCGCCAACTTCACTACCAACTTCAATAATAGTTTTAATTTCTTCTTCAGTTATTATAGGCGATTTTCCCTTTGCATTGCCACCGAAGAGTTTTATTATAACGTGGCTGAATTTTGTAAAAACATTCGAAATGGGGCTCAATAATCTAATGGTAAAATCCATAATTCCCGCTACTTTAAATGAGTACTTCTCTGCATGCCTAGCTGCAAATATTTTAGGAGTTATTTCACTAAAAACAAGAATAAGAATCGTCATAACAAATGTGGAAACTATAATACCTATTTTTGGGCCTAAGAAATAATAAAATGCTGCAGCTGATAATGAAGAAATAGCTATATTAACAAAATTATTACTAATTAATATTGTTGTGATAAGTTGATCAGAGTTACCAATTAATTTCTGAACCAACTTAGCTTTGGGACCTTTTTGTTTAGCTAAATGTCTTAATCGTAAACGATTAAGTGATAAATAAGCCGTTTCAGATCCTGAAAGAAATGCGGATATTAACAGAAGAACAATAATAGACAAAACCAATAGTATTAAAGCAAGTAAATTCATCTTTTACCTATATAAGTTTTTTTTGTTTATGTATTTGAATACTTCCGGCGGTACCATGAATTGAAAATCATTATTATTTTTAATCAAATCTCTAATTTTAGAAGACGATGTATCTATTGCCTCAATATCAATATATTCGACCTCATCAATTTTAGATTCCTCATTAAAGCCCGGCCTTCTTGCAATAACAAACGTACAAATCTTGCACAATTCGTCAATATCCTTCCATTCATTCAACCTAGCAGTTATATCTCCACCAGCAATAAAATAGAGCTTATCATTCTCTTTTAAGTTTTTATTGAAATGTTTAATAGTATCAATTGTATACGATGTATTTTTTTTATCCAATTCATAAGTTGATACTTCGAAAAATTTAAAAGCCTTGAGTGTATTCTCAAGCATAACCAATCTATTCTCAACAGATACAGCATCATCAGTCGAAGCAAAAGGGCTAATATACGCTGGCACAAAAATAACTTTGTCTAGCGCAAGCTGCCTCATTGCTTCTTCTGCTAATCTTAAATGTCCTAAATGAACAGGATTAAAAGTGCCCCCCAATATACCTAAACGCATTTACTTAGTCCTTATCTGGCCATTACCGATAATTACATACTTATAACTTGTGAGCTCAGCAACGCCCATAGGGCCTCTAGCATGCATCCTGCCAGTACTAATGCCAATTTCTGCTCCAAGTCCAAACTGATTTCCATCGGTAAACCTTGTTGAAGCATTCAAGTATACACAAGCAGAATCTACTTTATTCAAAAAATATTCAGCAGATTCACAACTGTCAGTAATAATAACTTCAGAAAGACCGGAACTATATTTAGCAATATGATCTATGGCATCATGCATGCTATTAACAACTCTGATTGAAATAATCTTATCTAAGTATTCTGTTTCCCAATCTTTACATGTTGCCTTATTAATCTGACCCTTCAAAATATTATACGTCTCGATGCAGCCTCTAACTTCTGCTCCCTTAACCTTTAAGCTCCTCACCATTGAAGGCAAAAATCTTCCTGCTACATGCTTATGGACTAATAACGTTTCAATTGCATTACAAACACTTGTTCTCTGTAATTTAGCATTAAGTATTATTTTCTCTGCCATATTTAAATCAGCATATTCATCAACATAAGCATGACAAAGGCCTTTATAATGTTTTACAACAGGTATTTTTGAATACTTTATGACTTCCTTAATAAGACTCTCTCCACCTCTAGGTATAATTAAATCAATATTCTTTTCTTCTTTGAGCAAGTAACGCACTGCTTTGCGATCAGTAGTTTTAATCATGGAAATAGCGCCTTCAGGCAAACCATTTTTCAAAGCAACTTTACTTAGAACCTCTAATATAGCTAGATTAGAATATATGGCGCTACTGCCCCCTCTTAAGATAATAGCATTACCAGCTTTTAAACAAAGCCCTATGCAATCACTAGTAACGTTAGGTCTTGATTCATAAATTACGCCAATAACACCTAAGGGTGCTCTAACTTTCATAATCTGCAAACCATTAGGTCTCTTAATTGAGGATATCACGCTCCCAATAGGATCTTCTTGAGCCGCTACCTCTTTCAGGCATGCACTCATTTGTTTGATTCTATCTTTATTCAAAGTTAATCTATCTACAAAACTTTCTTTAAGGCCAGTCTTTCTGGCTATATTAATATCTCGCTTGTTAGCTTTGATAATATATGCACTATTAACCACTAAAGCCCGAGCCATCTGCTCTAAAGTTCTGTTTTTTACATCAGTTGATAATTGACGCAACTCTGAGGATGCCCTTCTTGCTTTTGTGGCTATTAATTTAATTTCCTGACTAATATTCATCTAATTCTCCTGTACTATAAAATTACGAGGTTATCTCTATGTATTATCTCATCATAATATTTACTACCCAGTTCTTTTTCTATCTCTGAAGTTTTGAGGCCTCTGATTCTATCTATTTCTTTGGCCGCATAATTCGTAAACCCTCTGGCAAGCTCTTTACCTGATTCACTGACTATTAGTACAAGATCACCATAAGCAAAGCTTCCAGAAACATTAATTATACCGGCTGACAAAAGACTTCTGCCATGCTCGCATAGTGCCTGCGCAGCTCCTTTATCTACAACTAGCTTGCCCTTAATTTTTTTACTAAAGGCAATCCATTTCTTTCTATCATTTAGTTTAACTTTTTTTGCTTTAAAAAAAGTTCCTACATTCTTACCCTTTAGAATATCGCTTAAAATGTCAGCCTTTTTACCATTTGCGATAATGCATGTTATGCCAGAGGAAGTAACCATGCGAGCCGCTTCTAGCTTAGTTTTCATACCTCCAACACTTAATTCGCAACTAGCCCCTACTGCATGATGTTCAACTCGGCCTATTTCTTCAACAATATCAATTTTTTCCTGTTTTCCCTCTGAATTCAAGCAGTATAAACCATCTACATCAGTTAAAATGATGAGTGCTTGAGCAGATACAAAATTGGCTACCATAGCTGATAACTGATCATTGTCACCAAATTTAATTTCATCAGTCGAAACTGTGTCATTCTCATTAATTATAGGCAATATGTCCCTTTCAAGAAGAGTTATAATTGTATTCTTAGCATTTAAATACCTTTGCCTATTACTTAGATCAGCTCTAGTCAAAAGAACCTGAGCTGTTACTATCTTTTTTTTATGAAAGAAATTATCATATATTTTCATTAGGCGACTTTGACCTATAGCTGCAGCAGCTTGAAGAATCCTTAAGGTCTTCGGTCTTCTGGTAAGTTGAAGTTGACTCATACCTTCAGCAATTGCTCCTGATGAAACTAAAACTACCTCAACTCCACTCTTTAGCAACTTAATTATCTGAGCACACAATAACCCAACTTCCCTCTTATCCAAACATGAATCCTTTGAGGTTATAATCTTCGTGCCCACTTTGATGACCACTCTCTTAAATAGTTTCTTTTTCTTTATCATAATAATTTAATTATCTTTTTTTGAACTTCATCAAGATTACTTTTATCCTTACACGAAATAGCAATAAATGGTTCCTTGATTTTATTTTTAAAAATTTTAAGGTTCTCTTGAGCTGAAGCTAAATCTATTTTATTTGCTATAATCATATATGATTTATCGTTCAATTCTGTATTATATAACATTAACTCATTTTTTAAACTAAAAAAATCATCCCAAGGCTTTCTTCCATCCACACCTGCTAGATCTATAACAAAGGCAAGAATTCTCGTTCTTTCTATATGACGAAGAAACTTATCACCTAAACCACTACCCGCATGCGCACCTTCTATCAAACCAGGTATATCAGCTATTTTATATTCCTTTTCATTGAATTCAGCAATACCTAAAACAGGTGTTTTAGTTGTAAATGGATAAGATGCAACTTTGGGTTTCGCTTTAGAAATACAGCTTATTAAGGAAGATTTACCTGCATTAGGGAATCCTACTAAACCAACCTCAGCAATTAATTTAAGGTCTAAATGCAACCGTATTGTCTCCCCTGTTTTACCAGGTTCAGCATTAGCGCATTTAGCATTACCACGACCACCCTTGCCTCCGCGCGCAACAATAACTTTTTCATTGATATGAGTTAGATCTCTTACCACTAAATTATTGTCAGCATTAATAACCAAGGTGCCAGGTGGCACAGAGAGATAAGTCTCTTGACCATCTCTGCCAGTTTTATTGTTAGAGCCTCCATGTCCACCTCTAGAAGCTTTAATATTTTTTTTATAGTTGAATTCTCTTAAGGTATGAATTCCAGAATCTGCCTTGATGATGACATGACCTCCCCGTCCGCCATTACCACCATTGGGTTTTCTTCCCTTAACATCTCTTGTATGGCGGAAGCTCTTGCATCCAGAACCACCGGTACCGGCCTGTACATTAATATCAGCTTCATCTATAAACATTACTGGGGCAAAACGCTAATAAGTCTTGTTTTGCTAAATTTAACTACACCATTTTTTTTAGCGAAAAGGGTATCATCAGAGCCACGACCTACATTTGTTCCAGGCTTGAACTTGGCTCCTCTTTGTCTTAGGATAATAGCTCCTGCCTTAACTATTTCGCCGTCATATTTTTTAAGACCCAATCTTTTTCCTATAGAATCTCTTCCGTTTCTAGTTGAGCCCATTCCTTTTTTATGCGCCATTATTCAAACTCCTTTTATATAATTATTCTTCATCCAGGACTATATCGTTTACTTTAAGCCTGGTATATTGCTGCCTATGACCTTTTGTTGTTTTGGAACTTTTACGTCTGCGATATTTAAAACTTACCACTTTATCAGACTTTTCATTTGATAACACACTACAAGCCACTTTAGCTTTTTTGATATAAGGTGTTCCAATATATATCTTTTTGCCTTTCGAAGCCATCATAACATGAGTGAAATTAAAAGCACTGCCTTCTTTCTTTTTCAAATATTCAACCATAAACTCCTGGCCTTTATTGACTTTATACTGTTTCCCACCCGTTTCAATTATTGCATACATTGTTTTTCTCCTTTTTACAATAGACGTATAGAATATCAAAAAAGAAAAAGCTTGTCAAGCTTTTGTAATCCTAACGTTTTCAATATGTTCCTTTGTGTCCGCCTCAATAACTATCTTAGCATTATACTCAGTCTCTAGTAAATTCAGTTCGCAACGAAGCTCATTGAATATGTATGAGGCCACACTAGGATGTAAACTAACCCTGATTTTACCTACATTTAAGCTTTTTAACGTTTTTCTAATGCCTCTGAGAGCCTCAATTGCTATCGTGAAATTTGATTTCACTAAACCTTTACCCTTACAATAGGGGCAAGTTTCAGAAAAAGCACTTTCTAGGCTCTTACCTACCCTTTGCCTAGTCATCTCAACTACACCAAGCTCAGAAATAGGTAAAACTTTAGTCTTAGCTCTATCTTTTTTAAGAGATGTTAAAAGAATTTTATAAATATCCTGGCGATGCCGTCTTGAATTCATATCAATGAAATCAATTATTATTATCCCTCCAAGATCCCTAAGCTTTAATTGTCTCACTATTTCATTGGCAGATTCTTTATTAGTGATATATGCTGTCTCTTCCAGGCTGCCTTTTTTTACAAAGCTTCCTGTATTTACATCAATTGAAATTAAACTTTCCGTTGGTTCGATAATAATATAACCACCTGATTTCAACTGAACATGCCGTTTAGTTATTTTTTCAATTTGGTCCTCAAGCTTGTATTCTTCAAACAAAGACTTTTCGCTCTGATGAAACTGTAGTTTTGATTTTAAATCTGGAGTTAAAGAATTCAGAAATTTATATATCCTACCGTATTCTTTTTTATTATCAACTATAAGACATTCGACATCCTCTGAAAAATAATCACGTATAACCCGCAGCACTAAATCATACTCCTCATGCACTAAAGCAGGACAAGCAACTCGGTGAGAAACATAATTAATCCGCTTCATAAGTCTCATAAGATATTTAAAGTCTCTAATAAGCTCTCTTTTGCTGGCACCTTCTGCAAGTGTTCTTACTATAAGGCCTACGCCTTCTGGCATTCTAAAACCACCAATAATATTTTTTAATCTCTCTCTTTCCTCAGGTTCTCTTATTCTCTTAGAAATACCTGTACAACTTTGATACGGCATCAAAACCAGATATCTACCAGGCAAACTAATATTTGTAGTTAATCTGGGTCCTTTTGTGCTAATATTATCCTTTACAATCTGGACAATAACTTCCTGGCCCGGCCGCAATACATCTTTAATGTTTACATTTTCTTTAAAACGAGTAGGCTCAAGCTCCTCAGCCTCTTCTTCTAGAATTTCTTTATAATCCCCAAAAGGTTTCGTAATGTCTGAGACATAAAGAAAACCGTTCTTTTTCATGCCCAAGTTAACAAAAGCGGCCTGAATACCACTAACCACCGTATCAACCTTTGCTTTGTAGATATTTCCTACAAAACGTTTATGATCTGGTCTTTCACTAAAATACTGCTCCAAATTACCGTTCTCCACAACAGCAATTCTCTTTTCCTGCTTTTCAACATTAATAATTATTTTTCTTTTCATCTAAAAATTAAACTCCTTTAAATTGAAAAAAGACAGGATCTAAACCCGTCTTTATTTTTAACATATTTAATCAAACTCATTAGAAAACTGTTTCCTGTTCAAAGGCAACAGTAGAAACTGAATCAATATGACCATTTTCCTTTAGTACATGAGGAGTTAAAAATATTAAAAGATCTCTCTTTTCTATTTCTGTACCTCTTTGTGAAAATAAATAACCTAAAATTGGAATATCACCAAGAAAAGGTATTTTGTTATTAGTATTAACAACTTTATCCTTAATCATACCGCCAATCACCAATGTCTCACCATCTTTGATCATGACTTCTACTTCTGCCTGCTTCGTAGATATTATTGGCACCTCTGCACCTTCAAATGTAACACTTCCAGTTAAATCACTAACCTCGGGCACGACACTTAATGTTATATAGCCATCTTTATTAACTGTGGGAGTTACTGTCATAATTATGCCATACTCTATATATTCCCATCCAGAAACATTCCATCGTCCGGTCTCATCAGAATAGGAATAATTAGCCACTGGCCATTTTGTACCTACTGTTATCTTGGCCTCTTTATTATTCAGAGTAGTAATTCTAGGATTTGACAAAACATTTGTATCTGTTCTAGTAGATAAAGCTTCTAACGTTGCTTGCAAACCAGTAAAATCAAGCGTTCCGTATTGAAAATACTCCTCTTCACCTGTATCTCCAGCAACAGCTGGTAAAGAACTCCATTGTATAGCATCCTTACTAGACACAGGTAAATCGTTTTTGATTGCAAAGTCTGAAACAATATCTGTAATTTGACCGCTTGCATCATAGGTATAATCAGCATCTGGTGTTGGATACAGCCTGCCATCAGTACTCCAGTTAGAAAAAGGAAGAGTCGTTGCCCTTTTAGCACCATCAGCAACAATTTCGGTTTGCCAATCAACACCTAAGGTTTCATCTTTACCCAAAGTTGTTTCAATAACACGTGCTTCAATTTGAATCTGGGGCGTTCTGCCATCTAATTGCTCAATTACGCTTGCAAGCTTTTTAATATTAGTTCCTATGTCAGTGACAATAACTTGATTCGTTCTGGCGTCAAATTGAATATTACCACGCGCAGACAACATATCTGCAAGGGAAGTTGTTAGGCTTTCAGCATCAGCATAACTAAGTGAAAAAAGAGTTGTTTCTAAATCCTCCATAGAAAGATTTTCACGCGTTGTAACCCGAATTATATTGCCATCTTGCTCGTAAACATATCCTTGAGTTTTCAAAATAATATCTAAAGCCTTATCCCAAGGCACACTTTCTAACTTCATAGTAACCACACCCTGAACTTCTCCTCCAGCAATAATATTAATACCACTTTTATCAGAAACAATACGCAGAACGTCTTTTATATCTGCATCTTTAAAGTCCATACTAATTTTTTTATCATTATCATTACTGTTAGAGTCTGTTTTGTTGCCTAAAATAGAGGATATTTGATTAGCCTCAATCTGCTGCGGCGTAATTTGTTTTGCCTGTGGATCTTCAGCCTTTACTTCCTGCGCAAGGCAAATTCCACTATAGCACAAAATTATTAAAGCTATAAGAAAACAAGATAGAATACTTTTTTTATTCTTCATCGTTAATATTATTTTTTTCTTCTCTTAATTTAAAAACTTTTCTTTCTCCAAGAACTTCAACTACAGCTCCATCACGCATAATGTCTTTTATAACAAAAAAGTCTGTTTCATCATTAATTTTCATAATTTGACCATTGATTATTACGGCTGATTCTCCAGTTGGATCATATACAACAGCCTGAAGTGTTATAGAACTGAAATCTACGATAGTTTTAGTGCTTACGTCTTTTGGTTTTTTTTCAACCTGATCCTTCAAATATGGAGGAACAAAGGGATCCCGCCTCTCATGATTATTATACACGAAATCTGCAGCATATGCAAAAGTATTTAAATACAATATTGCGAATATAATGTGCAAAAATCCTAAGAATAATCTATTCATTCTCCTGCGGCTCCAAGACATCTAATATATAAGTATAAACCATTATTTCACCCATATGCTCAAAAGGATTCTTCTTGTCTTCCTCAACCTTAAGATATTCAATCTTCATAAATCTGTCAGCATTTTCAAGTTTACTTACAAAAGAACCAATATTATGATAGCCCCCTTTAAGGATTAGCTTAAAAGGAACTGTAACATATAGAGTCTGCTCTTGCCTAACCTCTTGTTTTTTTTCAATTTCGAGCAATGTTACGTCGGCAGAAGTAGCAATATTGGATAGATATTGTAATAAGTCCGGGATATCTTTTTCGGTCGGCAATTTTTTTTCATAATAACTAATATTTTCCTTAAGTTTTTCGATCTTGACTTTTGCTTCCTCAATTTTCTCTCTCTGCTTCTCCATTGAGCCTGCTTTCAATAAAAAAGACTGCTTCTCTACAATTTTAGCTTTTAATTCACTAGACATGCTAACCTTAGGAGCTATCGCAATAAAATAAAACATAACCGTGCAAACTATATACGCAGCTATAACCCCGGCAACTATTTGATATGCTTTATTTTCCTTTAAGTCTTCAAGATTCATCTTTTTTATCCGGTAGATCTTTTTGTTTTAAATGGCAAAAAATAACAAAACTAATATGTTCTACATCTTGTATTTTTCTTTTGATAATTTTTAGTTCAACATCGCTGAAATCCTTAAAAAATGATTCATGATACTTAATATTGTTCATAAAATTTCCAACAATTGCTTCTTCCTTGCCTTCTTTAGAATAAACCTTACCTTCAATAATTAACATACTATTATTTAATTCGAGAGCATTAAGCCAAATACCATCAGTTAACAGGTCACTCAACTCATTAAGTTTCTGCGAATAATAAATTCTATCTGCCATTAAATAATTTACAACGACTGCTCTTTCTTCTAACGTCTTAAGCTCTTTTTTATATATTCCATACTCACTTTTTACTTTTAAAATTTTCTGCCATTGACTCTCAAGATTATCTGCTTTAAGCGTTGCTGCAGTCAAACCTTTATTTGCAATAGCCATCCACATTACAAGCATTGATACAAGAATAACTCCAATAAGGATAAATAACCCCTTTGGCAGTATTACTCTTTGCTTTTTTAAATCATCTGGAAGTAAATTAATCTTTATCATAATTTATAACTTGCGTAAGGCTAATCCAGTAGCTACAGCAAAATAATCCCGAATAGGACTAATTTTATCTCCTAAAGACTTATTACCCAAAATAAGCCTATCTAAAATGCTCCACCTTTTAACCTCTAAATCCATATTCTCAGATAAAAAATTAGCCATATTTTCATTAATGGCTACTCCTCCACTAATATATATTTTAGTAACACCTTCCTCATACTGACTTTCATAATAATCAAACGATGATTTAATCTCTATTGCCATTTCTCTCATGGCATTTAAGCAAATTTCATCTACAGCCTCTTTTTTATCACCGGGATTTTTTTTAAGCTCTTCCGCTTGAGTCAAATCAACTTTAAAATTCTCAGCCAAAACCTCAGTTACACGCTTACCACCCACTGGAATATTACGAGTAAAATTAAGTAAATCTCCACGAATAATATTCACACTTGTTGCTTCGCTTCCAATATTTAGTAAAGCAATTGTTTTTTCGCTTTCATCATTATTTAAATTAAAGGCATTAATAAGAGCAAACGAATCTATATCCACAACCCATGGGCATAAGCCCGCTTTTTGGACTAGTTGAATTTTATCGTTAATACTATCTTTTTTAGCGGCTACTAAAAGAACTCCCATATTATTTTCAGCTTCAGAGATTATCTGACAATCAACAATAACCTCATTAACATTATAAGGAATATACTTCTCAGCTTCATATTTAATTGCATTTTTAAGATCTGCTTCACTCATTTTTGGCAACTGAATATTGCGGATAATTACGGAAGGTCCTTCAATAGAAATGTTAACTTCTTTTTCAGAAATTTTCGCTCGCTTAAAAAGCTGCTTAAGCGCACTTAGCTTATCTTTTTCTTCGGCATTAAACTTAAGTTCCTCAATAGAAGCTTTAACTAAACTAAACTGCTCTTTAGTCTTAAGGAGTTGCACCACCTTAATCGTTGATGTACCTATGTCTAAACCGACAATATTTTCTTTTGTCATAATATTAATAGTAAGATATACGCCCTACTCTAATGGATTTGCTGATGTCATATTACCATTTTGATCAAGTTGAATAACTGATTCAACGCCATCACCGTCTAAATCTCCACGAGCAATTATAATATAACTAGTACCTATACCAGAAGCTCCCGCCTGCACTTCATATGAATACCTAATTTGACCAACAGGCTTAAAACCAATATCAATCCAACTTTGTGGAACAGCAGTATCTTCCCAGAAAACTCTAGCTGCGCTTGGTACAGTAGCTGGATGCAAAGTACATAACACATAAGATTCATTCTCCATCTCATATACCTCCAGACATCCACGGATCGCCCCTAAATTATGATTAGCCTCAGCTACCTTAGCTCTTAATTGAAATCTTTGATAGTTAGGAACGGCAATAGTTACCAAAATACTAATGAGAGCTACTACTACCATAAGCTCTATGAGCGTAAATGACCTCGCCCTGCGCATATCTTTTCCCCTTTTTAGTGAATATATCTATATTGATATAAATATATCATATATATAAACTTTTGTCAATTTAAAGTATATTAATAACTACATTACCTAGGTATGATCATATATTCTGAAATACAATATATGGTATTTAAGGCATTCCTCACATATAAAAAAAAGAGCCATCTTAAATTTCGTTAAAATGGCTCTTTAAAATACTCAAACTTGTCAGTCTCAAAGATGTCTATTCAAGTGGATTAGTGGATGTTAAGTTACCATCCTGGTCAAGCGTATAGACTGACGTACTTGCATCACCGTCAAGGTCACCAGTTGCTGTAGCAGCAAATGTAGTACCGCCGTCGGCAACCGTTACAGCATACTGATAATAAATTAGGCCTTTAGGCTCAAATCCTATATCAGTCCAACCAGCTGAAGTGCTTACCCAAGTAGCTTTAACACCCGCTGGAACTGTAGCAGGATTGGCTCCACAAGCTAAATACACATCATTTTCAGCCTTATATGCTTCTTCGCATGTCCTAATAGCACCCAAGCTAGATTTTGCTTCAGAGGTTTTTGCTCTAAGTTGAAAATTAATATAATTAGGTATTGCGATAGTGGCTAATAAGGCTATAATTGCGACAACAATCATCATTTCAATAAGTGTAAATCCTCTTCGCCTTTTCATCTTATTCACCTCCTTCATTTAGATTACCCTCCTTTAACCTACTTTCAGTATACCATATGCTCTACTGAAAGTCAAATTACCGCAAGTCTCGTATCTTATTTTAACTAAATAAATCAGCCATATTAAATATCGGTAAATAAAGTGCCAAAACTATTCCTCCAATAACCACTCCCAAAACAACAATAACTAAGGGTTCAATCAGCGAAGTCAAACTTTCCACTGTTGTACTCACTTCATCATCATAAAAATTTGCTACTTTAACAAGCATTTCTTCCAACGAACCAGTTTGTTCTCCGACCGCCACCATTTTAACAACTAATGGTGGAAATATAGGACTCTTGGACAGCGGCTGAGCAATGGTCTCTCCTCCTTTAACGCTCTCAAGAACATCCCTAATTACATTCTCAATAACTCTATTGCCGCATGTTTTTGCCACAATATCTAGAGAAGTTAATATTGAAACACCACTTTTTGCAAGCGTTGCCAGAGTTCTTGAAAATCTTGATATGGCAACTTTTTTTATTAATTTCCCAGCTATTGGTAATTTAAGTATTGATCTATCAATTATTTCCCTTCCCTTGTTAGTTTTTCCAATCATTACAAAACCCACGACCAATACAACCATTGATAATAAAACCAAAATTAAATATTTTGTTACAATAGCACTTGCAGTCATCAATACTTGTGTTGGCCCAGGAAGATCTGCACCAAAACCTGAATAGATTTCAGCAAAAGAAGGCACCACACTAACCAGCATAAATATAGTTATTCCTACTACAGCTACCATTATAGTAATTGGATAAACTAAAGCAGCTTTAACTTTCTTTTGAAGCTTACTACTATCTTCAAAGTATGATGCCATACGCATCAAGATATCATCCAACATACCTGAAGCCTCTCCAGCGGAGATCATATTAATGAATAGACTAGAAAAGGCTTTAGGATACTTACCTAGGGCCTCAGAAAGACTACTTCCTCCCTCAACTGATTCCTTTACTTTTGTGATAAGAAGCTTTAAAGATTTATTTTCAGATTGTTCAGATAAAATCTCTAAGCCCTGAACCAAAGGTAAGCCAGCATTAACCATTGTAGCTAATTGTCTAGAGAATACAGCTAGCTCATCAATAGAAATTTTTACACTTGATAAAGAGGGCATCAAATTAAAAGAAAAAGAAGATTTTTTAAGAGGAGTAATATTGATTATGATTGAAGCTCTGTCTCTCAATAAGCTTGCAACAACATCCTGATTCGGAGCTTCAATAGAGCCCGTCAGCGTTTTTCCTTGCTTGTCTTTTATAATATATTTAAATTCAGACATAGTTTTATTCAGACGTTATACGAATAACTTCTTCAACAGTAGTAAGACCCATAAGAAACTTTTGAATTGCATTTTCTCGTAAGGTTTTCATACCTTTAGAACGAGCATATTCCTTTATATCATCACTTGATGATCTCTTCAATATCATCTCTCTGATAGTGTCATCTATCTCAAGCACTTCTAACGTACCCATTCTTCCACGATAACCTGTCTGATTACAATGCTTACATCCAATTGCCTGATAGCCCATAACATCCTTGTCAGTATTAATATCAAGTTTTTCTAATACCTCTTTTGGAACTTTGTACTGCTGGCGACATTCAGAACAGACTTTCCTACATAATCTTTGAGCAACCGTTAATATCAAACTTGAAGATATAAGAAATGGCTCAATGCCCATGTCAATTAAGCGAGTTATAGCACCCGCTGCATCATTTGTATGCAAAGTGCTAAAAATCAACAAACCTGTCAGAGAAGATTTAATTGCAATATCTGCAGTCTCAGAATCTCTAATTTCACCCACCATGATTACATCAGGACTTTGCCTTAAAATCGAACGAAGACCTACGGAAAAAGTAAGGCTAATCTCGGGCTTAACTTGAACTTGAGTTATACCCTCAACTTGATATTCCACCGGATCTTCGATAGTCATCAAATTAACATCTGGTTTATTAATCCTATTCAATATCGAATAAAGAGTTGTAGATTTACCGGAACCAGTCGGACCTGTCACTAAAATCATTCCATAAGGATGGGCAATTGCTCTATTAAACGCCGCTAAAGGCTCAGGTAAAAACCCCAGCTTTTCAAGTCCGACGCTCAAATTAGATTTATCTAATGCTCTTAAAACTATTTTTTCACCATATGTAATCGGCAAACAGGAAACTCTAAAATCTATATCTTTCTTTTCGAATTCAATCTTAAACCTGCCATCCTGTGGCATTCTTCTTTCGGTTATATCCATATTGGACATAATTTTTAAGCGTGCTATTAAAGCATTTTGATATTTTTTAGGAACTTCAAAGGCCTCTTGCAATTCACCATCAACACGATATCTAATCCTTAAGATATCTTCATATGGCTCTAAATGAATATCACTAGCTCTTCTTTTTAAGCCTTCAGTAATTATCTTGTTAACTATATTTATAACTGGAATCTTTTCATCAATTTCCAGTTTTTGAACCTGGCTTCTCGCTGGGCCAATCTCTACATCAACACTTCCACTGGACTCTTGAAGCATATCAACTACTTCAGCACCTACTCCTCCGTAATTACGGCTTATAGCACTTTTCATTTCGCTTTCAGATACTATAATTGGCTTTATTGTCATATTAGTAAGAGTCTTTAAATCATCTAAAGCAAAGATATTTAAAGGATCAGACATAGCTAATGTTAAATTATTACCAATTTTAGACACTGGTAAAACATAATAATGTCCAGCTACTTGCTGAGGAATTATTTTTAAAATCTCTGGTGAGATTTTCATCTTAGATAGCTTAATGACCGGCATATCTAATTGTTTCGCCAGACAACCCATAAGATGTTCTTCGCTTATCACTCCTTGATGAATAAGAATTTTACTTAAGTGTCCTCCTTCATTCTTTTGGACCTGAATGGCTTTATCAAGCGCTTCTTGCGATATCAGCTGACTATCAACTAATATCTTTTTTAATTTATCTTCAAAATTTGTACCTGTCATCTTCTAATCAACCGTCACTCTCAATATCTCTTCTAAACTTGTTATGCCTCTCATAGCTTTTAATAAACTATTTTCGCGTAAGTTATGCATGCCCTCTTTTCTGGCTTGCTCAGCTATTAACGATTCAGCCTCTTTCTTAATAATCATATCTTTAATAGTAGGTGATAAAATAAAAGCTTCACTAATTACTGTTCGACCTTTATATCCTGTATTTTTACAATTAGGGCATCCCTTACCTTTAAAAAATTCACCTATGGTAATATTCATTTTTTTTTCAAATTCCACAAGACCCAAATCTTTACGCATAGCCTCAGTTACTTTATAAGATTCCTTGCACTCTGGACATATCTTCCTAACTAATCTTTGAGCTAAAAACAAAAGGCAAGATGAAGTAATTAAAAAAGGTTCAACACCCATATCCACCAATCTAATAACTGAACCTGCAGCAGAAGTTGTATGTAGAGTGCTCAAAACTAAATGCCCCGTAAGAGCTGATTTAATAGCTACATCTACCGTTTCAAAGTCTCTAATTTCACCAACCATAATCACATCGGGATCTTGTCTCAATATAGATCTTAAAGCGCTGGCAAAAGTTAACCCGGACTCCGGCAAAGATGTTACCTGATTAATTCCATAAAGCTCATATTCAACTGGATCTTCAACTGTCACTAAGTTTTTTGTAGGTTTATCAATAAATTGAAGTATAGAATAAAGTGTTGTTGTTTTTCCGCAACCCGTAGGACCACAGGCTATTATCATGCCATGCGGTTTTAAAGCATTTGATTTAATCTTCTCTAATGCATCATCTTCAAATCCAAGCTTATCAATTTCTAATGAGGCAGTAGACTTATCTAATACGCGCAAAGCAATTTTCTCACCAAAGATCGAAGGCAAAACTGATACTCTATAATCAACATCTCGTTTAGAAACTTTTGCTTTAAACCTACCATCTTGGGGTAATCTATGCTCAGAAATATTGAGGTTGCTCATAACTTTAATTCTTGAAACTAAAGCATTGTGAAGTGATTTAGGAACAGGAGGACTATCCTCTAAAATACCATCTATTCTATATCTAACCGAGGTTTTCTTTTCCTGTGGCTCTATTAAAACATCACTTGCTCCTCTATTTACAGCTTCAGTAAGAATAAAGTTAGTTAATCTAACAACAGGCTTTTCACCCATTTTTTCTAGTAGCGCCTCAGCATCATGTACTACGTCTTCTTTAGTCACTTTAACATTCTTTAAAAGCGCAGTCTCATTTTCTTTTAGAAACGAATCAAATTTATCAGCCGCTGCAGGTTCATAATACTTATCTAAAGCACTCATAATCTCATCTTCAGTGCTTATAATCGGTTGTATTGTAAATTTAGTTAAAGTTTTAATATCGTCGATAGCAAAAACGTTGAGAGGGTCAGCCATGGCAATGGTAAGCGTATTACCTATCTTAGATACCGGCATGAAAATATAGCGCCTGGCCAGGTCCTCAGGAATTAAACTAACTACATCTTTATTAATCCTTACTTTTTTTAGAGAAATAGGTGGAATCCCCAACTTTTGGCTAAGCGCAGCCATTAGATCATCTTGATTAACAAACTTATTAGTTATTAATATATCACGTAATTTACCCTTTTTTTCTTTTTGAATTTTAAGAGCTTCATCAAGCTGCTCTTGGGATAACAGCTTTGTATCAATTAAAATTTGGACTAACTCTTCTTTTAAACTTTTAGACATTATTTATTTTATTCTTTCTTTTCCCTATCAGCACTATCAACTTGTCTGGGAGCATTACCAAAGTTGAATTTTGAAACATCCGTTTGTTCTGCTTGTTGATGTTTGCCATAAAAACGATCCAGGGCTCTACTTATATCACTTGCAGTACTAACAAAGGGAGTAACCTTACACCCCGTTAAATATTCGATATCCCTAATGGCAAAGTCGTTCAAAGGATCAGCCATTACAGCAGTTAAGATATTACCAATTTTATCAATTGGTACTAAAAAGTACTGCCTAGCTACATGTTCGGGCACCATTTTAACTGCTTCTGGATTAACATCATAATTTTCCAGCGGCATATAAGGAAAACCATATTGATCTGCCAAAGACATAACAAGATCTTGCTCACTCATGAATTTAAGTTCAATTAGAATTTGACCAATAAGACCGCCCTTTTCTTTTTGATACTTCAAAGCGTTCTCTAATTGATCAGAAGTAATTATTTTTTTATCAATTAGAAGTTGGCCAAGTTGTTTTTTCATAATCTTATCCCCTTATACTCAACCATTATTATTCTGATGGCGTTCAATAGACTCATATGCTTTTTTTGCTTTCCTTCTGACTTCTTGATTACTATATTCCATATATGATTTCAAACTAGGTAAACAAGATGGGTCTTTAATAAAACCCATTATTTCAATAATATTGCTAATCTCTTCAGCTTCTTTAGTTGCTGAGATTCTATATCTTAGTATCTCAGAAGTTTTCTTAGGATATTTTTTTAAAAAAACACTAACATATTGACGGTTAAAATAAGCATCAAAGGGATCTATCTTCTTATTAACAGACAAAATAACATCTAGAAGAGGTTCAACTGTAGCCTCTTGTGCTAATTCTAAAATATGCATAGCACCAGTCAATATTTTTTTATCTACCTTACCACCAAATATAGCAACTACATTTTCCAAGGCTTGCTTATCAGTTGCTGTTTTTAATACTTTCTGAAGTAATGCTTTGTGGGGCTCTGATAAATCATTCTTCTCATCTAGAATTTTTTTTACTTTATCAAGCAATTGCCCTGCATTAACAAAACTTTTATTGTTTAAATACCCGGCAACCAACTTAATCAAGGCTTTAATGTATTCTTCATAAATTTCTGGATCTTGCTCCTGCTCCATTACACCTAAAATAAAATCTACGATAAATTTCAGAGTTTTAATTGCCTCATTAGAAGCCAATATATCAATAACACTCATTAAATTAGATGAGATATAACCTCTTACTTGTTTTTTTTCTGATTTTAAATTGTTTAATATCTTCCCAAGCACACCTATAACTTCACCTTCTCTAGAATCAGCTAACAAATCATAAAAAACTTGCTTTGTGCTTTCTAAAACATCCTGATCAAGAAAAGCTTCAGACCCCAGCTCTTTAATTTTTACAATTTTCTCATCCGAACTTAATTCTCTCCACAAATCAGGCTTTAATAGGTTGAGAATTTGCTCATCCGATAGGCCACTTTTATGGAAATCCGGCTTAATCAAATTCAACACTTTGCCCCTTTTCTCTTCCTCAGGAAGAAAGCGTCGAACATAATCCTTGAGATCATCAAAAGTTAGCTTTTGTTCCTTAAAACGTACGGCTTCTTGTTTTAAGAAAGTTGAAATTTCATCATCAGACATATTGATAAAAGCATTACTTACATCTTCAGGAGAAATACCTATGTTTTTTAAATTTTTCTGGCGCAAAATTTTAGAACGTAGATCAGGCTGCAAACTTAAAATAAACTTAGGAAGATTTTCCTCATATTTACGTTTAGCTTCTTCATCCTCAGTAGATACCTCTTCATTAATTTTCTTTAAACCCTGCCCAACCATATTTACTTTTTCATCTAAATCCATCTTGCTGTAATCAACATCCTGTGAACTTCCTTCATTTTCACTAGGACCCTCTGATATAATCTTTGCTAAATAATTAGGGTCTTGACTAAATAAATCCAACATAGACACTTGAGATCCAGCATCCGCTTGTGGCCTTCCTAACATATAATTAATTAACATAACCTCATTAATTTTCCTCTTTTTATCCTGAGTTCTACCAAGCTGTTTTTTAAGCATTTTTTCATAATGAACCATGTTGACTTTTATCTTATTAATATTATTAGCATTAAATATTTCTGGCAGGCTGCCTAAATCTTCAATTTCAGAAGTTTTTTTAGATAAAGATGAAAATAATGTATCCAGCTCTCTCAAAACTATTCCTTTTTCAAAAGAAAGTGATTGTATTCTGTAGTCTTTAAGAAGTTTTCCCAAGCTGTCCGCGATTGTATTTTTTATTTCGCGGCTTTTCAATTCTCTGCCATTAACCAAGAGAAAACCTTCAACTTCTGAAAAAGAAATAACACCATATTTATTAAATAATTGAGCCAGTAAATTATAAAATTCATTAGTTGAATCAGACCTCACCTTACTACCGGCTGGATAAAGGCTAAAATTAACAATTCCAGTTTTAAGAGATACTATTAATTGTGAAACAATACCAAAATCTTCATTTTTTAATGGTTCTACTGCTAATGCTAATTCTTCCTCTTCTTCATCTTTTAGACCCGCCAATTCCTGAGATAACACTTGTTGTAAATATTGATTAGCTTCAACTGGATTAAAGCTTTTATCCGCTTTAGCTTGAGCTATCTTAGAATAATTATTAGCTTTAGTGCTATCCTTTGCTTTCTTAAAATGATATGCCAAAAGACTTGCAATAGCTTGGGGATTAGCCGAACTTGTTTCTTCTGCAATTTGGGCAAACTTTCCATGAAGTTTATCACGCTCTTCTTCCTTAATCTGAGCATAAACAACTTCCCAGAGTAATTTATTCCTAAAAGCATGTATGACTTGACCATCAGCTTCTCTTGATTCTATTAGTCTTTCATTAACAGCTCTATCTATCATCTCCTCAATGTAGCCAGGATTCTTACCGATCATTTTTTGCAAAGGCTCTAAAGTGAACTCTTGTCCAAGGATTGCCGCATTAGACAAGAACTGCCTAGTCTCCTCATCCATATTCTTAACTTTTTGCTCAAGTATCTGCTTAATACCCGAAGAAAGATCTTCATCCTTAACTTCCTTGTGCTGCCAAGATCCATCTTTAAAAAAGACCACTTCCTTTTCAACAAAATGTTTTAATGATTCTTCAATGAAATAAGGATTACCCTCTGTTCTAGTGCAAAACTTCTGAAGCAATTCTGGGTCAAACTGCATCCCCTCAAATATTGCCATCACCATAGACTGGGTTTCTTCAGAATTAAACGGTTTTAATTCAATATTGATAGTATTTTCATCTTTTTGCAATTTCTCAAATTGCTCTTTTAGTTCAGATTCATGCTCTAATCTTCTTTGTAATTCAGATGGCCTTAAAGCCCCCATAAAAGCAATTTTTTTATCTTTACGATTAACCAACATGTAATTTATCAAAGAAGCTGTGGCCATATCGACCCACTGAAAATTATCGAAACTAACTAAAAATTGTTTAACATCAGATATCTTACATAATAAATTTACTAAACCATTGAATAGGTTAAATCTAGAATTTTTATCATCAACTTTATTTATATCAATTTTTTTTGAAGTGTATTCTGATAGGGCAGGCTCTAAATCGAAAAGCTGCGCAACTTCTTCATCCGCCAAGGAATCCATAATCACTTTAGCATCACCTTTAAGCGATTTTAAAAATCTTTCAAGATTAGCTGATAAAACCTGATATGGTTGATCGGAAATTGCCTCTGTGCATCTAGCCGTAAAACACAAACTTTCTTTTTCGAAAGCATATTTTCTGATCTCCGATTGCAATCGTGTCTTACCTAAACCTGCCTCTGCAGATAAAAAAACGGCCTTTGAAATACTCTCATTAAAACATACATCTAAAACTTGCTTTATTTTAGATAATTCTACTGATCTAGCTATAATTCTCTGGCATGGAAAAATTTCTAAAATTTTATTTTTATTTAAAATGTCTTCAGGAACATCAGCAAAAACAGAAACCTGATTACGTCCACTACGCTTTGACAAATATAAGGCTTCATCAGCTCTATATATTAATTTTTCAGCGTCCTGAGCATCGCGCGGAAAAACTGCCATTCCTAAACTCAGCGTTAAGGTTAAATCCGGCTGCCCCTCATCACCAACAAACGAATATTGAGAAACTTTACCAATGAGTCTCTTAGCAATTTTTAGAGAATCACCTTCTTCTGCTGTAGGAAGCATAACAACGAATTCATCTCCTGCATACCTAATAATCTCATCTGAATCTCTAAAACTTTCTCTTAGCAAGTTAGATACTTCCGTCAAAACCTTGTCCCCTCTTTGATGTCCATATGTATCATTGACATCTTTAAATTTATCAACGTCAATCATAAATAATGATAGAGGATAATCGCTCCTCACAGCCTGCCTGATAATCTCCGGCAAACGCTTATTCAGATATCTGCGATTATGTAGTTTGGTTAAATCGTCTTTATATATTAACTCTTGCGCTTCAAGCGCATCATGCTCTATCTGTGATTGATCTTGTTTGCGACGTTCTTCCTGCATTTATAATACTAAACTCCTGATTTCAACATTCTTTTTAAATCATCTATTTCACTTGTTCTGGCAATTGCATCTTCGTAAGTTATTTTTTGGGTTTGATATAATTCATACAAACTTTGATTCATTGTCTTCATACCTTCTTTTTGCGAAGTTTGAATTACAGAATATATTTGATGAACCTTCCGGTCTCTTACCAAGCTTCTTACAGCAGCTGTTAATTTCAAAACCTCTAATGCCAATACTCTACCAGTAGTTTCCGTTTTAGGAACTAATTGCTGAGCTAAAACAGCATTTAGAACAAATGATAACTGCACCCTTGCCTGTTCCTGCTGGTGTTGAGGAAATACGTCAATAATCCTGTTAATTGTCTGAGCGGAATCTGATGTATGCAAAGTAGCTAAAACGAGATGTCCTGTTTCAGCAGCATTCAAAGCCAATTCTATACTTTCTAAATCTCTCATTTCACCAACTAGAATCACATCGGGATCCTGCCTAAGAACATGCTTAAGAGCTGTTGCAAAAGAATGCGTATCATGACCAACTTCTCGTTGATCAATTACAGCTTTTTTACCCTCATATATATACTCAATAGGATCTTCAATCGTTACAATATGAACCGGCCTATCATTATTAATGAACTCAACCATTGAAGCTAATGTAGTTGATTTTCCACTACCAGTAGCTCCAGTCACTAATACTAACCCCTTATTTTTCTTACACAAATCCACCAAAACATTTACCGGTAATCCACATTCTTCAAAAGACATTATATGGGCTGGCAGCACCCTAAGGGCCATACCTAAATTACCTCTTTGATAAAACATATTTGCTCTAAAACGAGCCTCATCCCCTAACCCAAAAGACATATCAAGCTCTAAATCTTTTTCTAATTTTTGCTTTTGATCCTCACTAAGCAAGGTATAAATCAAAGATTTAATTTCTTCATTTGAAAGCTTATCGTACTCACATGGGATTAGTTTTTCATCAATTCTTATGTGCGGGGGGGAACCTACGGATAAATGTAAATCTGACGCACCTTTTTTTATAAGTAAATTTAAGAGTTCTTTTAAATCTGTTAACTTTGCCAATTTTAACCTCCTTTGAAAAAAAGACGAGCCACTTAAGCGTATATTTTATTGCCTTCTTCAGACTGACCTTTTGTTAAAAGCATTTTTGCCTTACTAATCAGCTCTTCGCCCCTCATACCATCAATCGGATTTGATGTTACCGCACCACTAATACTAATCTTTTTATTAGGCATTTCCTCTTGATTAGCAAATTCAAATTCCTCGATCATTTGCCTAACTTTATCAGCTATCAGATGCGCCTCGCGCTTATTCCTTTCTGGAAGTATCATTGCAAATTGACTATGATCAAAGCGGGCTACTTTATCAATTTGGTCAGCGCTAGTTTTCAAGATTGAAGCAACTCTTTTTAAAATATCTTCAGCAGAGGCTTTTCCAAATTTATCTTCATACAAATCAAAATTATCAATATCAAACAAGATAAATGAACAAGGTCTTTGATAGGTTATCGATCTCTCAATTTCTTCATTCAGTCTCTCTTTAGCAAATTTAACATTAAAGAGACCGGTTAGCTCATCACTCACGGATAATTCTTCTGTTCTTTTCATTAGCCAATTATTTTCTAAGGCAATGGAAACCTGCTTACTAAATACACTCATTAGATCAATGTCATCATCTGTAAATGAAAAACTTTCTTTATTGTTTCCTAATATTAAAGCACATTGAACTTCACCGTGAAGAATAACGGGAAATTCAATCACATTCTTTAGTGCTAATTTATTTGATAATACCTTAGTAACATTTGTAATTTTGTGCTGAGCATCAAATATGAGAGTTTCTCGCTGCTTAGATATCCTTGACAAAACCCCCTCGGAAAAATCTTTTTCAAGACTTTCAATCTCTTCAGGCTTGAGATTACTAGTCGCCTTAAGCCTAACAGTTGCATTCTTATCATCAAAAATAGCCAGAAAACTTTTCTCACAATCCATAACGTCTGGTAAACGCTCGATAACAGTTTGAAGGATTATATTTAAATCCTTGGCGCTTGACATAATACTACTAACCTGAAAAAGCGTCGAAAGAGCGGTCATCTTTTGATTTATTTCAAGATTAATACCCCTAATCCTCTCTTCATATCCCTTTAAAGTATCAACGTTACTTGTAAGCCTAGAAGCCATCTTATTAATCGAATAGCTCAAATCTCCAATTTCATCCTCCCTGTTAACTGGAATTTCCTGGAAATCATTGCCATCATTATAAAGCCTAACCTTTTCAGCTATTTCAATAACTGGCTCTACAATGCTCTTAGCTATCAACAAACCCAAAACAGTTATTACGATAGTTATTAAGAGTATTAAGGATATATCTCCCATAACAAAAAATTCATTTTTATAAACATATACGCTAATAATTACACCGCAGACTAATAGCGGCACGACAGACATGAGGCTAAAGGCAAGAATAAGTTTGTACCTTAAACCCTTAGGCATAAGAGATATGCTCTTAAATATATTACCCATTTTAATTCCTCCCTGAAAAAGGTAAGTCTATATACGTCAAACAGTTAATGCGTATTTAAAGTATACAATATAAAGTATTAAGAGTCAAGAAAGCTAATTACTACGCTTCAAATTTGATATTAAAAAGAATGCCTATTAGCACAGAAAAAACAATCATAGCTGACCCACCATAACTAATATAGGGCAAAGGCAAACCCACTACTGGCATCAAACCAATACACATACATATATTAATAATAACTTGCATTGCGATTAAAACACATACTCCTGTAGCTAGCAACCTCTTTGACATACTGGATGCATGTGTAGCAATATCTAAACCTTGAATGATTAAAAAATAGAAAAGGAATAAAATTAACAACGCACCTAAAAATCCCCATTCTTCACCAATTCCAGAAAATATAAAATCAGTGTGATGCTCTGGTAAAAAGTTAAGTTGACTTTGAGTCCCGCTTAACCATCCTTTACCAAAAAACCCTCCTGAACCAATAGCAATTTTAGATTGGATAATGGTATAACCCGAACCTAAGGGATCAGCATTTGGATTAATAAAAACCATGAGTCTAGATTTTTGATAATCTTTTAATAAAAACCAAAGAAATGGTGATGCTGCTATTGCTGAAATAAACATCACAATTATATAACGCAATCTAAAACCCCAGACATAAAGCATCGAAAAAGCCACGGGTATAAAAACCAAGGCTGTGCCAAGATCTGGCTGCATTATAATAAGCAAAACAGGTAATCCTGTCAACGCCAAAACAATAAACACACATTTAATTCCATTTTCCTGATATTTGTACGCAGATAGAAAACGAGCTAAAGTCAAAATGAATATTAACTTCATTAATTCAGAGGGCTGTATGTTTATACCAACAAAGCTAACCCACCTTCCAGCCCCCAGTCGGGGTTGAGCTACTAATATAACATAGATTAACAAAAGAATACCAAAGGCATAGAGAACATATGAGAAATCCAACAATCTTCTGTAGCCTATAATAAGCATAGAAACTATTGCAACCAAACTAAGAATTATCCAAACAAGTTGATGGCTTATATATTCAGCGTTATCAATTTTTCCTTTACCAAACGAAGCGCTGTATAAAGCTAAGAACCCAACGATAACTATTAAAAAATAAGTTAGTGGCAAGCTTATATTAGTATTTCTGAAATTCTTCATTCTTTAAATAATACTCTCTTCTTTCATATGAAAAATGATCTTTTGAGCTATACCAGCCGCTTCATATCCACCACTACCGCCATGCTCGATGAAAACAACAATAGCATACATAGGAAAATCAACCGGGAAAAAACAAACAAACCCGGCGTGAGTCTTTCCGTGTGAATTTTGAACAGTAGCTGTCTTACCAGCAATGTTGATACCTTTTACCTGAGCCCTTTTTCCTGTTCCAGTTTCAGAAACGACTAAATCCATACCTTCGTTTATTGCATTTAAATTATCTGTTTTAAAATTACATGATTCGATTTTGCCAACTCCGACATCAACATCTTCTATTTGATTAACTAAAGTAGGCGTTACAAGATATCCCCCATTAGCAATAACAGATGCCATTTTCAATATTTGTAATGGCGTAACTTGCAAATAACTCTGGCCAATTGCTAGGGAAACCGTATCTCCATCATACCAACGATCATTATAAAGCTTTTGCTTCCAATGACGATCAGGAACCAAACCTGCCTGCTCCGAAGGCAAATCAATTCCCGTGCGTACTCCATACCCAAATTTCCGAGCATAGCTGCTAAGATTATCAATCCCAACTTTCAAACCAACTCTATAACAAAAGACATTGCACGAATTCTTAAGTGCCAAAACAACATTTTGATTTCCGTGACCATTTCTATACCAGCATTTAAATTCCTTCTTACCAAGCCTTAAGTATCCCGGACAGTTAAACTCACTCTTCCTATTTATAGCTTCAGTTTCAAGTCCTGACATAAGAGTCACAATCTTAAAGACTGAACCTGATGGATAGACGGCTTGAATATTACGATTTAGAAGAGGACTATTTTCTGGAGGAGTGTTAAAAATGGCTCTAATTTCTTTATTTTTTTGAGAATTTGGATTTATAAATATATTCGGGTTGTAACTTGGAGCACTGACCATAGCTAATATTTTGCCATCGCTTGGATTCCAAACACAAACAGCTCCTTTTTTATCTTTAATAAGTGAATATATATAATTCTGCAAATCTAAATCTATTGATAGAAATATGTCTTTGCCTTTTTGAGGTTTCTTATATCCAATTAATCGCAAACGACGTCCGCGATTATCTACCTCCATCTGAAATCCACCGTCTTCGCCTTTTAGATAACTATTATAACTACTTTCGATACCTGCTCGGCCAACTAAATCAATAGATTTATATCCGTAATACTTTAGCCTTTTATACTCCTGGGCATTGAGTTTACTAACATATCCCAATATGTGCGCTAAAGATTCTTCATATAAATATTCTCTAAGTGGTGCTGTTTGAATAAGAACTCCGCTATAATCAAGATTATTTTCTTCAATATATAATGCCTGATCCCGGGGAATATCTTCAGCAATAATCGCTGGCACAAAATAATTAATTGTGTTGCGCTCTAAATTGCTACGTAATTTTCTTTCACTAATTCCTACGACAGAAGAAAGGTCAGCCAATAAAGTTTCGTTCTTCTTTGCCTCCTGAGGAATCACAGCCAGATTAAACGATAGTCGGCTTTTAGCTAAAATATTGCCATTTCTATCATATATATCCCCTCGCGAGGCAACAATGGGATTTATTCTAATCCTGTTTTCCTTACTCAAACTATTATAATATTGATAATTAAGGACTTGCAATCTAAATAGACCGATAGCAACTATTAGAAATAAAAGAGAAAGGACTATTTTTAAATTTCTTACTTTCATAATCTAAATCATCTTCAATGGTTTACCAACAACAAAATAGAGTATATAAAAAGGTACTAGTGTATAAAGCGCTGCTGGAATGATAAGACTTTTAAGCGTTAAATAAAATCCAGGAAGTTGAAGATCTGCTCTGGCAAAAAGGTAGTAAAGAATGTAGGATAAAATAAACATTGCGAAACTAACTAAAAAAAGAGTCCATTTATCTTGCGTATCAATTATTTTTTTATTGAATAAAATTACCATATAAATACATAAGAAAATAAAAATATTTAGACCAAATGGGCCAGCAGAAAAAATATCACAGGCCAGGCCTGCAAAAAGAGCAATAAGAAAAGCTGAAAACGTATCAGAAAAAAGACTGAAAAATACAACTAATGCAAGTACCAAATCGGGCTTTATACCAAAAATAGCAAAGTAATTTAAAAAACTTATCTGAGCTAATACGCTTCCCACTGTTAAAATGATAACGATTATTGTCTTTTTTTTAGACATAGAACATCTTCTAGGTTAATTAAGTTATATTCTGGTTTTACGATAGATGTTTTATAAGTGTAAGAAGGATCATAATCAATACTTACAACTTTACCGACATATATACCTTCAGGATAAATTGAGCTATTTGCAGAAGTTATAACGCGATCACCAATAATAATCTTACTATCTAGAGGTAAATATTTTAACCTACACAAACCATCGTAGAAACCCTCTAAAATAGCCTCATCCCTTGTTCTCTGGACCTTAACAGCAACTTTGCTTGCTGGATCAGTAATTAACATAACTCTTGCATATCCTGCATGAGCACTAATAACCTTACCAGCTAAACCTCCAAAATATATTACACCCACTGCATCTTTTATCCCCGCCTTTGAACCCTTATCAAGTAATAGCGTGTTTCTCCAGTTAGAAGGATCTCTACCAATAACATGGCAAGCAACAGTATCAAAAGTCAAACTCTTTTTATAATCGAGCAAGTCCTTGAGTCTTTGGTTTTCAAGACGTAATTCATCAGAAGTTTTAACGTCGTAATGAATTTTGGTTAATTTATCCTTGATATCTTTATTCTCTTTGAGAAGTTTTTTATACTGAAGCATGCCTATCATATCCTTAGAAGAAACATCAGATATATAAAGCGGATATTGTGAAAGATAAATTATGGGTAATTTAATTTTTGAAGATATAGTATCGGGAAGGAAGATAATAGAAATTATTAAAAAAAATAATATTATAACTAACCACTTATGAGTTCGCGCTGTCACATTCCATTATCCTATGTTTCGTATTTACCAAGCTCAGCTATTTTTTTAAGATATTTTATTTCTTCTAACATCTTACCAGTGCCCAAGCAAACTGCCGTGAGCGGATCATCAGCCACAGTTACCGGCAAACCTGTCTCTTCCGACAGTAGTTTATCTAAATTACGCAACAAAGCACCGCCACCAGCTAAAATAAGTCCTCTATCAACTAAATCAGCTGATAGCTCTGGGGGTGTCCTTTCAAGCGTTTGCCTAACAGATTCAACAATAAGAGCTATAGGCTCTGACAAAGCTTCCCTAACTTCTTCAGAAGTAATTGTTAAAGTCTTAGGAAGTCCCGCCACTAAATCACGCCCTTTTACTTCCATGCTCAACTCTTCCTCCAGAGGATAAGCTGAACCAATTCTAATTTTAATCTCTTCTGCAGTCCTTTCACCAATCATTAAGTTGTAAACTTTTTTCAAATGGCTGATAATGGAATTATCCATTTCATTACCGCCAATTCTTAATGATTTGGCACAAACTATTCCGCCTAAAGAAATGACTGCTATCTCAGTAGTACCTCCACCTATATCAACTATCATGTTGCCAGTCGGATCTTGAATAGGCAACCCAGCACCTATAGCAGCTGCTAGTGGCTGCTCAACCAAGTAAACCTGCCTTGCACCAGCATGCTCAGCAGAATCCTTGACAGCACGCCTCTCGACTTCAGTGATACCTGATGGAATAGCAACAACTATACACGGCCTGATAAATGTCCTGCTTTTATGAGCCTTTCTTATAAAATAACGTAACATACTCTCTGATATCTCAAAATCAGCAATTACGCCATCCTTCATTGGCCTAATAGGAACTATGCTTCCAGGGGTTCTTCCCAGCATTCTCTTTGCTTCTTCCCCTACTGCTAAAACCTTAGATGTCCCTTTTTGAATAGTAACTACAGATGGCTCACACAAAACAATACCCTGGTTTTTTACATATACCAGAGTATTAGCAGTACCTAAATCTATGCCGATATCATTTGAAAAGAAACCAGCTAAATTATAATAAACATCTCTAATAAAAATAAATATTTTTTTCATTTTTTCCCTGCCTTTACTCGCTTTAAAATTATAACAAAAAGGGGTGTTAAATGTCAAACAGTTTTTATATACTGTAATAAGCATTCATGGGTTACATAATTACCTGCATTAGATTTTTAAAAAAATCAGGAAACGAAGTTTCGATACAATCAGTATCAATAACTTCTGTTGTTCCCCTAGAAACCAAACCGGCAATTAAAAAACTCATGGCTGTGCGATGATCAGAATAACTATCAATTTCAGCCCCCCGCAAAGATGTAGGACCAGTTATATAAATATCATTTCCTTGAACATCAATCTTAGCTCCCATTTTACTTAACCCAACAGTCATAGATTCAATTCTATCAGTTTCTTTAACTCTAAGTTCAGCAGCATCTTTTATCTGGCTAGTTCCGTGAGCTTGCGTAGCAGCTACCATCAATATGGGAATTTCATCAATTAATCTAGGTATCATATTCTTTTCTATTATAAAGGGCTTAAGCTCAGACGACTTAACGCATATGTCAGCTAATGGCTCAATGGCCTCAGGTGCTTTATTTATGATACTTAAATCAGCTTCCATTCGTTGCAAGATGTCCAATAAGCCTGTCCTAGTTTTATTAACACCCACATTTTTAATCATAATTTCAGAATTCTCTGTAATTAATGCAGCTATAATAAAAAAAGCCGCGCTTGAAATATCAGCTGGTATTTTAATGTCTCGAGCTTTCAACTTATCAATCGGATTTACAGTTACCTTCAAACCGTCAATTTCAATATCCGCACCAAATGCTTTGAGCATATTTTCAGTATGGTCTCTAGACTTAAATGGTTCAGTAATTGAAGTTGGCCCAGAGGCATTTAATCCCGCTAACAATAAGGATGATTTTACCTGAGCACTCGATACTGGACTAACATAATTTATTCCTTTTAATTTCTTACCTTTTATAGTTAATGGTAAATGTCCAGCATCCTCAGGCCCTTGAATATCAGCACCCATCATTCTTAACGGTTGAGTTATTCTTTTCAAAGGCCTTAAAGACAAAGAATCATCACCAGTTAAAACACTAGACAAAAAACTTCCAGCTAAAATTCCAGAAGTTAGCCTTAAACCAGTACCTGAATTGCCAAAATATAAATCATCTTCCGGCTGCTTGAGAGAATCGTAACCATTTGAATTTATATGATAAGAATTTTGATCTTTCTGGATAATCTCAATTCCTAACTTGCGAAATACATCTATAGTCCAAAGGCAATCTTCGCTTTTCAAAAAATTACTTACAAAGGTTGTGCCATTACTGATGCTTGCAATCATCACCGCTCTATGAGATATAGATTTATCAGCAGGTACTATAGCTTCGCCCTTAAGTTGATTGTGTTTTTCTATTTTTATTTTTTTCATTTCAAAAAAAAGGGGCTAGATTAATCTAACCCCATAAGAGCGCAAATTTAATGCTCCATATATTTCAAAGTTTTTTTACCTCATCATCTTCCTGAATTTCACCACTGAGATCCTCTGGTAAAATTTTAGCTGACGACATATCTTTATATACTTGCTCAACCTCAACTTTAGCTAATAATTCACCATCTCTATAAACACCAAACTGCGCACCAACACCTACTCCATTCTGTTCACCCAAATCAATAACTATGAAATTAAACTCTTTATTAACAACTAAGACTCTTCCATCACTAATCATTTCATCGGCCTTGACAATAACAGTTCCCAACTCCACTTCATCTTCAGAATCTGAAGATATAACATTTCCAGAACTAATCTTAGCCTCTAAAGCTTTTTTTGCTAACCTAATTTGATTAAGTTTATTAAGAAGCTCTTCATTCTCTGATTCAAGACCTGAATATTTACTCTTAAGCCCAGAGAGGCTGCTTTCATGATCACTCATTTTTGTTTTAAGAGTGGCAATTTCAGAATCTTTATTTTTTAAATTTGATTCCGCTGCTTGCCTTTTACTCTTCTCAGAACCTACCTGAACTTCTAATTGCTCTGCCTCTTGCTTCAAAGAATCTAAATCAGATTGAACACTTGCTATTTGAGCCTTTATTTCATCGCGTTCCTTCTGAAGATCATTTTTAGCAGTTTGAAGTTGTGAAATCTGCGAACAAAGCTCCACATTTTTTGCTTTTTCCTTCATTTGCAAAAATAATAACCCACCTGCTAAAGCCGCAAATATCACACAAAATATAATTAGAATTATTAATCCTGTTTTTGGACTCTGAGCCATCATTGCCCTCCCTTTTTTTATCTATTGTAAATTAGTATAACATACTATCATTTCTTTTTCAAGATGCAATTGATTATTAAAAAACTTTTATAAAGACTCTATATAAACGTGCATCTCTTCCGGCATTTTAGCCTCAAAGATTCTAAAATCATCAAAGGCCGGATGATTAAAACCTAATCTAATAGCATGCAACATCTGCCTTGAAGCATCACCGCCAACTCCATAACTTCTATCCCCCATTATAGGGTGATTTATGTGCTTCAGATGAACTCTTATCTGGTGGGTTCTGCCAGTTTTCAAACTAAGCTTAAGAACAGTCTTCTTTTTGTAACGTTTAATGACATTATAATTAGTAATTGCATCTCTATCAGAATTATAATCAATGACTCTCTTAAGCCTCATGTTTAATGAGCGACCTATAGGAGCATCAATTACTCCCTGATCAAATTCAACAACCCCCATAACTACTGCGATGTATTCCCTGAGAACAGTTCTCTCTTTAAATTGCAGAGCTAGTTTTTCATGTGTATTATTGTCCTTGGCAATCACCATCAAACCAGAAGTATCTTTATCAAGTCGATGAACGATGCCAGGTTTAAGCGGACCAGCAATATCAGAAAGTTTATCAATATGAAAAAGTAAAGCATTCACCATGGTATGCTCGACACCAAATGATGGAGGATGCACCGTTAAACCTACTGGCTTATTAACAACTACTAGATAATCATCTTGATAAACAACGTCCAATTTAATATCTTCTGCCAATAATACTTGCTCATCCTTCGCCTCAATGGAAACATAAACTTCTTCATCAGCTTTAATAATATAACGTGGTTTTATCTGTGCACCTTTTATTATAATCGCTCCAGCATCAATCATTTTGCGAATCTCACTTCGCGAAACACAATCAGAAAGTTTATCAGCCAGATATTTATCTAAACGAATTCCAGCATCTTCTTGAGTAATTTTAAATACTTTTTTTTGCATTTTTTCTTAACCATAAATATAAACATATTGAAATTACTATAAAAAATAAACTAATTATTTGAGTTAGATTCAAGCCTAACCATATGCGATTCAAATCACCCCTAAGAAAATCAATTAGGTATCTTAATAAAGCATAAAAAATAAAGTACAGACAAAATATCTGACCAGCAAAATGTCGCTTTTCATATAATAAATTCAAAGTGATAAATATTATTAACCAGGCAAATGAATAAAATAACTGTGTTGGATACACAGAATAAGATAATTGTGGAAATTTCATTCCAATTATTGAACTAGTCATTTTACCGTAGCAACATCCATTTAAAAAACATCCTATTCGCCCTATAGATTGAGCTAAAGCAAGATAAGGTATAAATAAATCAGCTAAAGGCAAAAAAGATATTTTTTTCTTCTTCAGGAATAACCAGCCAAAAATTACTGCCAAAACTAATCCCCCTTGATAAGCTAAACCTCCATGTTGAATCATGATGATCTCCAGGGGGCTATCTAAATAATATCGCAAGTTCACAATCACGTGTAACAAGCGACCACCAACAACACCACCGATTAAAAGCCAAATACTTAAATCGATAATCAATTGAGAATCAATATTTAACTCTTTACATTTTCTTATTATTAAAAAAATTGCTACTGAAAACCCAGTAGCCAAAAGTAAACCATATGAATATACTGTTATAGGACCTAATTCACACACTGTCGGATGCATTAATTCACTCCGCAACCTTTCTGATTCTGATTAAATATCGCAATAAAGAGAAGTATAATACCGCAGGTTATTGATGTATCAGCCAGATTAAAAACCGGCCAAAACCTAAAATCTATAAAATCAATTACATACCCAACTCGCAACCTATCCACTAAATTGCTTAAAGCTCCAGCTAATATCATTGAATATGCAGATCTGCTAAGAATATCCCTTGTTGGAGTTTTAAAAATTAAAATAAAAATAAGGATGATAGCTAGAAGACTAATATAAACAAAAAAACTATTGTTACCCGCAAACAAACCAAAAGCTGTACCAGTATTGTAAACAAGACGCATATCACATATGCCACAGTCTATATAATTACCATCACTTAATTTTGTGATAAAAATGCGCTTGAGTATCTGATCCAATCCAACTATACTCAATCCCACCAAAAAAGGTATGATTTTAAAAATTATCGTTTTCTTTTTCTTTTTGGTGCTCAATGCATAAATCTGCATAAGGCATAGCCTTTAGTCTTTTCTCTGGTAATTTTTTTTGGCACTCAGAGCAATATCCATAAGTACCCTCCTTAATCCTCTTGAGAGCGTCGTTAATCTGTCTCAAAAGGTCTTCTTCACTACTAACTAAACCAATAGAAAAATCTCGATTATAATTATCAGTAGCTAAATCGGCTATGTGCAAAGTATGACTTGATAAATCACCGGATGATTCTTGAATATTCTTAAGTGCATCATCTTCCAAATGTTGTATTTGACTTATCAAAATTTCTCTTTGCTTTTCGAGAAGATTCTTAAAAAAATTTAGCTTTTCTTTTTTTATTTTTTTGACTTTGACCATTTAAACTCTCCTCGTATAATATGTTTATTAAAGACGTTCGCTTTTGCTCACTCTAAGGATTAAGACGCTCATTTTATTTGCTCTAAGAATTAAGTTTTTTTACTTAATTCCTTGTACAAAACTTAAATTCTAAACTTTAGATGCTATTGTTTTTTGTATGCTCTACGCTAATATTTCTTGTTAGTTTTTTGCTCTTCACTCTAAATTCTTAGCTATTATTTCTTGCTTCTAACTTAATCCTTAATCCCTAATCCTGTTTTAATTTGGTTGTTCGAATTGCTTCTACACACCTAGAGCATACCTCGCTTAGCCCTTCGCGATCATCAAATTTTTCAACATAGCGCCAGCAACGTGGACACTTAACTCCATTAATCTTTTCGACCATAACACCCAAATTTTTGTATTCTTGAGAACACTCCGATTCATCTGGTATTTTATCAACCATGGCTAGCCTAACCTTTGAAACAATAAATACATCAGCTAGGACTACTTCATGCTTTTTTAATAATTCAAAAATTTCTTGGCTGTTTGTAAAAAGAGTAACTTGCGCCTCAAGAGCATTACCAATTTCTTTATTCATACGTTTTTGCTCCAAGGCTTTTAAGACAACATTTCTTATGCCCGATATCTCATTCCAGTCACTTCTTATTTTTTCATTAATCCATTCATTTGGTGTCGCTTCTTGATTAAAGTTATCAACAAAGATTGTCTTCTTCTTCTCAGTTATGGGCAGATAGCCATATACCTCCTCTGCAGTAAAAGCCAGGATGGGTGCAATAATCTTATTTAATAAAACAGCAGTATGATAAAGAACCGTTTGAGCTGAGCGTCTAGCATCTGAATCAGTGGCCCAAGTATATAACCTGTCCTTCAATACGTCAAGATAAAAAGATGACATATCCACTGTACAAAAATTATATATCTTCTGAATAACTTTGTGTAATTCATAAGAATCATAAAGTTTTATACAATCATCATAAGTCCGTTTCAAACAATCCAGAGCCCATTTATCAATTTCCAACATATTATCATAATCAATCTTATTCATCGAGAAATCATAATCGTACAGATTACCAATAATGAATCTCAAAGTATTTCTTATCTTCCGATAAGCATCACTAACCCTCTGCAAAATTTCATCAGAAATGCCAATATCATGATTGTAATCACTAAAAGCTACCCAGAGTCTTAGGATATCTGCCCCCATTTGATTAATAATCTTCTCAGGAGACACAGCATTCCCTGAAGACTTTGACATTTTTTTACCCTGACCATCCACAATAAAACCATGAGTCAAAACCTGCTTATAACTGGGCTTTTCCTCTATTGCCATAGCAGTAATTAGTGATGTCTGAAACCAACCTCTATGCTGATCACTGCCTTCCAAATAAAGGTCGGCTGGATAACCTAGTTCATCACGTTCTCGCAAAACCGCTTGATGGCTTACCCCTGAATCAAACCAGACATCTAATATATCATCTTCCTTACTAAATTCAGATGCAGAACATTTAGGACATTTATAACTGTCTGGTAAAAAATATGTGGCTTCTTTTTCAAACCAGACACTTAAACCCTCTTTTTCAACTATATCAGCCGTAGCTGAAATGATTTCATAATCTAAGAAAACATGTTTACATTTATTACAAGAAATAACGGGCACAG
>JAVCCI010000055.1 GCA_030765555.1 Candidatus Kappaea frigidicola
GAAGCTGAGTTGGTTCATATTAATCAGCTAAAAAATAAAAAGAAAAAGTTATCTTCCTATCATATCCTTGCTATTCCCGGAGGATTTACTTATGGGGACGATATAGCTTCAGGTAGAATTCTAGCTAATGAACTTAAATTCAATTTAAAAGATGATGTCTCAAAATTTATAAATGATGGTAAATTAATTATTGGTATCTGCAATGGATTTCAGGTATTAGTTAAGTCGGGTCTTTTACCCGAGGGGAATACCTTTAATCAGACAACTACTCTGAATTTAAATGATAGTTGTAAGTTTGAGGATAGATGGATTTATTTAAAAAATAATCCGCAAAGCCCCTGCATCTGGACTAAAAATATTAAGGATGTAATGGAGCTACCAATAGCGCACGCTGAAGGGAAGTTCATAGCAGATAAAGAAGTTATTAAATCATTGGGTGATAATAATCAAATTGTTTTTAAGTATGTAAATGCCCAAGGTGAAACAGGTAGTTATCCTGATAATCCTAATGGCTCTATAGATGATATTGCTGGTATATGTGATCAAACAGGTCGTATCTTTGGGCTCATGCCGCATCCGGAAAGATTCTTAACCTTAAATCATAATCCTAGGGCACAGAGATTAAAAGAAGCCAAGCCGATTGATGGCAATATAATTTTTAAAAATGCGGTTAATTATATTAAGAATAATGTATTATAGGGGAATACAATGGCACTAACTTATAAAAAATCAGGTGTTGATATCAGCAAAGCGGATAAGCTAATTGCGTCAATTAAAACAATAGCTAAAACTAATAATCCAGCTGTATTGGGTTCTATTGGGGGTTTTTCAGGTTTTTTTAAATTGGACTTAAAAAATATTAAACAACCTATTCTTGCGGCTAGTTGTGATGGTGTGGGAACAAAACTAAAATTAGCTTTTTATATAGGTGAGCATGAGACGGCAGGTATTGATTTAGTAGCTATGAACGTGAATGATTTAGTGGCCTGCGGGGCTAAGCCTTTATTTTTTCTGGATTATGTTTCCTCAAGTAGTTTGAAATTAAAAGATTTGACTGCTTTTATAAAAGGGATTTCCAAGGCCTGTAAAGAATCCGGTTGTTTTATTTTAGGTGGGGAAACAGCTCAAATGCCTGGATTTTATGAGAGTGATGAATATGATGCGGCTGGTTTTTGTGTAGGCTTAGTAGATAAAAAAGAAATCATAGATGGCTCAAGTATAAAAAATGGAGATGTTGTTATCGGTCTGGCTTCAAACGGAATTCATTCTAATGGTTATTCATTTGTAAGAAAGGCATTTTCTTTAAAATACATTAAAACAAATAAGAAATTATTTTATAGACCAACAAAGTTATACGTAAAACCTATTTTATCCTTAAAAGATAAAGTAAAAATTAAAGGTATTGCCCATATAACTGGCGGAGGATTTTCTGATAATATAATCAGAATCCTTCCCAAGGGAATAACTTGTGAGATTTTTAAATGTAGCTGGCCAATCCCAGAAGTTTTTACTTTGCTAAAAGAAAAGACTCAGGCTTCTATGAAAGAGATGTATCATACCTTTAATATGGGTATAGGTATGGTAGTTGTGGTTTCAAAAAATGATGCTGATAAAGCTCTGCGGGTTTTAAAGAAAGAAAAAGCCAACGCATATATTATTGGTACTTGTAAGAAATCACATAAGAAATCAGTAATAATCGGATAAAGGAATTGTTTATATGAAGGTATTAGTTATCGGCTCAGGCGGAAGAGAGCATGCTTTAGTAAAAAAGATTTCCCAAAGTAAAAAATTATCTAAACTTTATGTGGCTCCAGGTAACGGAGGTATGCAAGGTCTTGCTGAAATTGTTAATATTAAAGCCGATGAGATAGAAAAATTAGCTGATTTTGCCCAGGAGAACGAAATAGATTTGACCATTGTTGGTCCTGAAGCTCCTTTGGTTAAGGGTATCGTTGATCTTTTTGAAGAAAGAAATTTAAAAATATTCGGGCCGAATAAAAAAGCTTCTTCTTTAGAAGCCAGTAAGGTTTTTACGAAGGACTTGTGCAAAAAATATAATATTCCCTCAGCTCATTATATGGTGTTTGATGATTCGAAAAAGGCCAAGAGTTATATTGATAAATGCGATAAACCGCAAGTAATAAAAGCTGATGGTTTAGCAGCTGGTAAAGGTGTCGTTGTGGCGGCAGATAAAGAAGAAGCTAAAGCAGCTATAGATTTAATGATGGAAGATAAAGTATTTGGCGATGCTGCCAAGAGAGTTACTGTTGAAGAGCGTCTTTATGGTGAGGAAGCATCCATTTTAGTTTTATGTGACGGAGATCATATCTGTCCTCTGGCAACCAGTCAGGATCACAAGCAAATTTATGATGAAGATAGAGGGCCTAATACGGGTGGTATGGGAGCTTATTCACCGGCTCCGATTATAAATGATAGTTTGTATGAGGATATCATGAGAGATATAATTCGTCCGACAATTTATGCACTGAAAGAAGAAGGTATAAATTATAAAGGTGTACTTTATGCTGGCCTCATGATGACTGAAAATGGACCACAACTTTTAGAATATAATGTTCGTTTTGGTGATCCAGAGACGCAGGCAATATTAAGCAGAATAGAATCAGATTTTTTAGAAGCCTTGGAAGCAGTTGTCGAAGGTAAGTTGGATGAAGTTGAAATAAAGTGGGATAAAAGAAGTTGTATTTGTGTAGTTATCGCTTCCGGTGGATATCCCGGTAGTTATGAAAAAGGAAAAGAGATTACGGGATTGGATAGGGCCGGTAAGCAAAAAGACGTTATTGTCTATCATGCTGGCACTAAAAGAGAAGATAAAAAAATATATACGAATGGCGGCAGGGTGCTAGGTGTGACTGCTTTAGGTGATGATATTACCCAGGCCATTGATAAGGCTTATAAAGCAATTGAATTGATATCATTTGATAGTATGTATTATAGAAAAGATATTGGTCGTAAAGCTGTAGGTAGGTAAAAAGGAGTAGGAAATATGGAAAATAGTCCAAATGAAGTTTTAAAACATTCTCGTCTAGGGGTAGCCTCATTTGTAATTTCATTGATTACTGGTGTTGTGGAGTTCTTAGTTATTATCTCAGCTGGAGTTTTAGAGGTTGAGGGTCAGATGAGTGAGGTCTCGGCTGCTGCAGTGGTTATTGGGATGTTTATTATGCTGGGGATGTTTGCTAACTTAGTTGGTGTGGGACTCGGTATTGCAGCCGTAGTTCAGAAGAAAGCTAAGAAACTATTTGGCATATTAGGTCTTATTTTTAACGGTTGCTTAATCTTACTTATTTTAGGCTTAATGATTGTTGGGATTATGGTTTCATAAAAGGAGATTTTTATGAAAAAGATTGATGTAGCAGCTTATCGTGTAGACACTAAAAAAAGATAACAAAGTTTATATCAATGAAGGAGAGAAGTGGTGATAAAAAAAAATTCCCTATCTGTTGAGAGTTGGTTTTCGCGCGGCTGGCAGGTTTATAAGGAAAGACCAAAGCCTCTTATAGGGGCGTCGGTGATTTTTAGCGCTGTTAGTTTGGGTTCTGCAGTGGTTGGTTTATCGAATTGGGGGACGATTATTCAGGCCCTTAGCAATTTGATAGTTATACCGGTTTTAGCGGTAGGGTGGGCTTTTTTATTCCTGAGGGCAATAAGAGGCGAAGAGGTTAAGGCCTCAGATGTTTTTAGCGCCTTTTCGTGTTTTGGCAGAGCATGGACCACCCAGATGCTCTTTACCCTTATTATATTGGGAGGATTGTTTTTACTCATTGTACCCGGGATAATTTTTTCTCTGATGTTTGGTATGTGTGTTTACGCGGTTATGGACAAGAAGATGTCCGCGGTAGAGTCTGTGAAATATAGTAAGAAAATAACAAAAGGCTATAGAGGCCTCATTTTTGTTTTATATGTTGCAATAGGCCTTTTAACCTTATTGGGAATACCTATTGCTTACGGGTTGCAAAAGTTAGATTCTAATCTTATATTTATAGGATTAATTCCTTATTTGATAAATGTAGTGTTTGTTCTACCATGGACAGCAGCGGCAGCGGCAGCGGCCTATGATAGCTTGGTCAAAAAAAATGAAGAGGCGTTGGAGGCGCGGGAAGAGTCTGTATAGTAGGGATGATAATTATTAAGATGGCGGTTTCTTAAAGAACTAATTTTAAATTTTGGAGAAGTTTATGAAAAAGATTGATATAGCTATTATTATGGGTAGTAAATCTGATTTAAAAGTTGCCCAAGAGGCAGAAAAGATCCTAAAGGATTTTAAGGTTAAATATGAAATGAAAGTACTTTCTGCTCATCGGACTCCAAAAGCCACCGCAGATTATGTAGAAAAAGCAAAAGATAAAGGCATAAAAGTAATTATTGCTTTTGCTGGTAAAGCAGCCCATTTAGCTGGAGTCATTGCAGCTCATACGATTCTGCCAGTTATTGGTGTTCCTATGGATACTCGAGATTTAAAGGGAATTGATTCATTGTTTTCAACAGTTCAGATGCCTTCAGGTGTTCCAGTAGCTTGTATGGCTATAGGTGCAACGGGTGCTAAAAACGCTGCTTTATATGCGATAGAGATATTAGCCCTTTTGGATACTAAATTAGCTAGAAAACTTCAGGATCACAAGAAAGAAATGGCTAAGGCTATACTTAAAATTAAGCTTTAATTTAAGTTTTTTCTTGACCTAAGTATATACAGTAGCTATACTTAAACATAGATAAGTAGAAAGGTGTTATATGCAGAATTTCCAGTCTATAATTGAAAATCCCACAGTTCAAGCAGTCTTACCTTTATTGGTTCTTGCATTTTTCTTATTATTGGGAGTAATTTTAAGATTTTTAGTTTCAAAATATCTTTTGGCTTGGGCTAAAAAGACAAGAATTAAATGGGACGATGTTTTAATAGAAAATCTAAAGCGCTGGGTTCCATTTTGGACATTTATTATGGGCCTCTATGTAGCCCTTGATATGTGGGGTATAGCTGTTGCCCAGACTACCTTTATGGGTAAGTTACTTTTAACCGCTTTGGTTTTAACCATTACTGTAGCTGCAGCTAATATATTTTCAACAGCCTTAAGTATTCTAGCTGAAAAAGAAGACGGAGCCTTAGCAGTAAGCAGTCTTACTAAAAATATAACCCGCATAGTGATTTTTTTAATGGGTGGTCTAATTATTTTAAGGTCCTTAGGTATTTCTATTACGCCTATTTTGGGAACCTTGGGGGTTGGAGGTTTAGCTGTTGCCTTAGCTTTACAAGAAACATTGGCTAATATTTTTAGTGGTATCTATGTAACTATTGCTAAAAATATTAGAATAGGAGATTTTATTAAACTTGAAACTGGTGAGGAAGGTTATGTGGTGGATATTGGTTGGAGAGCAACAAAAGTTAGAATGTTACCTAATAACATTGTTATAATTCCTAATTCAAAACTAGGCCAGTCAGTTCTTACTAATTATTATATGCCTGAGACTGAAATGGCAGTTTTAGTTCAGGTGGGCGTTCATTATCAGAGTGATTTAAAGCATGTAGAAAAAGTTACTATTGAAGTTGGGGAAGAAACCCTGAAAGAAGTTCAGGGTGGAGTGGCAGGGTTTAAACCTTTTATTAGATATCATACCTTTGATGATTTCAGTATTAATTTTACAGTTATTTTAAGATGTAAAGAATTCGTGGATAATTATCTAATTAAACATGAGTTTATTAAACGTCTTCATGCAAGATATAATAAGGAAGGTATCGTTATTCCATTTCCAATTAGAGACGTATATATAAAAGAGAATAAGGCTTAATGTATACAAAAGAATATTTAAAAAATACTATTATTAATGAGTTGGGGGAATATAACTTAATAGTTGTTTCCAATAGAGAGCCTTATATTCACACCATGAAAGAGGGCAAGATTGTAATCTGGAGACCGGGAGGTGGCGCGGTTACAGCTCTTGATCCGGTTATGCGGGCTTGTGGTGGCACTTGGATTGCTCATGGAAGTGGGAGTGGAGATAAAAAAGTAGTTGATAAAGAAGGTAAAATAAGAGTGCCAGTTGATAATCCACAATATACTCTTAAAAGAGTTTGGCTTGATAAAGAAGAGGAGCGGGGTTATTATTACGGCTTTGCCAATGAAACCCTCTGGCCTTTAGCGCATATTTCTTATACTAGGCCGGTTTTTAGAGAAAGCGATTGGCAGCAGTATAAAAAGGTTAATAAGAAATTTGCTGATGCTGTTTTGGGTGAAATAAAAGATTCAGACAAAAAGAAGACTATTGTTTGGCTTCAAGATTTTCATATGGCCTTAGTTGCTAAATATATAAAAGAGAAAAACCCTAATGTTATTTGTGCATATTTTTGGCATATTCCTTGGCCTAACCCGGATGTATTTAGAATTTGTCCTTTTAAGAAAGAAATAATTGATGGTATTTTGGCCAATGATTTAGTTGGGTTTCACATAAGATACCATGCTGATAATTTCATTGATACAGTTGAAAGGGAGGTTGAAGCTAAGACTGACCGAGAAAGAAACTCTATTATTAGAGAAGGTCATGAAACTCTTGTAAGATCATTTCCTATTAGTGTTGATGCTCAGGAGATTGAGGATCAAGTGGTCTCAAAAGAAACTGAAGAGAGAGCTGATCAACTAAAGAAAGAGTTGTCTTTGGAGGGTAAGATAGTTTTTTTAGGTTGTGATAGAATTGATTATA
>JAVCCI010000018.1 GCA_030765555.1 Candidatus Kappaea frigidicola
GATATAGGTTCTACAGCGATTAGCAAGGCGGCCAAGAGCGTTGAGGTATTGATGGAAGAAGATAGTAGCTTCAGAAAAGAGATGGACAAGGTTATTTCACGTTTCAGTGCCTGACCCCTTATTGTCTCAATGCTATGAAGAGCAAGCTGAATATAAGAAAAGGTTTAAAGCATTAGATAAATATTGTGATATGACAGCTGATTATTATGATACCAATAAAGCGGCGGAAATAATTAAGGATATGGCGGATGAATTTTATAACGAGGAAGAATATAAAGATGCCCAAAAGCATTATGAACTCCTCATTAAGAAGTATCCAAAGAGTGAAGTTGCTTTGTTGAGAATAGGGGAAATGCGATATTCCAAAGGTAGTAAGATCTTTTTTGGGAAGGGAAGAAATAAGAAGGTTATTAAATATGCTAAAGAGTCAATAAAGGCATTTCGTAAGTTTCTTAAGCTTTATCCTGAAAGCAAGTTTTGTCCAGAAGCACAACTATATGTGATACGGAATTACTATTTTTTATTAAAAGACCATAAACAAACAACTACTGAATGTAAGAAACTCAAGGAGGATTATCCAGAAAGCGAATCAGCAAAGTTGGTTGATTTATACATAGTCCCGACTAAAAACCAAGGGGGTGAGTAAAAATGGAAAAGGAAATGATGATAATACTTCTTTTAATTCTTTTTTTCATTGGTGGCAACTTAGGGGTGTCTATCTATTTTGCTATTGGCTGTAAGCAAAGAGAGAAGATAATGAGGATGATTGAAGAACTTAGAAAAGAGATTAAGAGTTGATGATATTAAATTGTTGACTTTTAATTCAAAAATAAGGAGGAAGATAAAAAACAACGGGGTCAGGCACTGAAACGTGAAATAGATTGACAAAGGTAACTAAAAAGATACAATGTACCTATGTCACGTCCCTATAGATTACAAGGAGAAAATTGCACAACTGGCACATGCTGCACTCCAGATGGAGATAAAAGTTCTGTTAAGTTATATACGAATAAACTATTAGTCTTATTTAAGAGTGTATCTCGTTATTTCAGTCTTTTAATAAGTATTTCTTTGGTTAGTACTTGGTTAAAAAAGGTTGAATAGGAGGAGAATTAAAAAGATGAAAAAATATAATATATTTATTCCTTTCTTGACTATTTTACTAATAGTAGCATTAATCTCCAACTTTTTAGAAGCTTATTCCTTTAAATGGAATCAGTCTTCTTCTGCCATTCATTTTGGTAGAGACTTCTCTATATATAAAAATGGTATACCTCCAGAAGACTATATCTATCAAAGAGCAATTGCAGAAACCAGAGGATATATCTATATGTTTATTTATTTTTATAAAGAAGACTCTGAAGAATGTAAGAGATTAGAAACTACATCCTTTGAGAGTGAGGAATTATGGGCATATCCCTTTGCATTTTTTACAGCTGTCAAAATAGATGAAAAAAAAGATAAAATTACTACTAAAAAGTATAATGTTCAAAGATACCCCACCATTATCTTTACTAAGCCGGACGGCAGGGAGATTGAGCGAATAACTGGTTATGCATCACCAGATAAATTAAGAGACGTTGCTAAAAAAGTAATTCAGACATACCCTATGAATAAATACTTAGAATTAACACGATTTAATGATGAGCTTGATGGTGCCCTTCCTAATTATTATTTAGGTTGTTATTATATGGATAAAATGGATATTAAAAAGGCAATGCTTTTTTTTAAAAAAGTAATAAAGTTAGACCCTGAAGATAAATACGGCCTCGCAGAAATTACTTACTTAAATCTAACTTATTGTTTATACATAAACTATCAATTTAAATCTCAAGATAAAAAAATAGCCCATGATGCACTCAATGGTTTTAAGGATTTTATCAAAAAATACCCTGATAGTCTTTATAAAACTGAAGCACAATGTAATATAGGAACGATTTATGCAAATCTTGATGAAAAAGAAAAAGCCCTTTCTGTGCTACAAAAAGTTTTAGACACGTCCCATCAAGGCGATTGGATAGAAGAAGCTACTCGTACAATTGAATGGATAAATGAAAAATAAGCGGTCATCTATTGATATAAAAGTTAAACAAAAGCAAGCATTCCCCTTCAAAATATCTTCGTCATTTTAAAAAAAGAAAACAAAACAACGGGGTCAGGCACTGAAACGTGAAATAGATTGACAAAGGTAACTAAAAAGATACAATGTACCTATGTCACGTCTCTATAGATTACAAGGAGAAAATTGTTTATATCACATTACTAGTCGAGGAGACAATAAGAAAAAGATATTTATAAGTGAATATGACTACAAGAAGTTTTTGGAGTATGTTCAAAAAGCAAAAGATAAATTTAGATTCTATCTTTATGCTTACGCTTTAATGTCCAACCATTACCATCTTCAAATTGAAACGCCCGAACCAAACCTTTCTTCCATAATGCATTATATTAATGGCTCATATACAACATATTACAATACATAAAGCGTGAAGTGCGTCCATCTGTTTCAAGGGCGGTATCAGTCTATTTTGGTAGATTAAGATGCGTACTTTATGAAATTAACAAGGTATATACATCTAAATCCTGTA
>JAVCCI010000005.1 GCA_030765555.1 Candidatus Kappaea frigidicola
ATAGTTTGGCAACGCTTCATTACAAAGAAGCTCATTTTAATTTAGTAAGGCCCGGAATTATCCTATATGGAGTATATCCTGATATAGCTTCTAAAAGAATTATTAACGTTAAGCCTATTCTTACCTTGAAAACAAAGGTTATTTATATAAAAAATGTTGAAGCGGGCAGGTCAATAAGTTACGGTAGAACTTTTATTGCAAAAAAGGATATGAAGATAGCTACTTTGCCCGTAGGTTATGCCGATGGCTATACTCATTTGTTGACCCATAAAGCAAAAGTGCTTATAAAAGGCAAGGAAGTTGCCGTAATTGGTGATATTTGCATGGATCAGATTATGATTGATGTCAGCTCAATAGACAGTTTAGTTTTAGGTGATGAAGTTATTCTTATCGGTGAGTCTGGTGGTAAAGAAATAAATGTAGAGAAATTGGCTCAAGCAGCTGGAACTATTCCCTATGAGTTACTTTGTTGGATAGGAGACAGGGTTAAAAGAATATACGGCTAAAGGGGTCATGTTGGATTCTTCCCCTCTTTTAATGGACACCGAAAAAAAGTATAATAATACCTAAGGAGATAAAACTGATATGTCTAAAAAAGTCTTATGGGCGTGTATAATTTCATTATTTGTAATAGGAACAGCAAGTACTATTTTTCTTTCTCTGGAAAGGCAAAAAGGTATAACTACGCAAGGGATTACATTTCCAAAAGGAACGGAATTTTCCTTTTATCCATCCGGAAAACTATATTTAGCACATCTGCCAGAATCTTATCAAATCCAAGGTATTCACTGTTCCGAGGATTCTTCCGTAGAATTCTATGAATCAGGTCACATAAAAGGAGCAAAATTATCTCAGCCTCAAATAATCCAAGGTATTCACTGTTCCAAGGATTCTTCCGTAGAATTCTATGAATCAGGTCACATAAAAGGAGCAAAATTATCTCAGCCTCAAATAATTCAAGGTATAACATGGCATAAAAGTACTAGTCTAAGTTTTTACGAATCTGGTAAATTTAGTTATGTTATATTATCCCAATCCCAGACAATATTTGGCATAGAGTACAATGAAAGTACCTGTCTTGGTTTTAATGAAGCTGGTAAACTTGTTGTTGCTAGCTTAAAGCAAGATAAAGTGATTCAAGATATTAAATGTGCTCAGGGCTTTATTCACTTTCATGAGTCAGGACAACTTAGCAGTGCAACTTTATTTGAAGCGCAAATAATCCAAGGTATAAAATGCGCAAAAGGCGCACCTGAGTTTTATGAGTCTGGTGTAACTTTTTACCAAACTGGTAGCCTTGAAAAAGCAACGTTAGCTGACGATCAAGAAATTCAAGGTATAAACTTTCCTAAGGGAACAAAGCTCAGGCTAACTGAATCTGGCAATCTTATATCAGCTAAGTTAGTAAGTGATATATTTATTCAAAACATGCCCTGTGCCGAGGGTTCTGAGGTAATATTTAATAGATATATTAAACCTAAAACTCTTACTTTAGCTAAAGACAAAAAGATTCAAGATATTGTATGGCCAGGAGGAACTGTTATTGATTTCCGCGAAGCTGGCTACATCGAATCTGTTGAAATAGTTAAAGATATGGTTATTCAAAATATTCCGTGCGCGGAGGATTCCGAAGTATGGTTTAATAAATATAATAAAGTTAGTACAGCTATACTATCGCAAGATCAGCTCGTTGAAGGTATGATATGGCCGAAAGGCACAAAGATAAAGTTTGGTAGTACAGGAAAACTTAGCTCTATTATGTTATCTAAAAATCAAAAAATTCAAGGCATTCCTTGTATCAAAGGCTCTAGAGTAAATTTTCATAAAAATACAAACAGGATTAGAACTGCTGTGTTGTCAGAGTCGTTTAAAATTCAGGACATTTTTTGTGTCAAAGACTCTGAGGTAAATTTTTACGAATTCGGTAAGCTCAAAAGTGCTACTCTTGCCAAAGACACAGAGATAAATGGTATAAAATTTCCTATAGGAAGCAGTATAGAGTTTGAAGAGGATGGAGACCTTAAGTATGCTACCGTATCTAAATCAATAGAAGTAGATGGGAAATTAAGAAAAAAAGGAACCCGTATTGAATTCAGTGAAATAGGCATTAAAGAAATACCTACAATTAAAATGGTCCAAGGCGTTCCTTGTAATGTTGATTTAATGATATGGTATGATAAAGAAGGTAAATTTACAGGTTGTACCTTGGCTAAAGATAAAAAAATTCAAAATATAATTTGGCCTAAGGAAAGTATAATTTCTATTTATCCTAGCGGAAAACTTGAGAATGTTAAATCGTCAAAGCCCTTAACGTTTTATGAGGTTATTTGGCCTAAAAAGACCTTGATTTTATTCAGCGAGGACGGAAAAAATATGACTTTTTTTCCATCAAAATCTGTAATAGTTCAAAATATACTTTGGCCTGAAAAATCGTGTATTATATTTTTTGAATCAGGAAAAATTGAACAGGTAGGTTTAAATGAAGATATAGTAATAAATGGTAAAAAATATTTTAAAGATGATATTTTAAGGTTTAATAAAAAAGAAGAGATTATAGATAACATAGACCCCAAAGATTTTTAGTTGACTCTAATTTGGATTTACTTTTTTAACTTGTTAAAAAAAGAAAGACGCAATATATAAAATCATCAAGAAAGATAAAAATTGTAGAGATGTATAAGTCGATGTAACTAACATTATAAAGGGTATAAAAGTGACAGACACCTTTTCTATTAACATATAGCTGTTGTCACGAGATAATATCTGCATGCCAAGAAGTCATACCTGAATTAGCACATCATATAACCCAGCGTGGTAATTGCTGCCGAAAGTCTTTGATAATGAAGATAATAAAGGGGTCAACTTCCCTTTAATCTGTTCGAGGTCTCGCCTCCAACAATAAAAACCTCAATAAAGAGATCAACTTGAGATATCCCGGGGGTAATAAAGGTTTCCGAACCGTGACGGTTCGGAACATGGGTATAAACCGGATGTATATCAGATAATTTTGTGGTTGATGAAATAAGCGATTGGATGGAATATCTATCAGATGAGAGCGATGATAGAAAGGGAGCATTATTCGTGAGA
>JAVCCI010000088.1 GCA_030765555.1 Candidatus Kappaea frigidicola
CAATAATTTCACCCTTACGACTCTGATCTTCCGTTGCTTCTGTGAAAACCTTATGCCTGACTGTGGCCATTTGTGGTCGATGATTTTGACACATAATGGTCGCCATAATATTACCGCCAAAAGCAGGTCTTGTCTGAAGAAGTAATTTATTCTTCTTATCAATCTCAAGAGCCGTGCAATCTGCTGTTAATCCTGTATTAAGCTTAATAGCTAAACGTGGAACTAATGAGCGGCCGATAGTCGTTGCACCGGCTAAGATAATCTCGGGCTTGTATTTCTTTATAATTTCAGTAATTACTGCTGAATAAGGTCCGCTTTGATAATGATTTAATGTTGTATCTTCTATAATAATTACTTTATCAGCTCCTCTATGTATTAAACACTGAGCCTCTTCTTTAACATCAGAGCCAAGTAAAACAGCAGTTAATTCAACCTTTAGTTCATCGGCTAACTCTCTGCCCTTATTTAATAATTCATATGATACCGACTGCACTTTGTTATTTTTTTGCTCAGCTAAGACCCAGACACCCTTGGCATCTTCAAGAGAAACTACTGATTTGAAACCAGCTTTTTTTTCCATTTCAATGGCTTCAAACTTGCACTTTAAAACACATGCCCCACACAAAGTACATTTATCATAATCTATCTTGGCTTTTTTGCCCTGCATATAAATAGCATCATAAGGACACACTCCTAAACAGGCTTGACAACCAACACATTTATCTTCAAGTATCTGAATACCTTTTAAAACTTTCAATTTATCCCCTTAATCACACCTGATATTTTTTCAACAATGTCAGATACTTCACCCTCAAATATTTCACCTTTTTGGCGCTGGGGGGGTGAGAAAATTTTTACTACTTGAGTAGGTGATCCATCTAAACCTAAATACTCAGCTTTAACATCTAAATCAGCAGCACTTATTTTCTTTATTTCAGCTTTCTTTGATTTCATCATACCTTTCAAAGAAGGTATCCTTGGTTCATTTATCTCTTTAACTACTGTCATAAGACAAGGTAGCGAAGCTTCGATAACTTCATACCCCTCTTCTATTAATCTCTCCACTGTTACTTTGCCATCTTCTATTTTTTCTATTTTTTTTACATAGGTTAGCTGTGGAATATTTAAATGCACAGCAATGCCAGGGCCCACTTGAGCCGTATCTCCATCAGCCGCCTGTTTTCCGCAAAGAATAATATCAAATTTCCCCAGGACTTTAATGCCATTAGCAAGAGTATAGCTTGTAGCCCAAGTATCACTGCCGGCAAAAGCGCGGTCTGATAAAAGAACTCCCTCATCAACACCCATGGAAATCGCTTCCCTTAAAATGCTTTCTGCTTGAGGTGGCCCCATAGTAAGAACAGTTATTTTTCCTTCATGTTGTTCTTTTATACGCAAAGCTTCCTCAACAGCATACCTGTCAAAAGGATTCATGATTGACTCAACACCCTCTCTTATCAAAGTATTGGTCTTGGGGTTAATTTTGACATCCGTTGTATCTGGCACCTGTTTTATACAGACTACAATATTAAGCAAAATTTACCTCTTTTATATTATTTTTTTCGTGACTCTTTTAAAAGATTTGCAGCGATTATATTTCGCTGAATTTGATTAGTACCCTCATATATCTGAGTAATCTTAGCATCTCGCATATATTTTTCTATTGGGTAATCTTTCATGTAACCATAGCCACCGTATACTTGAATACAATCTACAGTTACCTTCATGGCGACATCTGAAGCATACATCTTACTCATGGCAGATACTCCTGCCACATTACCCTTCTTAGCATCAATCATTCTGGCCGTTGAATAGACCAAAGCTCTCGCGGCTTCTATTTCTGTTGCCATATCGGCTAACATAAACTGAATGCCCTGAAAGCTAGAAATAGCCTTACCAAATTGTCTTCGCTGCATAGCATATGCAACTGTAAGATCTAAAGCTCCCTGAGCTATACCTAAAGCCTGAGCCGCAACACCTGGTCTTGATATATCAAAAGTACGCATAGTGGCAATAAAACCCATGCCTTCCTTGCCAAGAATATTTTCGGCTGGAACCTTGCAATCATTAAAAACTAATTCGGAAGTAGCCGAAGCTCGTATTCCTAATTTGTCTTCTTTTTTCCCAAAAGTAAAACCTTTAGTACCCTTCTCAACAATAAAAGCTGTTGCCCCTCTGGCACCCTTAGCTTTATTTGTCATAGCAATAACAACATATGTATCAGCAACCTCACCATTAGTAATGAAATGCTTCATGCCGTTTAAGAGGTAATGGTCTCCTTCTTTCTTTGCTGTAGTTTGAATGGCAGAAGCATCACTTCCAGCTTCTGGTTCTGTAACAGCAAAGGCAGCAAGTTTTTTCCCACTAGCTAAATCTGGAAGGTATTTCTTTTTCTGCTCATCATTACCCATGATTAGAATAGGAAGGGTTCCTAGGGCACTAGCTGCATAGCAAACAGCTATACCACCACAAGCCTTGGAAAGCTCTTCTGTAACAAGGCAAAGCTCAAAAACTCCTCCACCAAAACCACCATATTCCTCAGGAAGATACACACCAAAAAGATCGCTATCAGCTAGAACCTTCATAGCTTCATAGGGAAATTTGCATGTCTCATCTAGTTCTTTAGCAACAGGTCTAATTTTCTCGTCAGCAATCTTACGAGCTAAATCCTGCATCATCTTCTGTTCTTCGGTCAAAAGATAATCCATAGTTTTCTCCTAACTTTTATTAAATTTCTTAATAGCGATGGTTGCATTATGCCCCCCGAAACCCAAGCTATTACTTAAAGCCATATTAAAATCAACTTTTCTGGCTTCATTAGGGACGTAATCAAGGTCACAATCCGGATCTGGCACAGAATAATTAATAGTAGGAGGAATAATTCCTTCTTTTAAGGCTAGAGCAGTTGCAGCTGCTTCAATTGCACCTGCCGCTCCCAGCATATGACCAGTCATAGATTTAGTTGAGCTTATCATTAATTTTTGGGCATGTTCTTTAAATACTGCTTTTATAGCTTTTGTTTCTACTTTATCATTTAGAATTGTTGATGTTCCGTGAGCATTTATATAATCTACATTCTCAGCAGATACACCAGCATCTTCAAGGGCTAATTCCATCGAGCGTATTGCTCCTTTTGCATCAGGGTCAGGTGCAGTTATGTGATATGCATCGCAAGTAGCCCCATACCCTACTACCTCAGCGACTATATCAGCTTTTCTCACTTGAGCATGTTCCAGTGACTCCAAAATCAGAATAGCTGCTCCCTCAGCCATTATAAATCCATCTCTTTCTTTATCAAAAGGACGACTAGCATGAGCAGGATCATCATTCCTAGTAGAAAGTGCTTTAGCTGAACAAAATCCAGCAAGACCTAAGGGAGTTATCGCATTTTCTGTACCACCAGCAACCATAACATCTGCTTTTCCGTTTTGAATAATGCGATATGCTTCTCCAATCCCATGATTACTTGACGCACAAGCGGTTACTACTGAAAAATTAGGACCTTTTAAATTATAATTTATAGCAATTTGACCCGGTGCCATATTAATAATAAGCATGGGAATAAGAAAAGGAGATACCCTTTTGGCACCTTTCTCCAATAGGATTTTATGCTGTTGCTCAATAGTTGTAAGACCACCAATCCCAGAAGCCACCAAACAACCCATTCTCTCTGGATTTTCACTCTCAAGATCTAACTTTGAATCCTTAATAGCTTCATCAGCAGCTGCTAGGGCATATTGCACAAACCCATCCATACGCCTAGCTTCTTTAGAATTAAGCAAATGAGATGCATCAAAATTTTTTATCTCACCAGCTATTTTGCTGGTGTGTTCTGAGACATCAAATTTAGTAATAGGTCCGATACCACCCTTGCCATTAATTATGGATGACCAAAATTCTGATTTTGAGTTACCAACAGGCGAAATAACACCTATACCGGTAATAACGACTCTTTTATTATTCATAATACTTTCTACAACAAATTATTTACTTTTTAGTTTTTTCTTCAATATACTTAATAGCTAAATCAACTGTTGTCATTTTCTCTGCATCTTCATCAGGAATCTCTATTCCGAATTCATCCTCTAAGGCCATTACTAATTCAACTGTATCAAGAGAATCTGCACCTAAATCATCTATAAAAGAAGACTGGGTTGTAATTTCCTCTTTTTTAACACCTAACTGTTCTGCAATTATTGATATAACCTTTTTCTCTATGGACATTTTACTGTCCTCCTTTCTTAATGAGCAGATAGTTTACAAAATGAAATGATTGTAAACTATAGGCCGTAAGGCCGCCTGCGAATTAATCCCGCATTTACCTAAAATTTCTATGTGCGGGATAAGTTCAGATATAGAACTTAGTTTTAATACTATTTACACAAAACAACAATTCATAGAACAAATAATTTATAAATCATGTAGTCGAATTAATCCCGCATTTACCTAAAATTTCTATGTGCGGGATAAGTTCAGACATAGAACTTAGTCTCGCTTCACTCGCCTAAGTTCTGTCTTCACCTACATAAGCATGCCGCCATCAACCTGAATAACCTGACCGGTTATATATCTGGATTGCGGCGAACATAAGAACAAGGCTAAATTGGCTATATCATTTGTAGTACCCAATTCGCCCAATGGTATCATTTTTAGCATAGCTTCTTTTACAGTATCACTTAATGCATCTGTCATTTGAGTTTTAATATACCCAGGTGCAATTGCATTAGCCCTAACGCCTTTAGACCCAAGTTCTTTTGCTACTGTCTTAGTAAGAGCAATTAGCCCCGCCTTTGATGCAGCATAATTAGCCTGACCCGGATTACCCATAAGACCAATAATTGAAGCCATATTCACAATAACTCCGCCTTTTTGCTTTAGCATAGGCCTGGAAACAGCTTTAATCAAATTGAATGCACCTTTTAGATTTATACTTAAGACGCTATCCCAATCTTTTTCTTCCATACGAAGGAGCAATTTATCCCGAGTAATTCCAGCATTATTGATAAGTATATCTATTCTTTCGAATTTGTCAAGAACATTGTTGATGAATTCTGTAACCTGTTGAAAAGAAGAGACATCTACTACGGACATCATCACTTCAACGCCCAATTTAGCAATATCTTTTTGAGCATTTTTAAGCTCATTTTCGTTTACATCACAAATTACTATCTTTGCTCCCTGTCCAGCCAATTTCAAGGCAATTTCTTTACCTATTCCTCTGGCAGCTCCCGTAATAACTGCAACCTTGTCTTTTAACATCATGCTCCTAAGTCCTTTTTTACGTTTTCAATATCCTCTAATGAACCTATATTGTAAACCTTCAGGTCTGGATTTATTCGCTTTAACAAGCCTTTTAAAACCTGACCAGGCCCAATTTCGAAGAAAACACTTACTCCATTATTTGCCATATATTCTACTGATTTCTGCCAATACGTTGTCTGGCTCACTTGCTTAGAAAGATTTACTTTAATCATATCGGGTGCACCTTCTATGTCCCCGGTAACATTAAAAACCACATTACAAGCAGGCTCTTTAACCTTCGTCTTAACAAGCTCATTCTCAAGCTTTTGACTAGCCTCCTGCATAAGCTCAGTATGAAAAGGACCACTTACATTCAAGGGAAGGACTCTTTTGGCTCCCTTTTCTTTAGCTAGAACTTCAGCCGCTTTAAGATTATCATTCTTACCGGATATTACAATTTGTCCCGGACAATTTAAATTAGCTATAAAAGTTCCAGTTTCTTTAGTAATCTCACTAACCTTATCAATATCTAAACCAAGTAAGCTCAACATGCTACCTGGATTTAACTCAGAAGCTTGCTGCATAAATTTCCCGCGTTTAGCAACTAGAGCTACAGCAGTTTGAAAACTGATACTCTTGGCAGCTACTAATCCACTATATTCTCCCAAGCTTAAACCAGCCACATAATCAGGAGTAACATTGATTCCTGAGGCCCTTAAGGCCTGTAGAGCTGCTATGCTTGCAGTTAATATAGCCGGCTGTGAAATATTTGTTAGAGAAAGCTCCTCAAGTGGACCATCAAAACATAATTTAAGAATATCAAAATCAACAATACTTTGAGCATCATCAAAAATTTCTTTTGACTCAGCAAAGGAATTATAAAAATCCTTGGACATGCCAACGCATTGCGCTCCCTGGCCAGGAAAAATAAACGCCTTTTTTACCATCTAATAACGGCTCCTCCCCAGGTAAGGCCTCCACCAAATGCTGATAAAACAATAATGTCATTCTCTTTAACTGCTTTTGTCAAGATTGCATCATTCAATGCCGTTATCGTTGATGCAGCTGATAAATTTCCGTGTTTTTCTAAATTAGTATAAACTTGTTCATCTTTTAGATTAAGACGTGCACCAACTGCTTTTATTATTCTAATATTAGCTTGATGAGGCACAAGCATATCAATGTCTTCAATTGTCATATCACATTTTTCAAGAGCCTTTTCAGCTGATAAAACCATCTTCTTAATAGCAATCTTAAAAAGTTCACTGCCTCTCATTTTCACATAATGTAAACGTTCATCAATCATTTTATGTGTAATAGGATTGGCAGAACCTCCTCCAGGCATACATAATAAATCAGATTTACGCCCATCACTACCTAAATATAATGATAAAAGTCCATTTTTTGATGTTGTTGACCTAAGAATACAAGCCCCAGCTCCATCACCAAACAAAACACATGTATTCTTATCTTCCCAGTCAGTAATGGAAGATAATTTATCAGCAGCAACTATCATAATGGTTGCAAATTGCCCTGTTTGTATGTAGGCTTGAGCTATCGAAAGGGCATAAGGAAATCCTGAACAGGCAGCTGAGATATCAAGGGCAGCAGCATTAATTGCCTTAATCTTCTGCTGTACAAAACAAGCTGTTGAAGGAAAATTCATATCTGGTGTTACTGTAGCTAAAATGATTAAATCTATTTCACTTGCTTCAATACCAGCATTCTTCATAGCATTCTTGGCAGCTCTAGCTGCCATATCAGATGTCGTTTCATTTTCAGCTGCTATTCTACGTTCTTTAATACCGGTTCTTGTAGTAATCCATTCATCAGACGTATCAACCATTTTTTCAAGATCATGATTAGTTAAAACTTTATCAGGATAATAATTACCAACCCCGACTATCTTTGCCCGAATATCCTTATTCATCGCTTCCCCCACTTTTTCTTCAGACATGATTATCTTTAATCGAATCAATAATATGTTGATTTATATCATGCAGCACGGCTTCAGCTGCTACTCTTATTCCATTTTTTATGGCTTTTGAAGATGACCTGCCATGCCCAACTATACAAATACCATCTATTCCTAAAAGCGGTGCTCCTCCATGTTCAGCATAATCAACCTTTCTCTTTAAGCTTCTAAAGGCCGGCATGCTTAATAAGCCACCAATCATTGTTAATAAATTACTACTTAATTGCTGCTTAAATAAACCAGTTACAGTCTCAGCAACACTTTCTAAAACTTTTAATATAATATTTCCCGTAAAACCATCACAAACAATTACGTCTGCTCTACCTGAGAAAATATCTTTACCTTCAACATTACCTATAAAATTTAGATTACTTTTACTTAGTAAGCCATGAGCTAATTTAATCAGCTCATTGCCTTTAGATTTTTCCTCGCCTATACTAAGCAAGCCTACTCTCACTTGTTTCTTTGCCAAAACATATCGACAATAAACACTACCCATAACAGCATATTGAAATAAATGTTCCGGTTTGCAATCAATATTGGCCCCGATATCAATCAACAAACAACTATTAAGCATGGTAGGCAAAACAACACTTATTCCAGGCCTATCCACAGCTTCAAGGGTTCTAAGCTTTAAAGTAGCACTGCAAACCATAGCCCCAGTATTGCCTGCAGTAAACATGGCATCCGCTTTCTTTTGCTTGAGAAGATTCACAGCAACATTAATAGAAGAATCTTTTTTCTTCCTAATGGTAACAGCCGGTGGCTCGTCCATACCAATAATTTCAGATGCATGCTTAATAGATATTCCAGAAGGTATTTTTTTATGTCGAGCTAGCTCTTTTTTAATAGAGCATTCTTCTCCCACGAGAATAATTTCGTAACCATATTCGCAAGCCGCTAAAATGGACCCGTCTATAACATTTCGAGGTGCAAAATCACCACCCATAGCATCTACTGCTATTTTCATATCTTACCCTTAACTTTTTGACTTACCTTCTTTTTTCTTTTCTTTTATTTCTATTATCTGCTTACCATTATAATATCCACAATAAGGACAAACAGCGTGAGGTTTTTTCATTCGCCCACAATGTTTGCATTTATTAAGACTCACAAGACTTATTTTCTTGTGTGTTCTTTTTTTAGCACCTCTAGTTTTAGAAATCTTTCTTTTTGGTAATGCCATTTCAATTCCTCCTAAAGTATTAGTATTGGCTTGTTATTCTTTTTTATGCTTACAGTGATCTATATTTAAATTCTGAGCACATATTGCACAAAGACCCTTACAATCATCCTTACACAATATCTTTGATGGTAATGAAAGCAGTATATCTTCAGTAATAATAAGTTTTAAATCTTGTTCTTTATTACTATCGACTTTATATTCGAATTTAAAAGGTTTGTCAAGATTATAATCAAATTCTTCACAACACCTATAACAAATTGCTCTAAATTTTACCCTATACTCACCTTTGATACTAATGTCATTATCTAACTTCTCTGCAACTGCAGCAATCTCTACTTCTTGAGTCGCTTGTAAACCCACCTCTTGAAAATCAACCTCAGAAAATTCAAGTCGCTCTTCAATTTTCAATCCTTTTGGTGGAATATCAGAAATTCTTATTTTCACTTGCTCTTTATAATATTATAAGTGTCTTGTGCAATCATTAATTCCTCATCAGTAGGGATTACAAGGACTTTTAAAGCTGGTTTAATGAATTTATCAAGACCTTTTACAACCTTATTTCTAATGGATAAAGAATTCTCACCAATACCTCCGGTAAAAATAAGGGCATCTGCCCCACCTAGAGCAACAATATAGGCTCCAACATATTTCCTAATTCTATATATAAATAAATCAAGAGCTACCTCGGCTCTCTTATTTTTTTTTGCTGCTGCTGCTTGAACATCTCTCATGTCACTGCCCACACCTGAAAGCCCTAGTAAACCGCTTTTTTTATTTAAAAGATCGTCCATTTGATGAGGAGTAAACCCATCCTCTTTCATGAGGTATAGTAAAATTGCAGGATCCAAATCGCCACTTCTAGTACCCATCAATAACCCCTCTAAGGGCGTAAGACCCATTGATGTATCTATACATTTACCGTTTTTAACAGCAGACATACTACAGCCATTACCTAAATGGCATGTTATAATCTTTAGATCTTTACCTGGTTTTTTTAATAATTTACTTGCTTTCATGGAAACATATCTATGACTCGTTCCATGAAATCCATATCTTCTAATACCATGTTTTAAATAGTATTTATATGGAATGCCATATAAATAAGCACTAGCAGGCATAGTTTGAGCGAAAGCTGTGTCAAAAACAGCGACCTGCAAAATATTTTTCAATTCTTTCTCGCAAGCAATTATTCCCTGAAGATTTACAGGATTATGTAAAGGACCAAATTTTATATATTCTTTAATAACCTTTTTGACTGTTTTATCAATAATACATGGTTGAGTAAACTTTTCCCCACCATGCAACACTCTATGTCCTACAGCGCCTATCTCACTACGAGATTTTAAAACCTTATACTTATCCTGTTCTGCCAAATAAGATATAAGCATCTTGATAGCGCTTTGATGACTTGGTGCTTTCACCTTCTTATTCTTGATGCTGGGCTTATTCAGAGGATAATGACTAAAAAGCTGTGTTGCTTGCCCAATTTTTTCAATTAATCCTTTAGCTAATACGTTATAAGTTGATTTTTGACTTATATCATAAAGCCTATATTTAACAGACGAACTACCACAATTTATTACAAGAATATTCATAGAAAATTTTAACCTTATTAATTTCTAACAGCAGTTATAGTTATTGCATCAATAACAGCCTGAACATTGCATCCACGCGATAAATCACTACAGGATTTTTTTAACCCTTGAAGCAGTGGACCTACAGTTCGAGCTTTTGATAATCTTTGAACAAGCTTATAAGAAATATTGCCCGATTCTAGATCAGGAAAAACTAAAACATTGGCCTTGCCCTTCAAGCAGCTATCGGGTGATTTCATTTGAGATACCTCGGGCACTATAGCAGCATCTGCCTGCATCTCTCCATCGATAATAAAATTCGGGCGCATCTTTTTAGCAATTTCAACCGCTTGAACAACTTTATCAACAGAAGCACCCCTCGCACTTCCCTTAGTCGAATAACTCAAAAGGGCAACTCTGGGTTCAATATCAAAAACTTTCTGAAGCATCTCAGCGCTAGAAACCGCAATTGAAGCTAGCTGCTGCGATGTGGGATCAGGCACAATGCCGCAATCAGCAAAAACAAAAACTCCGCCCTCACCAAAAACACACTCAGGAACCATCATAATAAATGAACTTGAAAGAGTTTTTATTTCGTCATCAACCCCTATACAATGCAAGGCTGATTTGGCAACTTTTCCAGATGTCGTCACAGCTCCAGCAACAAATCCATCAGCTTCTCCCTGAGCAACCAACATAGCCCCATAAAAAAGCGGATCTTTCATTACCTCTCTAGCATCTTCTATGGTAACACCTCTGTGTTTTCTATTTTTATAATAAAAAGCGGCAAACTCTTCAAAATTTGCCGCGTCGTTATTATCTATTATTTCAACTTCACTTAAACTTACAGAACAATCTTGCGAAACCTTGTTAATTTTATCTCTTTTGCCAATCAATACGGGAATAGCTAATTTTTCTTGAGCTACTTTTGCAGCTGCTTTAATAATACGTTTATCAAGAGATTCCGGCAAAACAATTCTTCTAGGATTAGATGCGGCCTTTTTGTAAATACTATTCAATATATTCATTTACTCTGGTCTCAGTTTATTGGTTAGCGCTTCAGCAATTTCTTTGGGAACAAATTGCTTCACATCTGCCCCTAACATCACAGCTTCTTTTATCAATTTTGAAGAAAGATAACAATATGATTCATGTGGCATCATAAAAATGGTCTCAACCTCTGAATTTAACTGTCGATTTGTTAAAGCCATTTGAAACTCAAATTCAAAATCAGAAATCATTCTTATGCCGCGAATAATTGTTCTAGCCTCCACTTTCATCATGTAATCAACGACTAAACAGTTAAAATCATCCACTTTCACATTCTCTATACCAGCAACCGCCTTTTTAACCATAGACACTCTCTCATCAACACTAAAAAGCGGTGCTTTATTGACTGAATGAGCCACAGCTACAACCACTTCATCAAATATTTTAGTTGCTCTCTTGAGAAGATCAAGATGACCGTATGTGATAGGATCAAAGGTACCTGGATATACTGCTTTTCTTTTAATCACTGTTTTATTTGTATATTATGCTTGTTTTTTAAAAAAAGTTAACGAAGTTTTACCAGCTTGAATCTGCCTAGTATCTATATACTCTTTAATGTTTAAATTAATTAGAGCTTTTCGTTCATATTCAGCAATAATCAAGCCATCGGGCTGCAGTATATCATAGTCCAAAAGTACTTGCAAGCTTTTTTTTACCAACCCTTTATGATAAGGCGGGTCCAGAAATATTAAATCAAATTTAAGCCCTAATTTTTGTGCTTTCATTATATATTCTAAGGCATCCTGCCTTACAACTTTAACCCTAGAAGCATCTTCTTTATCTAGTATTCGAATATTCTCACACACGCTTAATGTATCAATATCAACCATATAAGCTGCTCTAGCTCCTCTCGAGATAGCTTCTATTGCAAAAGCACCACTACCTGCGTAAAGCTCAAGAACTAATGCATTCTCAAGTTTAGGCATTAATATATTAAAAAGAGCTTCTCGTAAGCTATCTTTCGTGGGGCTAACGCCCTTAGAAAGAACCTCCAAATGCCTTCTTTTGTATTTTCCACCAATTATTCTCATAATGAAACTCAAATTTTCCCCTGTATATCCCACTTCGTGAAAGCTTCCCCCTTCGCTGAAGCTTCCCCCTTCGCTGAAGCTTCGGAGGACAGGTCGGAGGACAGG
>JAVCCI010000044.1 GCA_030765555.1 Candidatus Kappaea frigidicola
GCGATCAGGGTCAATGGTTTGAGGCTATTAATTACCTTCAAGATGATATTATTAAAGATTCAGATTCGCCATTAGCCTTGCAAGCCATGCTGATTACTGGTACTATATATGAAGTGCAATTTAATAGCCGTGATAAAGCCTTTGAGATTTATAGGCAGGCGGTTGAAAAATTTCCAGAAGATCCCATGGTGGGGAAAATAAGAGATCGTCTGGAGCTTTATGGAGAATGATGTTAAAAGAATATTCAAAGATAATTAAGCTATCGGTAATATTCATTTTGTTAATCATTATATACCTGCCGACATTTATCTGGATGCTTGCGAGGTTTGATGCTCCAAATACATATTATAGCCACGGATATCTGGTTCCCCTTATATCGCTTGCTCTTATATATCTGAAGAGAGATAAATTGAAGGTAATAAAAAAAGATACCTGTTCTCTCGGCCTAGTTCTAATAATAACTTCTCTTTTTCTATATGTACTGAGCTTGATATTAGATATAGGTTTTATGGAGGGAGTATCATTTTTAATTACTTTAGTAGGCTTAAGCCTTTATCTTGGAGGTGTTAATTTTACTAAAGAAATTTGGTTTCCTTTATTTTTCTTAATTTTTATGATACCACTTCCTAGAATATTAGTTATTCATATAAGTTTTAAAATGAAACTTTTGGCAGCTAAGGCTGGAACAGTTTTAATCAATAAATTAGGTATAAGCGCTTTTTGTGATGGAAGCATTATTTATTTGCCTAATACAGTTCTAACTGTAGGTTCTCCTTGTAGCGGCTTAAGGTCTCTTATAGCTCTTTTGGGGCTGGGAACATTGTTTGCTTATATGGCTGATTTACCCAAAGGTAAGAAATATATATTGTTTCTGGCATCTATTCCCTTAGCTCTTCTGGGTAATATATTGAGGATTACATTGCTTCTTTGGGTAGCCTATAGATACGGTAGTGAAGTAGCTACCGGTAAGTTCCATGATTATTCTGGTTATGCGATATTTGTATTTACATTACTTGGTTTAATTGGAGTGAATAAAATATTACAATGGAAAAAGAAAAAATAAAATATTGGATTGTTATAATCATTTTTATTATTGTTGGCTTTTGGGTAGTTTCTTATCTGACTAAAGCTCAAGATATAACTCAAGGCTCTTCATTTGAGATTAATTTACCGCTTGATCTTGGCGATTGGAAAGGTAAAGATGCTAATATCAGTAATGCCGAAATGCAAGATATTCAAGAAAATCTAGGAACTGATAAAATTATTCTAAGACATTATGTGAATTCTAAGGGTGAATATGTTCAGCTCTATATAGTTTTTAGTCAAAAGAATAGAACCAGTTTTCATCCGCCAGAATACTGTTATATAGGTTCAGGAAGCGCAGAGCTGACCTCTAAGAAGATGGTTAGTCTGAACTTAAACAATAAATCTTTAGATATTAACCGACTTGTGTTTCAAACACCCAAGGGCAGGCAGTTAGTCGTTTATTGGTACCAGGCAGGAAAAAGAATGTTTGCTAGTTATACCAGACAACAAATGTATTTAGCTTTCGATGTTCTTAGAAACAAACCTTTTAAAGGTTTTATGATAAGGGTATCTACTGTAGATGAGCAATCAGATGAAGAAATACCTAAGTATTTAGATGATTTTATATCAAATTTATTACCTTATCTAGAGGGGCAAGCTTGAAAAATTGCTTGACCCTAGCAAACGCTTGTGATAAATTACTATAAATTGAAGTTAAAAAACTATAATTTTTCGTAAGTTATAGTTATTTTATAAGTTGCGTAAAAGTAAAAGGAGAGATATATGAGATTTATTAAAGTTGTTGGGTTTGTATTTTTGCCGCTGATAATTGCCGCATTGCTATTTACGGGTTGTGGCAAGAAAGAAGATGATAACCGCATTCATTTAGAAGTTATGTATTGGGGCAGCCATGAAGAAGTAAAAATTATTGAGAATATTGTAGCTGAATGGGAAAAAGAACATCCTACTGTTGATGTTGACCTACAGCATACTCCAGGCGTTGGTAATTATACTAATAAGCTTCTTACTCGGGTTGCTGGAGGAGCACCACCAGATATAGCCTTTGCCGAAGTTGGAATATTTGTAGATTTTGTAACTCATGACCTTTTTACAGATTTAAATCCATATATCCAAAATGACCCTGATTTTAGCATAGACATATATTTTCCTGATGTTGTTAAAAGATTTACAAGAGATGGCAAAGTTTTGGGAGTGCCAAGAGATACAGCTCCTTTTGCTTGTGTTTATTATAATAAACGTATGTTTGATGAAGCTGGATTAGAATATCCTAGTGATGATTGGAATACAGATGAAATGCTTGAGATAGCAAAGGCTTTAACTAAGCAAGACTCAAAAGGAAGAACAGTAAAATATGGTTTTTACAGCCCATTTTATGAAAATTGTCTTTATACATTTGGTGGAAAATTAGTTGACAATGTTGATAGTCCTAAAAAATGCATGTTGGGGACTGAAAAAAGTATAGCAGGTTTACAATTTTTTGCTGATTTGCACACGAAATATAAAGTAAGTCCTGATCCGGAGGCCTTGGGTAGCACTGGTAAAAGTGCTAATCAGCTTTTTATGACAGGTCAGGTAGCTATGTATAATTCTGGTATTTGGGAAAGTCCAGCTCTTAGACATATCAATACTTTCGATTGGGATGTGGCTATGTTTCCTAAGGGCCCAGATGGCAAAAGAGCTTTTGCAACCGGCGGTAGTGCATATTGTATCCTTAAGACGACAGAACATCCTCAGGAAGCATGGGAAGTTGTTAAGGCTTTAGCTGGTGCTAAAGGTCAAATTATGATGGCACAGAAAGGTTTGGCTCAGCCAGCAATTAAAGAAATTGCTGAAGGCCCGTATTGGGCTGGAGATAAGCAAAAACCATTAAATAAAGGTATGCTTAATGAAGCTGTTAAATATGTTGTTTATTCTCCATTTAATTCAAAATGGAGAGAGGTTCAAGACAAATATATATATCCTGCATTAGATCATCTGCGACTTGGGGATATTGATGCTAAAGAATTTTCCCAAAGAGTAATTCCTGAAGTTAATGAGATGCTTAAGGAGGGCAAGTAAATCATCATGAAACAAAGATACTACGAAACACCTTACGGTTA
>JAVCCI010000052.1 GCA_030765555.1 Candidatus Kappaea frigidicola
ATAAACCTAAAGATGCCTCTAAGCCAAAAAAGACAGAAACGAAATCAAATGATGGAGTAGCAAAAAAAAGATGGTGGCACTGTGAAAAGAAGGATAAACCTGAAAAACAAAAGACAGAAGACAAAACAGTAAAACAGGGCTATACATTTGAAGGGTCATCATTGGTTGTCAATGAAGTAAAAGAAGATAAAAAAGTAAAATCTAAAGATATAAAGACAAAAAAAGTTTATCCGAAAGTAAAAACAAATCCACCTGCGCAGAAAATATCTAAACCAGTGCTTCAAAAAGAAGAAAAAAAAGCTCCGGAAAAAGGATATGACATCTTTGTGAAGTAAAAATTTGTGCTAATGTAGTAATTTTATAAATTATTTTAGAAAAACTGTTCTTTCCCCTTGAAATCATTTTTTTATGTGGTATAATTCGAGAACTTGTACAATAAAGATGTTTAATTTTCGTAAAGAGGGGGAGGACATAATGTTTACTGGTCAATTAGTTAAGATCAGACTGAAGAGAAGCAGAAATGATCAAAAGGTAAGAGTGTTAGTCGGTCGCGCTCTTGACATGGATTATGGTTGGATTAAAGTAGAGGGTAAGTTCTTTACTTTAGCTAAGGGCGAAACGATTCCTAGGGTAGATAAAAAATCAAGAGTTTTATGTATTCCCCGCGAAAATGTAAGTATAGCTCGAATTTTGCCAGAGCATTTAAATATCGACAACTTTAAATATAACATTAAAGACAATCGTCTTATAATAGAAATAGACGATCACCAACCTGTAAGTATTAGTGAGTAATCATATTTTTTCTTGAAGGTTAATCTCAATCGTGCTATTATAATTAAAGCTTTATGTACATTTTTTAAGGAGATAGCGCGATGAGACATACCTTACTTTCGGGCAACTCTTTTATTTTAAAAGTTGCCTTTTGTGTTCTTTTTTTAGTAATGGTGGCTGTTATTTTATCTGGTTGTGCGACTACAGGCTCAGGCTTAATGCGCAAGGCCAGACCCGTCATCACTTGGGATGAAGAAAACATTTATGTTGATGGCCAGCCTTATTTTATTCGTGGTATAAATTATTGTGGTTTAGATAATGATTTAAGAAACACTCCTCTTAAACAAGTCGAAAAAGATATTCAGCTACTTAAAGACCTAAACGTAAATACTATCAGGGTATTTGCGGACATTCCTCATGAAACTCTTGATTTATTATATAAAAATAATATTTTAGTTATTATGGAAATTCATAATGACGGTGCTTATGCCGGGCCTTGGACAGATTTTAGCTCCCAGGATGAACTAAAGAAATATATAGCTGCAGCTGTTAGTCAGGTTGAGCGCGATAAAGACCACCCTGCTATTCTAATGTGGTGTTTGTGGAATGATGGTCCCTTTGGTCCCGAGACTGTAAATAAGTATCCAAGAGAAACATTAGAAAAATGGCTGGGAGCTTTAGTGGCAGCTGTGAAAAAAGCTGACCCTTCACGACCCATGACCTCGGCTAATATGCCAGGATGCTATTATAATGATTTAGGGGCTTCATTTTTGGATGTTTTAGGGTTCAATAATTATGCTGGGCTCCATGGAGCCAGCGAATATACTCATTCGGTTACCGAAAGAGCTTTTGATGATTTAGAGAGCTATGGAAAAAAATACAAAAAACCAATTATCATTACTGAATCCGGTTATTCGACCATAATGGGAGAAAAAATTCAAGGTAAAGTTATAAAAAGCTTAGTTGATGCAGCTCGCAGTAGAACTAGTGGTATTTGTATATTCCAATTCGCAGATCAATGGGCTAAGGGTGGTGAGCCCGAAGTGCAGAATGATCACATAGAGGAATTTTGGGGCATAGTAAAAGCAGATAGGTCTTCTAAAAGCGGATATTATGGTATGCAAGAAGCTTATAGGCAGATTAAGCTTAGCGGGCCAGATAAGGCCGTAATAGAGCCTTACATTGCTGCGAGTCTACCTATTCCTTCAAACATTAAAGGGCATGTATTAATTGAAGATTTTGAAATTGACCGCTTAGCAATGAGGAAAAAAATCCAGGGTGTTTATACAGGGGAAGCTACGATTAAAGCTTTTGCCACTGATAAGGCAGCCTGGAGCGGGGATAAATCCTTGGGGCTCCAGTATAAAGCTAAATCTTTACTTTCTTGGGGGTGTGCAGTTATAAAATTAGATAAGCCCATACCAGAAGAAGCTAAGGGGATAGCGATGTGGGTTTATAGGGATGGCTCTTTAAATGGTTTTCAGGTTCAACTAGAAGATAAAGATAAAGACGTTTGGCAGGGCCATTCAATCCAATTAGGTGAACCAGGCTGGGCTTATTATGTTCTTGATTTTAATGAGTTAAAAAGAAGCTTTTATGGCAGCAGCGAAACTTCTAACAGAGAACTTGATAAAGGAACAATAGAAAATCTTATATTTCTTTTTAGTACAGTTGCCAGTCCTAAGGCATCAGAAGTATATGTTGATTCTATAGAGTACTTATTTTAAGGAAATAGTATTTATATATAAACATACAAAAGGAGAACAACATGGCTGATAAAAAGATTTATTTAAGACAACAAGATATTCCAAGAAAATGGTATAATCTGGCAGCTGATTTACCGCAACTTCCGCCCCCCTTGGGTCCGGATGGTAAGCCAGTGTCACCTGACATGCTTAGGCCTATTTTCCCGGATAATCTTATTGAGCAGGAAGTCAGCAGGGAGCGCTGGATAGATATACCCGAAGAGATCCTAGATATATTGTATCGTTGGAGACCAGCTCCTTTAAGAAGAGCAGAATATTTAGAAAAATTTTTAGATACGCCGGCACGTATTTACTATAAAGATGAAAGCACTAGCCCTCCGGGAAGTCATAAACCTAATACGGCCGTACCGCAGGCTTGGTATAATAAACAATTTGGAACAAAAAAATTAACAACTGAAACTGGAGCTGGGCAATGGGGTAGCGCGTTGGCTTTTGCTTCAAAGATCATGGGTCTTGAGTGTAAGGTCTACATGGTTCGGATTAGTTTTGATCAAAAGCCTTTTAGAAAAATGATGATGCGTGTTTGGGGCGCAGAATGTTTAGCAAGCCCTAGTGACAAAACAGAATCAGGTAAAAAATTCTTAGAGCAATATCCAGACACACCGGGTAGTCTTGGTATGGCCATAAGTGAAGCCGTTGAGGAAGCCGTTAAAGATTCTTCTGGAAAAACTAAATATTCTTTAGGGAGTGTTTTAAATCATGTTATGCTGCATCAAACCATTATCGGTTTGGAAGCAAAAAAACAACTTGAGATAGCTGGTGAGAAAAAACCGGATATAGTTATTGCTTGTGCCGGTGGAGGCAGTAATTTTGCAGGGCTATCCTTTCCTTTTATTTATGATAAAATTAACGGTGAAGATATAGATGTTATTGCTGTTGAACCTAAAGCGTGTCCGACACTGAC
>JAVCCI010000056.1 GCA_030765555.1 Candidatus Kappaea frigidicola
CCAAGGCTGTTAAGGTTGCTAATGGGCTTAATGAAAAACAACTTTGGAATCACCTAAAAAAAATTGATCAGGTTCAGAAAAAAGTAAAGGGCTTGAGAATACTAAAGGGCGTTGAAGTTGACATTGAAAAAGATGGCATATTGGATTTAGATGACTTTATTCTCAAGGAACTTGATATTGTGATTGCTGCAATTCATTTTAGATATGATTTGAGCAAGCAGGAAATGACACAGCGCATTCTAAGGGCAATGGACAACAAATATGTGAATATAATTGCTCATCCAACAGGTCGATTAATTGCTCAAAGAAATCCTTATGAGTTGGATTTCGAAATTATTTTTAATGAAACTCGCAAAAGAAATGTGGCTATGGAATTAAATTCAGCTTACGATAAACTTGATTTAAATGATATCAATTGCCGCATGGCAAAAAATGCTAATACAAAGATTGTAATTAATAGTGATTCACATTCAAGGGAGGGTTTGAAGAGTTTGAAATATGGTATAATAACAGCCAGGCGTGGTTGGCTGGAAGCAGAAGATGTTTTAAATACTCTCAAAGTCGAGAGCTTCCTTAAAAGCATTAAAAGGAGATAGGTTGTAGTGGATAAGCAGCATGCAAAAGATAAAATAAAGAAATTAAGCGATAAGCTTAATAAATATAGCCATCTTTATTATGTTAAGAATGAGCCTGCTATAGCTGATTCTGAATTTGATAAGCTTATTCTGGAATTGAAAAAGCTTGAAAATCAATATCCGGAGTTTATTACTAAAGATTCTCCAACTCAAAGAATAGGGGCTAAAATTCAGAGTAGATTTAATAAGGTCAGGCATGCAAAGAAAATGTTAAGTTTGCAAGCTGCTCATAATAGAGAAGATACTCTAGCATTTGATAAAAGAAACCGAGAAAAGCTGCAGGTAACAGAGCTTGAGTATGCTGCAGAGCCAAAATTAGATGGTCTATCTATAGAATTGCGTTATGAAGATGGTATTTTTATTCAAGGTTCAACTCGCGGTGATGGCTCAATGGGTGAAGACATAACTACAAATTTAAAAACTGTCCGTAGTATCCCTCTTGAATTAAACAAAAAAGAAATTAAGCATTTAGTTGTAAGGGGTGAGGTGGTCATGTTTATTAAGGATTTTAATCATCTTAATAAAGAGAATACAGTATCTAATTTGCAGACTTTTGCTAATCCTAGAAATGCAGCAGCAGGTTCTCTAAGGCAGCTTGATGCATCAGTAACAGCTAGTCGAAAGTTACAGTCTTTCATCTATGAAGTCATTGAAGTTTCAGATAAAAAGCCTAAGACTCAAAAGGATGTTTTGGATTTCTTAAAAGAGTGTGGCTTTAAGGTTAATTCTGAGACTAAGCTATTGAATAACATAGATAAAGCCATAGAGTATCACGATATCATGGAAAAAAAGAGAGATAAAATAGATTATGAGATTGACGGAGTTGTAATTAAAGTGAATAATCTAGAATACCACGATGTTATGGGACAAAGAAGCACTAGCCCTAGATGGGCCGTGGCCTATAAATTTGAACCCCGAAAAGAAATGACTGTCATTGAGGATATAGTTACTCAGGTGGGACGAATGGGAACCTTAACACCTGTAGCACTATTAAAGCCAGTTGAAGTTGGTGGAGTTACTGTTAGTAGGGCAACTTTACATAATATGGATGAAATTAAGAGAAAAGATATCAAGATTCATGATAAGGTAAAAATCCAGAGAGCAGGGGATGTTATACCTCAAGTTGTTAGTGTAGATAAGCAAGCTAGATCAGGTAAGGAAAAAGATTTCATTATGCCTAAAAAGTGTCCTGCTTGTAATTCTCTGGTAGTTCATGAAGATGTATATTATTTTTGTACTGGAGGTATAGCTTGTCGGGCTCAAATAAAAGAAGGAATTAAGCACTTTGCTTCCAAGGATGCCTTGGATATTGCTGGTTTGTCTGATAAAACAGTTGAATTGTTTTATGAGAAAGGGCTAGTAAAAAGTATTCCGGAAATATTTAATCTTACTAAGGATGATTTACTAAAATTACCCGGTTGGAAAGAAAAATCATCTAATAATTTAATAAATGCTATTAAAGAAAGTAAGAAGACAAATTTATCACGCTTTATATTCAGTTTAGGGATTAGGCATGTGGGTAAGCATTTAGCTGAAATTTTAGCCGGTGAGTATAAAAATATAGATATATTGAAGAAAGCAACTAAAGAGGAGCTGATTAATATAAATGAAGTTGGCCCTAAGGTGGCGGAGAGTATTCATGATTTTTTTAAAAGTAAAAATAGCCTCCATATGCTTGAAGATTTATTCAAAGCGGGAATTATAATGAAAAACGAAGCTAAAGCTGGTCCTCTTCAAGGCTTAACGTTCCTTTTTACGGGTACGCTTTTAAGGTATTCAAGGTCAGAAGCGCAACGTAAAGTAAAGGACTTAGGTGGTAAAGTCACTGATTCAATTAGTGATAAGGTTAATTATCTGGTTGCTGGAGAGAATCCAGGCTCGAAACTCAATAAAGCTAAAAAAAAATCCTCCATAAAAATTATCAACGAAGCTCAATTCTCATCCCTTTTATAATATAATTTTTTATAAATTGTTGACATGTAAACATATATGTGTTAGAGTAATCTACTTTGTCGCGTCTAAATTATTTTGAACGTATTTATAGTAAAAAAAGGAAAATATGAAAATATTAGTAACTTCACATACAGGAATTGGTGGTATAGCACGTACTTCTAAGCAGATACGTGAACAAATTCTCTCTAATCATAAAAATGATGAGATAGTTATCATTAATGAGAATAGAGAGGATAAGCGTGAGTACAAAAAGCGCCATCGCAATACCTCTGTGTATTCATTTCCAACTCCAGAAGGTTTGCATGCTTTTAGATCATATACAAGATTTAAAAAACACTATAAACCCGTTATAGACAAGATGGCAGATATTATTAGATCAGAAAAACCAGATATCATCTTGATTGTAGGAACTTTTTATTTTCCTTGGTTTCTTTTAAAAGCAGCTCAGAAAACTAAAAGTCCTTTTATAATTCGCTATAGTGGTATCATTGAAATGGAAGAAACAAAGAAGATATGGTTGCGCATGGGTAAGGACTTTGTTAATCCAAAGTACAATTATGTGTTTCCTTCTAATCACAGTAAGAAAACTGTAGAGAGTATTCATAATATTCAATTGCCTCATTCTTGGGTAATTCATAATGGGTTGCCGGATGAGTTTTTCGATGTCAAAGATTCAAAACTTAAAAGTAAAAAGTTTAAAATAGGGTATGTAGGCAGGCACTATGGAGTTAAGAACCCTGAGTTTTGTCTTAAGTTAGCAGAATTATTAAAAGATAGGCCGGAATATAAAATTGAAATGGTCTCAACTTACAAGGTTAAATGTCATAAAAAGGGAAGAATAATGCATGAGGAAGCTAATAAGTTTATTGATGCGGGCATTAAATTAACTTCTCCCATGAATATTAACCGTCTTGCCAAATTTTATAAGGACCAGGATGTAATTATTAGCCCTTCACACTTTGAGACTTATGGTTATGTGCCTTTGGAAGCAATGGCCACAGGTACTCCAGCATTAATAAATAAAACATTAGGCGTTAAAGAAGTTTTTAAGAAGTTAGGCCTGGATGATTATATAGTAGATTTCAAAAATCCAGATAGTATTATAAAGAAAATTGATTTTATTAGAAAAAATAGAGTGGTAATTGATGGTGAAGCTTCCAGACGTCTTCGCAAGGAATACTCTTTCTCAAAAACAATGGCTCAGTTTTTCAATACCTTTGAAAAGGTTTTACGTCGCAGAACTTAAGTTATCCTTCCAGATAAATATTTCTTAAATAAGATTATTTTTGTTGAATTAATGAGAATTTACGGTGCAGATATATAGTTAAGTAGCCTATAGCTATAAGAGACATGCCGACTATCATTAAACTCAATGACCAGCCAACGCTATCCGCAAAATACTCAAACGTTATTTTACAGATATAAGCGAAA
>JAVCCI010000087.1 GCA_030765555.1 Candidatus Kappaea frigidicola
AAATGCTAAAAAGCATGACTGGTTATGGTTTGGGCAAAGCGTCTTTTGCTTCTGGCCTAATAACCGTAGAAATAAAATCTTTAAACTACCGTTATCTTGAAATTAGCGTCCGCCTACCCGAAGAGATAAGTCATTTTGAAAAAAAGATTAAAGAGCTTATTCAACAAAAAGTAAGCAGAGGAAGAATAAGTGTTATAGTCAATATTGAAAAAAAGGATGAGTCAGATTATAAGCTTAAAGTAAATAAAAAACTTATTAACTCGTACTACAACACTTTAAAAAACATTAAACGAGAATTTAAACTCAAAGACAATCTTACACTTAATGATATATTGAAATGTCCTGATATTATCGCTTTAGAAAAAAAGACCCACCCAGATTATAAAAAATGGAATAAAGCCAAGAAGGCTATTGATGACTCAGTTAAGGACTTGCTTAAATCTCGAGTTGCTGAAGGTAAATTTATATTTAAGGATCTTAATACGCGAGCTAATAATATTGCTACACTCCTCACAAAAGTTAAGAAAAGATTGCCGCTAGTTATAAAGAATCAGCGGAGCCGTTATTTAAAGAAAGTTACAGCCGCAGAGAAAGCGGAATTGAAGACTAAAAAAAATAGCAATGAATTTTTTGCATTAGCTCAGAGTTATGATATTGCTGAAGAGATAACTAGAATTAATGCCCACATAAAAACATTAAAAAAATCAATGACAAGAGACAGTGAAGTGGGAAAGAAGCTGGATTTTATTGCTCAGGAATTAATTAGAGAAGCTAATACGGTAGCAGCCAAGACTCAGGATTACTCTATTACAAGTAGTGTAATTGAGATTAAAGCTGAAATTGAAAAAATTAGAGAACAAGTGCAGAATGTAGAATAAGAAAAACAATAACCAAGACACAAGAGACATGATACAAACAATAACCAATAACCAATAACCAAGTCACAAGCAAAAACAAAAACACAAAATAAGAAACAAGTTACAAATTACAAGTCACCAGATACAAGTAAGAAAGCAAAAACATCTATGAGCGGAGAAGGTAAACTTTTCATTATTTCAGCACCTTCTGGAGCAGGTAAAACTACTTTAGAGCAAATGCTTTTAGACTCTGAGCTAGATTTGATTAAATCTGTTTCGGCTACAACGCGTAAGCCAAGAGCGAGCGAAGCAAATAATAGAGATTATATTTTCCTTTCCAAGGATGAGTTTGCAAAAGAGAGAGATGAGGGGAAATTTCTTGAGTGGGCAGAAGTTTTCGGTAATTTTTACGCAACGCCTAAAACTAAAGTTATTAATGCTATAGAAGAGGGTAAAAATATAATTTTAAGTATTGATGTACAGGGTGCGGAGCAGGTAAAAAAAATATTTCCAGAAGCTATTTTAATATTCATAAAAACACCTAATTTTAATACTTTAAAAAGTCGTCTGGAGAAAAGATTAACAGACTCTAATGAAGAGATTGATAGAAGATTAGAAGTCGCTAAAGACGAACTTGCTAAGTTGGATATGTATAATTACACAATTGTAAATGATGATTTAGATAATGCGTTTTATGAACTAAAAAATGTAATAAAAAAATGCTTAGAAAAGGAGAAAGAATGGTAGAAATCCCACTTGAAGAGCTCATTAAAAAAACCGACAGCCTTTTTAAATTAGTAAATCTTGCCTCAAGAAGAGCGCTACAGTTGAATGAAGGAGCGAAGCCTTTAATTGAAGACGATAATCCTCAGGCAAAGTTTGCTAATATTGCTTTAAAGGAAATTTTAGCTGGTAAAGTAATTTTTAAGCAATAATATTTTTCGGGAGTATAGTTGTTATGAATAAAAAAAATATAATTGTCTGTATTTGTGGCGGTATAGCTATTTATAAAACATGTGAATTAGTTCGCTTACTAAAAAAAAGTAATTTTAATGTAATTTGCCTAATGACTCAGGAGGCAACACGTCTGATCAAGCCAGAGTTATTTAGTTATATCTGCGAAAATAAAGTTTACATAGATATATTTTCTGCTAATGATAGCTATGATCCTAATCATATTAAATTAGCAAGTTGGGCAGATAAAATTGTGATAGCTCCGGCCACCGCTCATATGGTAGCCAAGTTATCTGCAGGCTTGTGTGATGATATTGTTTCACTGACAGTATTATCAACTAAAGCTAAAGTTCTTATATGTCCTGCTATGCATGAAAATATGTATAAAAGCAAAATTGTTACTGAAAATATTAACATACTCAAAAAAAGAGGTTATAAATTTTCTGGCCCCATCAAAGGAAATCTTTTAGATCGCAAATTAGCTATGGGGCATATGCAGGAAATAAATCAGATTTTTAAAAGTCTTAAGCAGCTTTAATATGGCGTGCAAAAAAGGTCTTAAATTTTTGATTTCTGCTGGACCCACAAGAGAACCTATAGATCCCATACGGTTCATCTCTAATTATTCTACTGGTTATTTAGGTTATGAAATAGCTAAGGCTGCAAAAAAGCAGGGGCATAAGGTCGTTTTAGTAAGTGGTCCCGTAGCTCTTAAGAAACCTGTAGGCATTAAAAGAATAGAAGTAATGACTGCTAGAGAGATGCTTGAGGCTTTAAAAAAAAACATAGAATGGGCCGATTGCCTGATAATGACTGCAGCTGTTTCTGATTTTCGTCCAAAGATAATTCAGAAAAATAAGATCAAAAAGAAGACTTCTATATCAACTCTCCAACTAATAAAGAACCCAGATATACTAAAATGTCTTAATGCGCATAGAAAAGGTAAGATTTTTGTGGGTTTTGCCTTGGAAACTGAAAATTTACATAAAAATGCATTAGCGAAGCTTAAAAGTAAAGGGTTAGATTTAATTATTGCCAATCAGAAAGGAGGTAAATCGGCCTGCTTTGGTGAAACGATTAACACCTATCATGTAATAGATAAGTCGTTTAATTGCAGTGCGTTGAAAGATAAGTCTAAAAGCTATTTATCAAGGCAGATAATTGACAAATCTCAAAACCTATGGTATAATTTTAATAGCAAGGAAAAGGTAAACAAAATTGGATAAAAAGAGGGTGTTGATGGAGCGCCCGATAAATAGAAGTTATACTTTAATAGAATTATTGATGTCGCTCTCTGTTATATTTATTATTTTGGGGCTTATGTTACCCAGTGTTTTTGGGGTTAATAGGCAAGCGGTCAAGATGCAATGTGCTAATAATTTAAGGCAGGTGTCGCAAGTTTTAAACGCTTGGGCAATGAGCCATGATAATTTTCCTCAGGATTATAATGAATTGGTTACCGACGGGTACATAAGTAACCTTAGTGCTTTTAAATGTCCTTACACTGACTCGGTTGATGATTATGAGTTTTTAGTAAGAAGCAAGAAAGTTGATAGTATTGGTGCTGGTGATGCTATAGTGCACTGTAGGCATTGTGATATGTCTGTTTATATAGATACTCACGTTGAAGAACATAAATAGAAAAGCTAATAGAAAGAAGGAGGTGGACAAGATGAAAAGTAAAAAGGGTTTTACACTAGTCGAGTTGATGATTGTTATGGTTATTATAGGTATTTTGTTAAGCCTGTTACTTCCAGGTGTATTTACAGCTCGCGAAGAAGCTTTGAAGACTCAGACAGCAAGTAACTTACGCCAGATAGGTATAGCTTTATACGCCCACGCTAAGAATAATGCTGGAATATTACCTGCTAACGTAGCTGAATTGGTAACCGATGGGTATTTGACTGATGACTCAGTGTTTGAGAACGCTTTTGGAGGTGATATGGAACTGGAAGCTGCCGTGATGAGTAAAAGTCTCTATGCTATGGACTCTACAGACGTTCTGATTACTGATGATGAGATAGTTACAGAGAAAGCAACCGGTTATGAACTTAGAGCTGATGGTTCTGTTAATACCGCACCATAGTTAATGGTCATTAGCAGTTGTTAAGAATGTGAAAAGCACTTTAAAATTAATCTTTAAGTGCTTTTCGCTTAACATTAGTTGATTGACCGATATGTTAATTTTATGCCCGGAGATGGAATTATGAAGAGGAAGCTAAAAAGTTTTACTTTAGTTGAACTTATGATAGTTGTAGTTATTATAAGTATCTTGATTAGCCTTACTTTAACAGGTATATTCATTGGCCAGCAACAGGCTATTGAAACAAAAACAATGAGTAATTTAAGGCAATGCGGTATAGCTATTTATAGTTATGCTAAAAATAGTGGGGGTTACTGCCCTAATAACTGGTCAGACTTAACCACGGGGTTAAATCCCTACCTTGATAACTCCGAAGTTACTAAAAGTGGAAAGGGCGATATTTTTAACCTTGATTGCGGGGGGCGCAATATATATCTGATGTTTTCCAATGATATTTTAGCCAGTGATTCATTAGGGGCGGATCCTTCAAATCAGGCGGTTTATTGCGATGGGCGCGTTACTTTAGTAATCGCGCCTTAGTTTATAAGTATATCTATGAAAGTTTATATTGGACTACAAATACAGCACTTAGGTAAATGCTCCTAAGTGCTTTTTTCACTTGACTTTTCGCTTGTAAGTGATAAATTGATATCAAGTTTATATTTAGAGACTATATAGTATTACTGGCGGCGTAGCCAAGTGGTAAGGCAGTGGTCTGCAAAACCATTATTCAGCGGTTCGATCCCGCTCGCCGCCTCCAGTAAATATTAATTTTTTATAAGGGCGAGTGGTGGAATGGCAGACACGTGGGACTTAAAATCCCATGGATGAATAATCCGTGTGGGTTCGACTCCCACCTCGCCCACCAGCCTACACCAAGATTACGGCTGGCAAGCCATGGAAGTAATGACTATTTATTAGCATATAGAAAAAAATAGCGTGCAGCATGGTAAAAGGTTTTAACAAATACTAACTAAAAAATTGGGGCGCATGGCGCAGTTGGTTAGCGTGCTTGCATGACATGCAAGAGGTCATAGGTTCGAATCCTATTGTGCCCACCACTATTATCTACCAGGTGGGAAAGAATGATTAATAAAGAATTACTTCATAATTTATATTGCAATAAGCGATTATCAATGGCGCAAGTTGCAGGCAAACTCAGGGTGATGCCAAGCACCGTTGAATATTGGTTAAAAAAATATAGTATTCCGAGAAGATCTTGCAGTGAAAGTGCTTATATAAAGCAAAATCCTAATGGAGACCCATTTAAGATAAAAAGGAGACTTAATCCGCAAGATAAAGAACTTTTAGTAATAGGACTAATGCTTTATTGGACAGAAGGGAGCAAAACTAATAAATCGCTATTACAATTAGCAAATTTAGATTATAGAATGTTGCAGTTGTTTTTAAAATTTCTCCGTAAAATATGTAAAATTGATGAGGCAAGGCTTAGGTTATATGTTAGATTATATAAAACTTTTGATAGAGAAATAGCAAAGATTTATTGGTCGAGATGTCTTAATATTCCCGAGAAACAAGTATCCATCTATCCCCATACGGATAAAAGAAGTAAAGTTAATAAGCAATGGTCTAAATATGGTATTGCTACTTTGCAATTTAGTAATACAAAATTAAAAAAGTGGTTGGATGACGAAATAGAAAGTTATTTAAATAAACAAGTGTAAAATGGAAAAGTTAAATTTGGATACTCTAAGGCATTCAGCCTCGCACGTTATGGCTCAGGCCGTAAAAAGCATGTATAAAAATGTAAAGCTGGGAATAGGTCCGTCAATCGAGAATGGGTTTTATTATGATTTTGACCTTGATCAACCCATAAAAGAAGAGGATTTGCCGCGTATTGAGAAGAAAATGCGCGAAATTATAAAGAAGAACTATAAATTTCAAAAAGAGATTATTTCAAAAGAAGAAGCTCAAAAGCTTTTTAAAGAGTTGAATGAGCCGTATAAATTAGAATTGATTGATGAGCTTGAGGATGGAGAAATCTCTATATATAAAGATGGTGATTTTATTGATCTCTGTAAAGGGC
>JAVCCI010000030.1 GCA_030765555.1 Candidatus Kappaea frigidicola
CCTGCTTTTGGCGGTAATATTATGGCGACCATTATGTGTCAAAATCATCGACCACAAATGGCCACAGTCAGGCATAAGGTTTTCACAGAAGCAACGGAAGATCAGAGTCGTAAGGGTGAAATTATTGAAGAAAAGGTATCAAGTGAATTATTAAATTCAGACATAGTTCTTAAAGATATTGTTGAAGAAATCGAAGAGACCATTAATATTAGTGAAGCTGATATTATAGTAGCAGCTGGTAGAGGCATTGGTACTAAGGAAAACTTAGGACTAATTGAAGATCTCGCAAAAGCTTTAAATGGTGCAGTAGGTGCTTCAAGATCCATAGTTGATGCGGGTTGGGTTCCGTATTCTCATCAAGTGGGCCAAACAGGAAGAACAGTCTGTCCTAAATTGTATATTGCATGCGGAATATCTGGTCAGATTCAACATCTTGTCGGTATGCAGTCCTCGGACGTAATCATTGCTATTAATAAAGATGCTGATGCGCCTATATTTAAGGTTGCCAATTATGGAGTTGTAGGCGATTTATTTAAAATAGTTCCTGCTCTTACTAAACAAATTCAAGCTTCTGGTAAATAGTTAATTACCCTAATTGATTAAGCCACAATATGTTGTGTTAATGAACCACAATATATAGTGGCTATTTTTTTATTATTTTAGAAAAAAAATACATAACCTATTGCAGTCTTGACAGATACAGTCATCTGTGATATATTTAAAATATAGAGATATATACGTGTACTTTATCTAAAGGAAAATAGAAGATAATGCGTCTAAAAAAATTAGAAATATTCGGTTTTAAATCTTTTGCCCAGAGAACAAAGGTAAACTTTGAGCCGGGGGTTACAGCAATTGTTGGACCTAATGGATGCGGCAAATCTAATATAGCTGATTCTATAAAGTGGGTGCTTGGTGAGCAAAGGCCTACAGCTCTTAGAGGCGCATCTATGGGCGATGTTATTTTTAATGGAACTAATAATCGCGACGCTATTAATATAGCTGAGGTTTCTTTAACGCTTACTAATGATGATAAGACTTTACCTATTAATTATGATGAAGTTACTATTACTAGACGACTTCACAGGTCTGGTGAAAGTGAATATCTAATAAATAAAACAAGAGTACGCCTAAAGGATGTCCAAGATTTATTTCATGGAACCGGCGTAGGTACGGTATCCTATTCATTAATTGAACAAGGAAAAATGGACTTAATTCTTAGTACGAAGCCTGATGATAGAAGATTTATCTTTGATGAAGCAGCAGGAATAACAAAATATAAGGCAAAGAAACAAGAGGCCTTAAGAAAACTAGAGCACACCGAGACAAATTTACAAAGAGTTAATGATGTTGTTAATGAAGTTAATAGACAAATAAAATCTATTGAGCGTCAAGCTAGAAAAGCTGAGCGTTATAAAGAGCAATTTGAGATACTAAAAGAGTTAGAAGTTAAATATGCTTACAAGAAATATTGTGATTTAAAGAACCAAAAAACATCAAGTGATGGGCAGCGCAATGGCCTAAAAGATAAAGAGGCGGATTTTTTAGATAACATTAAAGAGATGGATGCTCGTCTAGAAAATCAAAGACAGGAGCTGAATGATTTTGAAAAACGATTATCAATCCTCCATTCTGATCAGGTAGAAGTTAATTCTGTCTTAGAAAAAAACTTATCAAAAATAGATTTAGACAAGGAACGTTCGACTGAATTAAATGACAGAGTGAACTATCTTGATGGACAACGCAGTGCTCTAGATGAAAAACTTTTAAAGCTAAACGAGCAGATAAAAAGTGCTAAAGATGAGCTTGAGGAAATTGAAAGCAGCACATCTGAAAAGAATGACGAATTAGTTAAATATGAAACTACTCAAAATGAATTATCTAACGATACAGATGGGCGAGCTCAGCAGATTAAGGAGCACAAGGAAGAATTACTTGATTTAGTTGCTCAGGAAACTAAACTTAATAATAGCTTATCCGAACTTAAAGCCAATCTTCAAAATATCAATTCCCGTTTAAGAAGGTTAAATGTTGATAAGGAAGATACTATAAAAGAAAAAGAAATTCTTGATGAAAAAACGAAAGATTTAGGTGCCAAATATGAATCTATATCCACTACTTTAGATAATCTCAAAGAAGAGAAGGGTTCTTTAGATCAAAAGTTAAAGGGCGATCAAGACATATTCAATAAATTACATGCAGAGATTGATGAATTGCAGCATGTAATGACGTCATTAAAGTCTAAGCTTGATTTTCTAAAAGATTTAAAAGAAAGATACGAAGGCTATTCTAATTCTGTTAAATCTTTACTGATGCAATCTAGAGCTCAGGAATTACCCTTTATCGGCATATGTGACTCCTTGGCCAATCTCATAAAGGTTAAAGATGGATATGAAGTTTGTGCAGAAATAGCCATGGGCAATAATGCTCAGGATATTATCATTGAGAGTGAAGAGCAGCTATTTAAGGCAATTGAACATATTGATAATCAGAATCTTGGACGTGTTAATTTCCTTGTTCTTGATAAGATTAATAAGCTTGAGATTGAATTAGACGCAAATTTATGCCAGCAAACTCTTGGTCCATTGAGTGATTTTATTGAGGTAAACGAAAGATATACCTCAATTGTAAAATATGTTGCTAGAAACACCTATGTTGTTAATGACTCTGCTGAGGCCAAAAATGTCCTTGAGAACACTCAGGTAAATCCAAAAATAAGGATTATAACTAAGGTGGGTGAGATTTATTCCTTGGCTAGAGTATCTGCCGGAGTTTATAATCTTTCTGAAGAGACTAGCCTTATTGGTCGGGATGCTAAAATTAATAAGCTTACAGATGAATTAGGCATTAAATCAACTGAAGTTGAGGAAAAGAAAAAGCTAACTATTGAAAAAGAAGCGGCTATTAAGTTGCTTGAGAATAAAATAAGAGATTTAGAAGATGCTTGCCATCAGGATGAAATTAGAAAAGCTAATTTTGAATCAAAGATTAACACTCTCAGTGATGAGCTTAAGAAGTTTGAAGAAGAAGTTTTATTGATTGATGCTGAAGCTGAAGAATCAGAAGAAGAGCGAGTTAAGTTATCCGAAAGACAAGCTGAAAATGATAAGAAACTCGCTGAAACCAAGGAAAGATGTGCTGCATTAGAGGTTCTTATTTCAGAAAACGAAGCCGTTATTAAAGTGAATAATCAAAAAATACAGGATGTTTTAGTTCATATCATCCAGATTAAAACTGAATTATCATCTATTGATAAATTATATGCTAACAAGGCAGATATGTGTGGTGTTATTGAGCATTCCATTGATGAGACTAAGAAAGCTTTGGAAAATAATCACAATGAAAGAGATATATCCGCACATAAGATAGCCGAACTTACAAATGAAGTGGAAAAATTAAAAGTTGATAACGAACAACATGCACAGAATAAAAGCAGCGTTGAGGGTAATGTTCAATCCTTGAATTCTAAAAGAGACGGCATACTTAATATGCTAAGGGAACAGAATGTTAACTTGCGCCAAAAGCAAGATGATTTAAATAATCTTAGAAACAATTTACATACATATGAAGTAAAAGATACTGAATCATCATACAAAATAGAAAATTTATGTGATAGAGTTGAGAGCGCTTATCAGGTTAATCTTTCAGAAATAAATTTAGAGTTTGATGAGAGTGTTAATTGGGTTGAGCTTGAAAAAGATGTTGACGTTTTAAAGAAAAAATTGCAAGGTATGGGAGCTGTTAATTTAGTTGCTATAGAGGAACATCAGGAATTACGTGATAGATTTGAATTTTTAAGTCATCAAAAGCAAGATCTTGAGGATGCACAGCAATCATTACATAAAGCAATTATTAAAATAAACAAAACGACAACAATTATGTTTAAAGAGACGTTTGAGCAGATCAGAGTCACTTTTGAGGAATTCTTTAAATTGTTGTTTGGAGGTGGAAGCGCTAAACTCTATTTAATTGATGAAAGAAATGTCTTGGAAAGTGGTATTGAAATTATTGCCAGGCCTCCGGGTAAAAAACTTCAAAATATCAGTCTCTTATCGGGAGGAGAAAAGGCTCTTAGTGCTATAGCTTTATTATTTGCTGTTTTTAAAGTTAAGCCAAGTCCATTCTGTGTTTTAGATGAAATAGATGCTTCTTTAGATGAATCAAATGTAGTTAGATTTACTCGTGTTTTAGCAGAATTTATCAGGTCATCTCAGTTTATCATTATAACTCACAATAAGAAGACGATTGATATGGCTGACGTTATGTATGGGGTCACTATGGAAGAAAGCGGTATTTCGAAAATTGTTTCAGTAAAGTTTATTGATTCAGAGGATAAGGAACCAGCCGCAGTTGGTTAAGTAGAAATCTCTATTCTATTCCTGCCTTTAGCTTTTCCTTTATAGAGGGCTTGATCGGCCTGTTTAATCAAATTATTCTTATCAGTAATAGTAGAAGGCATAGAAGAGATTCCTATGGTTATGGTTAATCTATATCCTTCTTTGCTATTATTAAGAGAAAAATTATGATTTTCAACAGCTTTTCTTATTCTTTCTGCAAGTTTTAAGGCGTCTTCCTGCTTTGTGCGTACGCATATTATCGCAAACTCTTCACCGCCATACCTGGCAACCATATCAGAAACTCTGGCATTAGTTTTTAGGATGGATGAAATTTGTCTTAATACTTCATCTCCAGCTTGATGACCATGAGTGTCATTGAATTGTTTGAAAAAGTCTATATCAATGAGCAGCAGCGATAAGTTGCTTTTATATCTAAGTGACTTTTTCACTTCATTTGTTAAAAGATGTTGGAACTTACCATGATTATAGAGAAGGGTGAGTGAATCCAGTTCAGTTAGTTTTTTAGTATTTTCGTAGTGTTTAGAGTTATCAATGGCCAGGCCAGCCTGATTAGCAAATAAGCTAAGAATCCTCACATCATCATTGTCTATACTCTTTTTAGTAATTGGATTATCGGCTATCAATACGCCATGGACATCATTTTTGCCGCGAAGGGGCAAAGCAATAAAATCAGATAACTGAAGCGTATCAAGAAACTCTTTATTGACTTTCTTAGCCGAAGTTGAAAGTGTAACTTTATGCAGCATATTCTCAAGAGCAGTTAGAGCCGGTATACCAGCTTCTTCATTAAGAGGTATAGATATTTTTTTTACTAAACTTGATAATCCTTTGTTGAGTTCACTGCTGAGTTCTTCGTAAGATTCAACCAAAGCACTTAAATCTTTTTTTTCCTGCTTTATCTGATGCCAAATTTTATCTGGTTTTTGTCCGCTTTTGGGGCCAATAGCCATTTTCCCCACCAGTTTTGTTTTTTCACTGTTGACTAAAAATAGAAAAGCTCGATCAAAACCCAAACCCTCCTTAGCGGTAACACAAGTTAATATCGCATAGAGAATGTGTTCCAATTTAAGTGAAGTACGCATGGCATTACCGATTTCATAGAAGAGGAAGAGCTCGTACCTCGCTCGCTTTAACTGCTTGAGCGTATCTTTATATTTATCATCATTCATATATTAAATGGTATACAAGTCACTCGTAAATGTCAAGCTGCAAAGAGGTAGAATAAAACCGTTGACAGATTAGAAACTTTAACATATTATGTTAAGTACCTTCGGGATATGGGTGAAAGTCCCAACTGGTGGTTAAAGCCCACGAGCCATAACGGCAGAAACGGTTTATTTCCGTTGCCAATAGTAAAGTCTAGATGAGAGAAGGTTAATTTAATATTTTTTTATATCCCGGAGACTACTTCGGGATTTTTTTATTGAGCACATCAGTTATGCAGCGAAGCGTTCATAACTGATAGGTGCGAAATAATCCCGAATACTTGAATATGTAAGCTCGGGATAAACAGACACATCAGTTATGCAGCGAAGCGTTCATAACTGATAGGTGC
>JAVCCI010000038.1 GCA_030765555.1 Candidatus Kappaea frigidicola
ATCACTCCATTGAATTTGAACGGGTAATGTATCTACATAATATATATCAGCTGGTAACTTAATAAATTTGTACGTCTTCAGTAAATAACAGGCCCCAAACCCCAATAAAGCCCCTAGGGTTGTTCCCAGAGTTCCAATAATAAGGCCACTTAAAGTAAAAATTAATGATACACTTCTTCTGGAAGCCCCTAATGATTTTAAAATTCCAATATCTTTAGTTTTTTCCATAACAGTCATAATCAATGTGCTAATTATATTAAAACAAGCTACTAAAATAATTAAAGCTAAAATTATAAACATAACCGTTTTCTCAAGCTTTAAAGAAGAAAAAAGATTTCTATTCACTTCCATCCAAGTTTTAACCCAGTAGTGTAAACTAAGGACACCTTTTATCTCTTGCTTAACTTCACCCGCTTTAAATAAGTCATCAATTTTAACTCCTACAGCACTAACAAGAAAAGGCATATCAAAAAACTCCTGGGCATCACTTATATTTGTATAAACCAAGTTAGCGTCATAATCATACATACCAGATGTAAAAACACCGCATATTACAAACTGATATTTTTTACCTTTTTTAACAGGCGAAACAACTGTTATTTCATCCCCTAAAGTTAAACCAAACCCCTTGGCCAATTCGCTCCCGATTAAAATAGACAAATTATCTTTAGGTAAAGTGCCCGAGACAATGTAATCATTTAAACGTGTAACCTCTGGCTCTCTTAGGGGATCAATGCCCCTCAGAAGCACCCCCTGAGCATATTTATTTTGAAAGAACAACGCTTGGCCCTCGATAAAAGGGCTCGCTGCAACTACATGTTCTAAACTTTTTATCCGATCAATAACCTCATCAGGCTTTTCAATACCGTTAGCTCCATGGATATATACCTGAGGATTAACACTTACAATCTTTTCTCTTAAGTCATCATCAAAACCAGTCATAACTGCTATAACAATGATGAGTGTCATAACTCCTACAGCTACACCACAAATTGAAATTAAGGTAACCAAAGAAACGAACCTATTTTTATGTCTTGATTTTAAATATCTAAGAGCAATTCCAAGTTCAAATTTCATTCTTTATTCTCTGGTTTTAGCTGAGGAAATAGTATAACCTCTCTAATAGAAGCTTTATCAGTTAAAAGCATGACTAACCTATCAATACCAATTCCCAAACCCCCTGCCGGAGGCATTCCATATTCTAAAGCTAAAAGAAAATCATTATCTATTTTGTGTAGTTTATCCTCATCTTCTTGTTGCTGCTCTTTTATCCTCTGAGATTGCTCAATGGGGTCATTTAATTCTGAATAGGCATTCGCTATTTCCATGCCTCCAATAAATAGCTCAAATCGTTCAGCTAATAAAGGACTTTCTTTTCTAGTTTTTGCTAACGGACTAACTTCCGCAAAATAATCAGTAAAAAACACGGGTTTGTTTTTATCTTGTTCATCAAGCAAATCTTCAGCAATATTTAATAATGCTGATCGGCTAATTTTTCCTTCAATATTTAAATTAAATTTTTCCTTTAAAACTTTCTTCCAAGACTGCGGATCTTTCTCTTCAGGAGAAATACCCAAAGCTTCTGCAAATGACTGCCTCTTCCAGGGACGACTCAAATCAATTTCCTGACCCTGATAATTAATCTTAAGCGTGCCGAGCACTTTTTCGGCTGCATATGTAATGATTTCTTCTGTTAAATCCATCATATCCTCATAATTACTGTAAGCTTTATATACTTCAATCATGGTGAATTCTGGATTATGCTTAACAGAAATACCTTCATTCCTAAAAGAACGATTTAATTCATAAACTTTTTCAAAACCTCCAACTAAAAGCTTTTTTAAATAAAGTTCTGGAGCTATTCTCAGATAAAGATCAATATCATGCGCATTATGATGTGTTTTAAAAGGCTTGCCGGCAGCTCCACCCGGAACATAATGCATCATTGGTGTTTCTACTTCAAGATATCCGCGATTATCTAAATATTCTCTAATCTTATTAGTAATCTTGGTTCGCGCCTTGAATATTTTACGTACTTCCTGATTAGATATTAAATCAACATAACGTTGTCTGTATCTTGCCTCAACATCTTTCAATCCGTGCCATTTTTCTGGTAAAGGCCTCAATGACTTAGAAAGTATCTCTATCTTCTGAACTTCTACAGTAGTCTCCCCCATTTTAGTCTTAAAAACCCTACCCTCAACACCAATAATATCTCCAATATCTAAGTGTTTAAACAACCAAAAATCTTCTTCAGAAAGAATATCTTTTTTAATATAAAGCTGTATTTTTTCATCTTCATCACGCAAATCAGCAAACGATGTTTTTCCATGACTTCTTAATGCCATCAGGCGCCCCGAGATTTTTACCTGGAGCTCACCCTCTTTTTCAAAAGAGCTTAAAACCTCTTTAATTATGTGAGATCTTTCGTATTTTCGGCCATAGGGATCTATATTTTTATCTTTAATTTCCTGTAATTTGCGCAATCTTTGCTGTATAAGTTCATTCAAATTTTCCATTTAAATAAAATCCTCCTTATAGCCGATTATATATTAAATTGCTTTAAGTGTCAATAGTATATAAATTACTCTAATACTTTATGCCGAAATGAGTTAGATGCGGGTAGGCTTGAAGTAGAAAAAAAGAAGCAAAATGAAGCAAAAACCAACAAAAACGTTTCCAAAACGATTATAAAATGAGCGCTGACTAACTAAAGGAATATCAGCTGTCGCAAACCCCTCAATACAGATTTGTTTTCCGGACTTATTCACCTTACTGATAATGCGTCCATATGGATCAATAAAACCAGAAATACCTGTGTTAGCCGCTCTTACAAAACTTACTCTGTTTTCAATTGCCCTAAAAACTGAAGCAGATAAATGCTGTCTGGGCTCTGCTGACTCATAAAACCAAGCATCATTTGTAATGTTTATCATAAAATCTGCTCCACGAGAAACAAATGTCCTTACTAGAGACTCAAAAACATCTTCAAAGCAAATCAAAACTCCAAAATTAGCATTATCAAGATTAAAAATCGTATGAATTTCACCCTTAGAAAAATTAGCTATCTCATAATAACCATATAGAAAACCGAGAACACCCTTAAGAGGTATATACTCACCAAAAGGTACTAAATGAATTTTGTCATAGACATTTAGAACCTTGCCCTGCTTTGAAAACAACACAGCACTATTATAATAAGCATCATTATAGCTGTCCACTCTAGGGGCACCAATCAAAACAGAAATTTTGACGCCACTGATGAAATCGCTAACTTCTTTATATAAGTTGTACTCTTCTAAATATCCCGGCAGAGCTGTCTCTGGCCAAACTATAAGCACTGGTTTATCTATTGAAGCCATCCTCGATAAACGAATATATTTTTGAAGAATCATATCACGATAAAAAGTTTCCCATTTTTGATGCTGGGCGATATTACCTTGAATTACTGAAATACGAATAGTTTCCTGAGGCAGTTCACGATTAAGCTTTATGTCTCCGTAAGCATAAGCACCCAAAATAATAGTTAGGCACACCAATCCCAACACAATTTTACTAACTACAACCTTTTTGTTATAGAATACGAATTCTCTTGAAGACAAGATAATATCTTTAAAAAAAGAGTTAACTAAAACAATCAGAAAAGTTACTCCATAGACACCACTAAAATCAGCTATTTGAATTAGTCGTAGATTATCAAATTGGCTATAGCCTAATTGGTTCCATCCAAAACCAGTGAATAGATAAGATCTTATAAGCTCACATATTACCCATATTGAAGAAGTGATAAATATTGAACTAAAAGCTTGAGGATTTTTTTTATTTTGAATATATTTTAGGGCTAGGCCAAAAAGCAGAAAATAAGAAGAGCAATACACAACCGCAATAACTAATCCCATAAAAGAAGCATAATACAACCAATAAAGAGACGTTGAAAAAAAAGCAACGCCTGAAATAAAACTTAAGCGTGCAACTAACTTATAAGTTGATGCCCTATCAATTAGAATTAAAAGTGGAACTAAACCGAACCAAGTTACCCACCAAAAATGTGAATAGATAAATGGAAGGGCCAAAATAATCCCCGAAAAGATTGCTGCAATATAAAAATGTAAATTATCATTTTTTTCAAGCATAGCGATTCAAGCGTTACTGACCACAACACTTCTTATATTTTTTTCCGCTTCCGCAAGGGCATGGATCATTGCGACCCACTTTTTTTTCATCTCTCTTATATGACTCTGGCTTATTTATATCGTCTGATAAAGGCACGCTATCGGTATTTACTGCTCCTTGATGTAACTCACTGCGACTTACAGGCTTTTGCGAAAATTGATCTAATTCTGAATGTTTGAAGTTTTGGGGCAAGGATGTGAAAACTGACTTAGTCTTGTAATCATCAATTGGCCTAACCAAAAGTACGCCTCTAGTTATTTCTTCTTTAATGCTTTCAATCATTTCAGAAAACATTTCAAAGCCTTCTTTCTTGTAAGCTATTAAAGGATCTTTTTGACCATAGCCACGCAAACCTATACCACCCTTTAAATCATCCATCGCGAAAAGATGGTCTTTCCATTTCGCATCAACTGTTTGCAACACTATAACTTTCTCTAGATAACGCATCTTATCTCGGCCTATACCTGCCTCTTTCATATCGTAGTTTTTTCTAAGATTATCAAAAATTATTTCTTTAATTTCATCTGCTTTTTTATTAAGATAATCAATGCCTGAAGCATTAATGCCATATGATGAAAGTAGCCACTCCTTAAAACCTTTTGTATTCCAATTTTCAGGCAATACATTCTCAGCCAAATATACTTGCACTTTGCTTTCCAAAACTTCTTCGGCCATATTCAATATATGTTCTTTTAAATCATCTCCCTCTAAAACCCTACGACGCTCTTCATAAATAACTTCTCTTTGCTGGTTCATTACATTATCATATTCTAAAAGCTGTTTTCTTATATCAAAGTTATAACCTTCAACTCTTTTTTGAGCTCTTTCAATAGCACTGGATATAAATTTATGTTGGATAGCCTGACCTTCTTCCATACCTAATTTATCCAACATGCCTATCATTCTATCCGAACCAAAGATACGCATCAAATCATCCTCTAAAGAAAGATAAAATTTTGATTCACCTGGTGTACCTTGCCTACCTGCTCGACCTCTGAGCTGATTATCAATTCTTCTAGATTCATGACGTCCAGTTCCCAATACACAAAGTCCGCCCAAATCCACTACTCTTTTTCCTTCCGCTTCTACTTCTTTTGTAAAATTAGCTAAAAGCTCTTGTCTTCTTTTTTCATATTCTTCACTGTTAAGCTCTAAACCTTGTTGAGATAATATCTCTTCAGCCATAGACTCAGCATTACCACCAAGCTTAATATCTGTACCACGACCAGCCATATTAGTAGCAATAGTTACTGCATTGCACTTTCCAGCTTGAGCAACAATGTGAGCCTCACTTTCATGATACTTGGCATTTAAAACATTATGTTTTATATTTCTCGCCTTTAGTATAGAACTTATTTTTTCTGACTTTTCAATAGAAACCGTACCTACTAAAACCGGCATACCTGTCGAATGTTTTTCTATTATTTCCTCGCAAAGAGCATTAAATTTTTCCTTTTGACTTTTATAAATTAAATCTGGCAAATCCTTTCTTATAACCGGAGTATTTGTCGGAATAGTAATAACATCAAGTTTATATATATGATCAAATTCACTTGCCTCAGTTGCTACTGTACCACTCATACCAGATAGCTTCTTATACATCTTAAAATAATTTTGAAAAGTTATTGTGGCTAATGTCTGATTCTCGCGTTCTATTCTTAAGCCCTCTTTAGCTTCTATAGCCTGATGTAGTCCATCCGACCAACGCCTCCCTGGCATAAGCCTGCCGGTAAAATCATCTACAATTAATACTTCGCCATCCTTTACTACATAATCCTTGTCTCTTTTAAAATTATTATGTGCGCGCAAAGCTTGGTTGACATGATGCTTATATTCACTAGTATCAATATCATGCAAACTTTTAAGGCCTAAAAACTCAGCTGATTTTAATTCACCTTGCTCTGTCAAATAACAGTTTTTAGACTTTTCATCTATAACAAAATCACCCAACTCTTCTTTGGTCTCTTCGTCATAACTACCTGCTTTTAGTCTAGGTATTATTTTATCTATTTGGTAATATTTTTCCGTTGATTCTTCAGCTGGTCCTGAAATGATAAGAGGAGTTCTGGCTTCATCAACTAAAATACTGTCAACTTCATCGACAATAGAAAAATGAAACCCCCTTTGCATCATCTGTTCTTTGGAAACTACCATATTATCTCTCAGATAATCAAAACCAAATTCATTATTAGTTCCATATGTAATATCACATGCATAAGCATTTTTCTTGTCTGTCGGATTCATATCATGCTGAATCACCCCAACAGAAAGGCCTAAAAATTCATAAACCGGACCCATCCATTGACTATCACGTTTAGCTAGATAATCGTTTGTAGTTATTACATGAGCCCCCTCACCACAAAGAGCATTAAGATAAGTGGATAGGGTAGCTACTAAAGTTTTACCTTCTCCGTTAGCCATTTCGGCAATATTGCCCTTATGGATAACATAGCCACCAATAAGCTGACAATCATGATGCCTCAAACCAATAGTTCTTTTGGCTGATTCTCTCACAACAGCAAAGACCTCAGGTAATATTTCATCAAGGATAATTTCTCTTTTTGAAAATAGTTGTTTTTCTGTCTTTTTCAAGTCAGTTACCAGATTATGTCTCTGATCTACTGAAGTTTGTTTAATTTGCATCTGCAAAGAAAATATTTTTTCTTTTAAATCTTTACTAGCTTCAAGAAGTTTCTGTTGGTATAGAGGTGTTTTATTTTTTAACTCAATATCATTTAATTTAGATATATTGCCTTCAAGAGCATTAATTTTATCTACAATAGGCATAACGCGCTTTATTGCTCTTTGATTAGCAGTTCCAATTATCTTATTTAATAAAAATCCAATCATCTTATTTCCCTTCTATAATATAGGATAGATTCTAACACAGTAGGTTCAATGTGTCAATTTAGCTTAATCCTAAAAAACACATAA
>JAVCCI010000017.1 GCA_030765555.1 Candidatus Kappaea frigidicola
CTTAGAAGATACTGAAGGTAATTTAATAACGCTTTCTGATTATAAAGACAACAATGTGGTTGTTCTTGATTTTTTTACTAGTTGGTGTCCTACTTGCGTTAGATATTTAAGTGAGGTTAATAAGTGTTTCGGAGCATATAAAGATAAGGGTTTAATTGTTATCGGAGTAGATATTGAAGAGCCTTTAGCAAAAGTAAAAAAATTAGTTAAAAAGCATAAGCTTAATTATCCTGTAGTCTTAGATTTAAAGGCAGAAGCTGCTTCAAGTTATGGAGTTAGGGGTGTACCTTATATGGTGATAATTGATAAAACTGGTAAAATTAAATGGACGGGTCACATGCTGAATAATGAAGGCAGAACAACACTTAAAGAGCTCCTCAATGAAGGAAATTAGATGATAAAACCAAATCCTTTTACTCCTCAATCAGGGTGGGAGCCTAGATTTTTTGGGGGCCGGGAGGAAGAGCTTAATTTTTTTGAAAAAGTACTCTCTGAAAGCATAAAGGGTGCGGCTAATCATATGGTTATTTTAGGAGAGTGGGGCACAGGAAAGACCTCACTGGCTAAACAACTAAAAAAGATAGCTCAATCTCAGGGATGCCCGACTGCATTCTGCCCTTTAAGCAATATAAGCTCAAGGTCAGCCTTAAAAGATACTATTCATCTTATAGCTCAAGAGATGCTTTTAGGTCTTCCTAAAGATGCTGCAGTTGAAAATGCTGATAATCTTTTAAAGGATTTAGGTCAGCTGCAACCACAGGTTAAGTTTACGAAGTTTTTGCTGAATTTGTGGGGGACTATTGAAGATAATACAGCAGTTGTATTTATTGATGATGTGCAAAATCTAGATATTAACGCTGGAGTGATTGATACTCTGCGTTCTGTTTTAAGCAGGGACGAGGTAATAAAAAACACTAATTATCTATTTGTATTATTATCTACTCCTCGTGGTTGGCAGGATTTTATTGATAAACATAACCCCGTGGGCCGTTTTTTTAGAAAAAGGATATATTTAGAAAACCTTGATCAAGTAGAAACAAGTGAAATAATAGATAAAACCTTGAGTGAAGCTGAGGTTGATTTTAATGATGATATTAAAAAGGCTATCTATGATAATACCGAAGGTCATCCTTATGAATTACAACTTTTATGCAGTAATTTATACGATAGTCAGCTTCAAGCAAATATTACCAACGATATTTTCATCAAAGCCTTAAAAAACACTTTAAGAGAATTGGGTAAAGATTATTTTGAAGCTCTTTACAGAAGAGCTAGCGATAGAGAGAAAGAAGTTTTATCTATATTGGTAGAAAAAAATAAACCTTTAAGCATAGCAGATATCCGCTCAGTAATGATAACAGAGAAGCGAAAAGCCGGTTTTCCTATTGCAAATATTAAAAATTTTCTATATCGTCTTTATGAAAAAGAAATTATTAAAAGAAAAGATTCAGGTGAATTTGAAATAATTGACCCTATGTTTGCTAAATATTTGGAAGTTTTCGAATTCCAAAAAGGAGTGTAAAGTTATGGATGAGTTACAAAAAAAAATTAAAAGTGATGTAATAGAATCTTTAAAAAGTAAAAATGAGGCAAGGGTGATGACCTTAAGAATGCTCCAGGCGGCTATCCAGCAGAAATTCATTGAAAATAAAAAAGAAGAGCTTAAAGAAGAAGATGTTCTGCAGGTTTTAAAGAAGCAGGTTAAGCAAATTCATGATTCTATTGAGGCATTTACTAAGGGTGATAGAAATGATTTAGTAAAAAAGGAAGAGGTATCTCTAAGTATTCTTAAGGAATATTTACCTCCCCAAGCGAGCCAAGAAGAGATTGAGCAAGTGGTATCAAAAGCGATAAAAGATGTTAGTCCTCAAGGGCCTGCTGATTTCGGTAAAGTTATGAAGGAAGCTATGTCTGCTCTAAAAGGAAAAGCAGATGGTAAGGATGTTAGTGCGGCAGTTAAACAAGCTCTTTCAAGCGATAAATAAATGAAGACGCTTAAATTTTTAGGTACGGCTGGTGCGAGATTCGCAATGCTGAGACAGTTAAGGGCTTCGGGTGGTTTATGGCTTCGATGGGAAGATACTAATTTATTAATAGATCCTGGTCCTGGTTCTCTCGTGGGATGTCTTAAATCAAGACCAAAATTAAATCCTGTAGATTTAGATGGCATTATTTTGACTCATCGCCACCTAGATCATTCAGGAGATATTAACGTTATGATGGAAGCTATGACTGAGGGGGGACACAAGAAGAAAGGTGTAGTCATTGCTCCTTATGATGCTTTAGAAGATGATCCGGTTATATTAAGATATAACCGTAATTATGTTGACAAGATAGAGATTTTAAAGGAAAATGAGACCTATAAAATTAAAGAGGTATCGTTACAGGCTTCCATAGAACACGTCCACGGATGCGAAGCATACGGCCTTAATTTTAAAGCTGGTAAAAAGGTTCTTCTATCTGTCATAACTGATACTCAGTATTTTAAAGGGATTGAAAAATATTAC
>JAVCCI010000002.1 GCA_030765555.1 Candidatus Kappaea frigidicola
TTCACACGAATAATTTACGTCATTTTTTGAATGTCATAAATTATGTGTTCATTAAAAAGGGAGATAGCATTTTGACCATATCCCCTCTACATTCTTTGGAAAGCAAAGAATGGGGGATTAATTCGACCATATGATTTACGTTTCTTGGCAGTCACGTAAATCATGGTCTCATTAAAAATAAAGGAGTATTAGTTAAAATGTCAGTAAAAATAAGACTAAAAAGAATTGGCGCGAAGAAAAAAGCTGTTTATCGAGTTGTAGTTACTGATGAGAGAACAGCCCGAGATGGTAGAGTCATTGAAGAACTAGGTAGTTATGATCCAAATCAGACGTCTCAAAAGGTATCTATTAATGTAGAAAGAGCCAAGTATTGGGTTGGAAAAGGTGCTGTTGCTACTAAAACTGTAGGTAATATTTTGAAGTCTCAAAGCGTTCTTTAATATATGCTACGAATTGATGTAATAACTATTTTCCCAGAGATATTTAAAGCGGTTGTAAAAGAAAGTATAATCAAGCGAGCTCAGGAAAAGAAAAAAGTTTTAATTAATATTCATGATTTGAGAGATTATACTCTTAACCGTCATAAAAAAGTGGATGATAGGCCTTTTGGTGGAGGTCCCGGAATGGTAATTAGTCCGATTCCCATTTTTAAGGCTATAAAAAAAATAAAGGCTAGAAGTAAAGTAGCCAAAGTTATACTCTTAACTCCTCAAGGGGAAAAATTTAATCAGAAAAAAGCTCAATTATTATCTACTGAGAAAAGATTAATTTTTGTATGTCCGCATTATGAGGGTATAGATGAGAGGGTAAGGCAGGAATTGGTCGATGAGGAGATTTCCATTGGGGATTATATCTTGACCGGTGGTGAATTACCAGCACTAATTGTTATGGATTCGGTTATACGTTTACTATCTGGAGTTTTAGGTGATGAGGATTCCATTAAGTCAGAGTCATTTGAGGGCAACTTACTCGAATATCCTCATTATACACGACCAGCGAATTTTAAAGGCTTAAATGTTCCAAAGGTGTTACTTTCAGGTGATCACAAGAAAATTGAATCTTGGAGAAAGCAGAGAGCAATAACTAGAACTAGGAATAAGAGAGTAGACTTATATAATAAATACTTAAAAGATAATAAAAATAAAAAGTAGTTATCAGGGAGGCTAAAAATGAACAAAGTGGAATTAATTGAAAAACAACAACTAAGAGATGACATGCCGCAATTCAAAGCAGGAGATTCTCTTAAAGTGTATGTGCGAATTAAAGAAGATGAAAAAGAGCGCCTGCAGGTGTTTGAAGGTATCGTTTTGGCAATAAAAGGTGCTGGAATAAAGAAGACATTTACTGTTCGCAAAATATCTTATGGGGTGGGAGTTGAGAGAACTTTTCCTTTGCATTCTCCCAATATAAAGAAAATAGAATTGATTAAAAAAAGTAAAATGAAGCGTTCTAAATTCTATTATTTAAGAGAGAAAACAAGTAAGAAATTTAAGGTAGAAGAAGATAGAAGACGATAGTTTTAGTATTTGTTTAATCTTTTAATTAATAGTTATTACTTTTTTAATTTGAGCTAAAACTTAGCTGCAGGTGGAAATCAGTTTTAAGGTTTAGTTCATAACCTTTTAATCTAAAAGATGTATATAAAAAAAACACTGCAAACTTATCTAAATGATCTTTCAGCAAAAAAACCTACACCAGGCGGAGGTAGCGTGGCTGCTCTTGTGGGAGCAAATGGCGCTGCTTTAACGTTAATGGTGGCTGAGTTTTCGCAAAAAAATCAGCAACTAACGATTCTTACAAAAGAAGCCAAAAAAAACAAAGCAGATTTTTTATACTTTATTGACAAAGATGTAAAAGAATTTAAAAAAGTAGCTTTAGCTTACAAGAAGCCTACCAAAACTGCAGCACAAATAATATCAAGGAAACGTGCTATATGCCAAGCCTTGATCTCAGTTCTTAAAGTTTCAGAAGACATTTGTAGTCTTTGCTATAAAGGTATAAAGTTAAGTGCAAGCCTTGTGAAAATAGGAAATAAAAATCTAATAACAGATACCGCGATTAGCTCTCTTCTTTTTGAAGCTGCTTTTAAAAGCTCTCTTTATAATGTTAAGATAAACTTAAAATGTTTAAAGGATGATAAGTTTGCACATTCAAAAATTGCAAAATATAAAAAGATTGAAAGACAAATTATCAATGTTAGAAAAGAAGTATTAAAAAATGTGGATAAATGCTTATGAGCGCTAAGATATTAGATGGTAAAATTATTGCTGCTGAGATTAAAAATGACCTAAAAAGAGAAATAGCGAATTTAAAAGAGAAATTCGGTTGTTCAATAAAGCTTGTTTCTCTGCAGGTGGGTCATAATGGCGGCATAGAGAGTTATTTAAAATCTCAAAAAAGTTTAGCGAGTAATGTTGGGATTGATTTTGAGTCTATATCTTTAGATGAGACAACTGATAGTCAAATATTACTTCAATATATTAATGACCTTAATAATAATAAAGAGGTCAATGCAGTTATTTTGCAAAGACCATTGCCTGATAAGCTTGATTTACAGGAGCAAGAAAAAAAGTTAGCTTTTGAGCAGCAGATATCAGCTGAAAAAGACGCCGAAGGATTGCATCTAAGAAATTTGGGGAGTCTTTTTTATGCGACAAAATTGAAACAATGTCTTTGGGGGAAAATAGCTCCATGTACAGCTCAGGCTGTTATGGAAATAATTAAATCGACAGGAGTGAACCTCTATGGCAAGGAGGTAGTTATAGTTGGGCACAGCAAGATAATAGGCAAACCCTTATCATTGATGTTGCTTAATCATTTTGCAACCACAACTGTATGTCATATTGCAACTGGGGACATTAAAAGTCATATAGAGAAAGCGGATATTTTAATTAGTGCCGTAGGTAAACCCGAACTTATAAAGGGTGAATGGGTAAAGGAAAATTCTATTGTTATTGATGTGGGAACAGCAAGAGTTAATGGCTGTTTAAAAGGTGATGTAGAATTTGAAGCAGCGAAAGAAAGAGCCGCTTATATTACTCCTGTCCCTGGAGGAGTTGGACCATTGACCACTGCCATGTTAATGAAAAATGTAGTAAGGTTGTTTATAAATAGCCATGATAAGAAAAATATCTGATATATTCAAAGAAAAAGAAAAAACTTTGGGGTTTGAATTCTTTCCTCCTAAGACATCTAAGGGTTTATTAAAACTTTACGAAACTGCACTATTGCTAAAAGATTTACAGCCAGATTATTGTTCAGTTACATATGGAGCTGGGGGTAGCACAAAAGATAAAACTATGGAAGTAGTTGACGAGCTCCAGAAGCGTTTTGGCCTACCGGTAATGCATCATTTGACCTGCAATTGTCACACAATAACAGAGATTAAACAAATGCTAAATAGCATGCAGAAAAGAAATATTTGTAATGTTTTAGCTTTATATGGAGATTTACCTCAAGATGAGAGTATTTGTGCAGAAAACAAAAGAGAAATGCAGTACTGCTATGAGTTATGTAAAATTTTGAAATCATATAGAGATTATTTTTGTGTAGCTGTTGCTGGTTTTCCTTGCGGGCATATAAGTTCTCCTGATAGAGATACCGATATTGAATATTTAAAAATTAAACTAGAATCCGGAGGGGATTTTGTTATTACGCAATTATTTTTTGATAATGCGGTATATTTTGACTATTTAGAAAGATTAAAAAAAGTTAATATACATGTCAGAGTAATCCCCGGCATTTTACCTATAGTAAATTACGAAAAGATGATTAAATTTTGCGCAGATTGTGGAGTGATTGTGCCCAAGAAAGTTCATGAAATATTTAAGCCTATTGTTGATGATGAAGAAGCTACAAAAAAAGCGGGCATAGACTTTGCAGTTCAACAATGTAGAGAGTTGCTGGATGGAGGGGCTTGTGGATTACACTTCTTTACTCTTAACAAGGTAGATCCCACTAGGGAAATTATAAGGCAATTAAGAGAGGATAAGTAATAATATTGCATTATGAAAAATAGTAAAATTACGCTATCAACTTTAAAGAAGGCAAAGAAAGACAAGCGGAAAATAACTATGCTTACTGCCTACGATTATCCACAGGGTTTGTTAGTAGATAGATCAGGGATTGATATAGTTTTGGTTGGAGATTCTCTGGGAAACACAGTTTTGGGTTATGAGTCAACTGTTCCAGTTACTATGGATGAAATGTTACATCATTCTAAAGCTGTAAGAAGAGCTGTAAAAAGTTCTTTTCTAATTAGCGATATGCCTTTTATGTCTTATAATAATACTCGCAAAGAAGCCATCAAGAATGCTGGTAGGTTTCTTAAGGAAGCTGGTTGTGACGCTGTTAAGCTTGAGGGCGGGCTAGAGGTGGCAAATACAATAAAGTATATTGTTAAAGCAGGTATTTCAGTTTTGGGACATTTGGGATTAACTCCTCAGACTGTCTCTATGTTGGGTGGTTATAAGGTTCAAGGTAGAAATGCAAAGAAAGCTCATGAGATAATAGAAGCAGCCCTTGCTTTAGAAGAAGCTGGTTGCTGTGGTATAGTTTTAGAATGTGTGCCTTGGCAGTTAGCAAAAATAATAACTCAGAAATTAAAGATATTTACGATTGGTATAGGGGCAGGGTCATATTGTGATGGTCAAGTATTAGTACTTTATGATTTACTTGGAGCTTCTTTTAATCACAAGCCTTCCTTTGCTAAGCAGTATGCTGATATTGCTACAGTAGTGACCAAGGCTATTAAGAGTTATAAGACGGATGTTACTTCTGGTAAATTTCCTTCTAAGAAGCAATCTTTTTCCATGAAGGAAGAAGAATGGAAAAAGATATCATGAAGAGTAAGAGAATTTTTGTTGCAGCAACAAGCCAGAATGATGGCAAAACAGCAATGAGCGTAGGTTTGATCTGCGCTTTTGCGCAGGAAAATATGAATGTCGGCTTCATCAAGCCAGTAGGTCAGAGATATTTGATTAAGAATCATCAGAAAATAGATGAAGATTCTCTTTTGATAAGTAAAGTTTGTAATTTGCGTAGTAATTTAAAAGATATGTCTCCTGTTGCAGTTGAGAGAGGTTTTACTAAAAAATATATATTAAATGGTAAAAAAAATAATTTAGAGCAGAATGTTAAAAAAGCCTTTAATAATATATCTCGAAAGCGAGACTTAGTAGTTATTGAGGGAACAGGGCATGCTGGAGTGGGAAGTGTTTTTGATTTATCTAACGCTAAAGTTGCAAACTTACTAAAGAGTAAAGTTGTTTTGGTAGCTGGTGGAGGTGTTGGTAGACCTGTTGATGAAATTATGTTAAATAAAGCTCTCTTTGATAAGCAGAAAGTAGAAATAGCTGGTATTATTATAAATAAAGTTTTACCTGAAAAATATAAAAAAGTTAATTCTTTGGTAAGGATAGCGCTAAAAAAGAAAGGGCTCAATGTTTTGGGAGTTATACCTTACTACAAAGTGTTATCTAAGCCTACTGTTCAACAGATATTGGAAGAAGAAAAAGGTATTAATCTTTTATGTGGTGCAGAAGCTATTGAAAATTCAGTTGATAAGATAATTGTTGGTGCAATGGAGCCCCACGAAGCACTTAATTATATAACTAGTAATAGTTTAGTGATAACTCCTGGAGATAGAGAAGACATAATTTTAACCTGCATAAGCACACATTTAGCATCATCAAAACAGGGTAAAAGTATATCTGGCATTGTTTTGACTGGAGGCATTAAGCCACATAGAAGCATCATGAATTTAATAAAAAAATCAGGCATTCCTGTTTTGCAGGCCAAAGAAGATACGTACACGATAACATCCAAAGTTCATGATTTAATAATTAAGGTTAAGCCAGGAGATGCAGATAAAATAGAGCTTATAAAAAAAATGGTTAAAGAGTATGTAGATTTAAAGGCTTTGTATGCAGCAATGTAGTGAATAATTAATATATGAGTTGAACAAAAAAAACCCGCTAAATGTATAGCGGGTTTTTTTATTAATATCTATAATAAACTTTTTATTTCTTTTTCTTAGCTGTCTTTTTCTTTGCTACCTTTTTCTTAGCCACCTTTTTCTTTGCTACCTTTTTCTTAGCCACCTTTTTTTTAACTACTTTTTTCTTGGCAACTTTTTTCTTGGCAACTTTTTTCTTTGCTACTTTTTTCTTTGCTACCTTTTTCTTTGCTACTTTTTTCTTTGCCACCTTTTCCACCTCCCTCTTTTTTAGCAACTCTTTTTTAACAACCCTTACTGAATTCAAATTAATTATACACTAAAAAATTATGAAAAACAAGACGACGAGATAATTTTTTTGACAATGTTTTTTAGATGTCGTATAATATATGTAATTAATTGAACTTAGTAAAATGATCATTACACAAAGGCGTGTTATATTGTCAAAAACATTTGAGGGTGGCGTGCTCCTTCCAGATAATAAATATCTAACAAGAAATATTCCCATAGACGCTATTTCTTTACCAAGTAAAGTAATTATTCCTTTTACATTTTATGGATGCAAGGAATGTAAGCCTATTGTAAAAGAAGGGGATGAGGTGTGCACTGGTCAGGTGCTTTGTGAGCCTCAAGAACATATATCTGTTTTTATTCATTCAAGTATTTCAGGAGTGATAAAAAAAATAGGGGAGTTTCCTCATCCAATTTTTAAAAAAAGCTATGGAGCACTTATTGAATCTGATGGAAAAGATTCTAAAGGATATAATGGAGGCGAAAGAAATTGGCAGAACTTATCCAAAGAAGAGATCCTTAACATTATAAAAGAAGCTGGTGTTGTTGGTTTAGGAGGCGCTGGTTTTCCTACGCATGCAAAATTACGTATTCAGAATAAAAAGCAAGTAGATGCATTTTTAATTAACTTGATTGAATGTGAACCTTATATAACGGTTGATGAACGTTTAGCCATTGAGAGATTTAGTGAAATACTATCTGGTATCAATATCTTGCTTAAGGTTTTAGAAGCTAAGAAGGCCTATATTGCAGTTGCCGATAACAAAAAAGAATTAATAGAACACCTAAAGGTTAATACTAGTACAAATGAAAATATTGAAATAATTGTTTTAAAGCATAGATATCCTCAAGGAGAAGAGAAGCAATTAGTTAAAGCTGCGCTAGGTAGGATTATTCCTAAAGGCAAATTACCTTGTGATGTGGGAGTTGTAGTTGATAATGTGCAGACGGTTTTTGCGGTTTTTGAGGCTGTTTGTTGTAAAAAACCTTTTTATGAAAGAGTCATTACAGTAACTGGTCAGGCCATTAAACAACCAAAGAATTTATTGGTTCGTATTGGTACTAGATTACAGGATGTAATTGATTATTGTGGTGGACTTCAGACTGATAAGCTAAGAGTGGTTTTTGGCGGACCCATGATGGGAATCACTCAAGATAATTTAGATATGCCAATTACCAAAGAAACATCTGCTGTTATATTTATGCCTTTTAATAAAAATGATGAATTAAATGAATCATCCTGCATAAGATGTGGTGCCTGTGTTGATGTTTGCCCGATGGGGTTATTACCTCTTGAGATGAATAAAATTATAAAAAGTAAAAAATGGGATGACTTAGAAGCTTACAATATCTCAGAGTGTATGCTTTGTGGTGCCTGTGCTTATGTTTGTCCGGTGAACATACCCTTGGCGGCTAGAATGGCATTGGGCAAAAAGGCACTAACCAATATGAAAAAGGTAAAATTGAAAAAAGATGGCCGTTGATTTAGTTATATCAAGTGCACCTTATATTCATTCTGGGAAATCGACAAAAAAAATAATGCTATTTGTAATACTTGCTTTATTGCCAGCAGTATTTGCATCTATTTATTTTTTTCGTATAAGCGCCATATATCTAATTTCTACTTGTGTGATTAGTTGCGTTGTCTTTGAATATCTTATTCGAAAAATACGCCATAAAGATATAGCGGTTTCTGATTTGAGTGCAGTAGTAACAGGCATATTAATGGCTTTAATTCTGCCACCTAACTTTCCTTTGGGGGCTGCAGTCATTGGTTGTTTGGCAGCTGTTTTTCTAGGCAAAGAGGTCTTTGGAGGTATAGGTTCAAATATTTTTAATCCGGCATTAGTTGGTAGAGCATTTTTAATGTCTACATTTCCTGTATTAACCACTACATGGTATGAGCCTATTAGCTTACAGGCGGTAACTACGGCTACTCCTTTAGGCCTGATGAAATTTCAAAATGTCGCAACAGATATACAATCCTTGTTCTGGGGTAATATATCTGGTTCTTTAGGTGAGACTTCAGCTGCTGCTTTGCTTTTGGGCGGAATAATTCTTTTGTTGTTCAGGATTATTGATTGGAGGATACCTCTTAGTTATATACTTACAGTAATACTTATCTCGCTTAGTTTTCATTTAGTTGATCCCGCAAATTACGCAGGGCCTCTTTTTGAAATATTAGCTGGTGGTTTAATGATAGGAGCTTTATTTATGGCCACTGATCCGGTCACTTCTCCCGTGACAAAAAAAGGCAGATTAATTTTTGGAATAGGTTGTGGATTATTAACTATGGTTATAAGGTATTGGGGAGGATTACCTGAAGGAGTTATGTACGCAATACTTTTTATGAATGCTCTTAGGCCGCTAATTGATAGATTCACCAGGCCAGTATGTTTTGGAGGATAAATGTATGAAGCAAAGTTTTAAAATGATATTTTCTCTTTGTCTAATAGCTCTTATTTCTGCAGTTATATTGGCTAAGGTCTATATGATTACTCAGCCAGCAATTATAGCCAATGAAAAGAAAGCTACTGAAAATGCAATATATAAAGTTGTAAACACAGCCACTAGTTATAAAGAATCTAAAAGTGGCCAAACAGATATATTTAAATGCTATGATGAAAATAACAAATTTTGTGGTCTTGCTTTTGTTGCTGAAGGAGTAGGTTATCAGGATTTAATTAAAGTGATGGTTGGAGTGAGCACTGATTTTAACAAGATCTTAGCAATTGAGGTTATAGAAAATAGTGAAACGCCGGGCTTAGGTAATAAAATCGTGACTCCTTGGTTTGAAAACCAATTTCAGAATTTAAGTCTTCAAAATAAAATAACTGTAGTAAAGGTAGCTCCCAGTAAAGATTCAGAGATACAGGCAATCACGGGAGCAACTATTTCTTCTCAAGCCGTTGTGGATATTATTAATAACAAAATAGAAGAATTAAAAGGGTATAAATGATAAATGCAAAGGACTAATATATTATTCAGCGATTTTATAAAAGGGCTTTGGCAGCAGAATCCGACATTCCGCTTGCTTATTGGTATGTGCCCTACATTGGCAGTTACGAGTCAAGTTCAGAATGGTTTGGCTATGGGCTTGGCCACAGCCTTTACTCTACTTGCTTCCAGTATAATAATTTCAATATTTAGAAATTTTATTCCTAGAGAGGTAAGGATTCCGTCTTATATAGTTATAATTGCAACCTTTGTTACAATTGTTTCACTTTTTTTAAAAGCAAATTTTCCAGAAGTAAGTAAAGATTTAGGGCCTTATGTGCCGCTTATTATTGTTAATTGCCTTATCTTGGGCAGGCAAGAAGCCTTTGCTTCAAAGAACCCGGTATATCGAGCTATAGCTGATGCTCTAGGTATGGGCATAGGTTTTACTCTTTCCTTGATGGTTTTAGCTTCAGTGAGAGAGGTTTTGGGCATGGGTACTCTCTTGGGGCATCAGGTAATTTTTGGTAATTTTAGACCCTGGGTAATCATGTTAACTCCGCCCGGAGCTTTTTTGACTTTAGGATTACTTTTAGGATTAGTTAATATAATTGATAAAGCTGTTAAAGCTAGGAAAGAAAAGAAATAGTAAATGGTAAAAGAGTTAATTTTAGTTTTCATCGCTACAGTACTAGTAAATAACTTTGTTCTAAAATATTTTTTAGGCATATGTCCATTCTTAGGAGTATCAGATAAGCTTTCATCAGCAATTAGTATGGGTTTTGCTACTACTTTTGTAATGACTATTACAGCTCCGGTAGCTTGGTTAATCAATAATTATATTTTAGTGAAATTTAATTTACCTTTCTTGCAATATGTTTGTTTTATTATAGTTATTGCTTCACTGGTCCAATTTGTTGAAATGGTAATAAAAAAGTTTTTTCCTTTATTGCACCAGTCCATGGGAATTTATCTACCTTTAATAACAACTAATTGCGCAATTTTGTTTATGACTTTACAGTTAGTTTTAAAGGATTATTCACTAATAAAAAGTATGGTTTTTGGGTTTGGTGCTGGAGTGGGCTTTACTCTGGCCATTACTATCATGGCTTCTATCAGAGAAGAGTTAAAATTTCAGGATGTGCCTGAATCATTAAAGGGTCCAGGCATTACTTTAATAATTGCCGGTATACTAGCTCTTATCTTTGTGGGCTTAGGCGGCCTAATACAGGTTAAATAAAAAATGAATATAATTTTATTATCAGCTATAGTTATGGTTGTGTTGGCTGGGATTCTGGGAGCTATACTGAGTTTTGCATATAGTAAGCTTAAGGTTGAAGAAGACCCGCGTAAAGAGCAATTACTCAATCTTTTGCCTGGAGTGAATTGTGGCGCTTGTGGATCTGCTAGTTGTGCTGATTTCGCGGATAAATTAATAAAAGGTGAGGCTGATATTTCTAAATGTCGCATTAGTTTGCGAGATGAGAATAAGGTAACTAAGATCAAAGATTTACTTAAGGAATAATTTAAATTTATAAAAAAGACTTGACAATTAATGTGGGGGTGTTAGAATAAATAAAATAAAAGAAATCCTTTTAATTTGGCTCAGAGAGGTCAGGAAAGGCTAAAGATGAAATATATATATAAACAAGATAAAGAACCTACTCAGGCGACTGGGCAGGTTATTTTTTTGTCTATTTTCAGCGATAAAAAAAAGGACATAAATCATGAGCAATGAAAAGCTTAAGATAATTTTAGATGAGGAGCAAATCAAGAGAGCCCTCATTAGAACAAGTCATGAAATTTTAGAGAAAAATAAGGGTACGAAAGATTTAGTTATAATCGGCATTAGAAACCGAGGGGCTTTTTTAGCTGAGAGAATAGCTGCCTTGATTAAAGGGATAGATTCAAAAAAGGTTCCTGTTGGTGTTTTGGACATAACATTATACCGTGACGATTTGACGACTATTGCTTGGCAACCAATAGTTCATAAAACAGAAATAGACTTTGATATTAATAAAAAGAATATTATTTTGGTTGATGATGTGCTTTTTACAGGGCGTACTATCAGATCTGCTCTTGATGCATTAATAGATTTTGGTAGACCGTCAAATATTCAGCTGGCTATTCTAGTAGATAGGGGACATAGGGAATTACCTATTAGAGCTGATTATGTGGGTAAGAATGTGCCCACTTCTTTGAATGAGGCAGTTGACGTCTATCTGAAGGAAGTTGATAAAAAAGAGGAAGTTTGTGTAAGGAAGGTTGATGATAAATGAATTGGAAGCAAAGAAATTTATTAGGCTTGGAGAATCTTAGTAAAGAAGAGATAATGCATATTTTAGAAACAGCCACTTCTTTTAAGGAAATATCAAAAAGACCTATTAAAAAAGTTCCAGCTTTGAGGGGTAAAACAATAGCAACTCTATTTTTAGAACCCTCAACTAGAACAAGAACATCTTTTGAGCTAGCCGCTAAGCGTCTTTCGGCAGATGTAGTAAGTATTCATTCTTCGAGTAGTTCCATCTTAAAAGGAGAAACCCTAAGAGATACTGCTCGTAATATTGAAGCTATGGATATAGATGCCATAATAATGAGGCATTCCTCAAGTGGTTCTCCACTTTTGCTCTCAAAGCACGTGAAGGTGCCTGTGATTAATGCTGGTGATGGCTCTCACGAGCACCCGACACAGGCCTTGCTTGATATTTATACTATAAAAGAAAAGAAAAAAGATCTTAAGGATTTAAAGATATGTATTATTGGAGACATACTTCATTCAAGAGTAGCCAGAAGTAATATCTGGGGTTTGAGTAAGCTCGGAGCTAAAGTTTGTGTTTGTGGGCCAGCTACTTTGCTTCCACCCGAGATAGAAAAATTACCTACAAAGGTGACTTGTAAGTTAGAAGAAGCTTTAAAGGATGCTGATGCTGTGATTACTTTGAGAATTCAACTTGAAAGGCAAAAAAATAAATTTTTCCCTTCGTTACGGGAATATGCTAGAGAATATGGTGTTAACAGTCAGAATATAAAACTAGCTAAAAAAGATGCTCTTATAATGCATCCAGGACCTATTAACCGTGGCATTGAACTATCGCAAGATGTTGCAGATGGTCCCTATTCAGTGATATTGGAGCAGGTAACTAACGGTGTGGCTGTGCGCATGGCCGTTTTATACCTTCTTTTACAGAAGGAGGAAAAAAGTGAATCTCCTAATTAAAGGTGGCAGGCTTATAAGTCCGGTCGACAATCTTGATAAGGAACAGGATATCCTTATTGAAAAAGGTTTAGTAAAAAGAATAGCTAAAGGCATAAAAGGCTCCAAGGCTAAAACTATTGAAGCTAAAGGGAAAATAGTATCTCCTGGATTAATCGATATGCATACTCACTTAAGGGAGCCAGGTAGAGAAGATAAAGAAACTATTTTTACTGGTGCTAGGGCTGCTATTAGAGGAGGCTTTACAACTATCGCTTGCATGGCTAATACAAATCCTCCTTTGGATAGTGAGCAGGATATGGAATTTATACTCAGCGAAGCTAAAAATATTGGGCTAATTGATATATTGCCCATAGGAGCTGTAACAGTTGAAATGAAACAAAAGCAATTAACAGAGATTGCCAAACTGAAAAAAGCCGGAGCAGTTGCTCTGTCTGAGGATGGTTATACGATTTTAGATAGTAACTTTTTTAGGCGAGCAATGGAATATGCAAATATGTATGGCTTAATTATAATTTGTCATTGCGAAGATGAATATCTTGCTAAAGATGGACAGGTGAATGAAGGTTATATGAGTACACTCTTAGGTTTGAAGGGAATACCTAACGAAGCTGAGAGTATTATTGTAGCTAGAGATATCAACTTAGCTCGTATTGCTAATGCAAGGATTCATATTGCTCATGTTAGTACAAAAGAATCAATTGATTTAATTAGGCAGGCTAAGAAAGAAAAGTTAAAGATAACTGCTGAAACTTGCCCGCATTATTTTTTACTTTCCGATGATTATTTAAGGAATTACAATACGAATTTTAAAGTTAATCCACCACTTAGAACTAAAAGTGATGTTGAGGCTGTAAAAGAAGCATTGGCTGACGGTACGATTGATATCATCAGTTCTGATCATGCTCCTCACCTGGAAAGCGAGAAAGATTTAGAGTTCAATAAGGCTCCTTTTGGGATGATTGGCTTAGAAACCAGTTTAGCTGCTTCGTTTAAGTTAGTGGAAGATAAGACTCTAAAAATAGAAGAATTAATAGTCAAGATGTCCACTAAAGCTGCTGAAATATTCAATTTAAATGCAGGAAGAATTAAAGAAGGAGCAAGTGCTAATTTGAGTATTATTAATTCAATGAGTCCTTGGCAAGTCAAAAAAGATGAGTTTGAATCAAAAAGTTCTAACTCTCCCTTTATAGGTCATGAATTTAATGCTAGAGTGGAAGCAGTGATTTCCAAAGGTAGAGTCGTGATGGAGAATTATAAAATTATTTAACTTTTTACGAGGAGGTAGGTAGTGATGAAAAAGTGTTTTTGTGTTTTACTTGTTTTGTTATGTGTGGGATGTATTTTTATGGTACAGGGGTGCAATTTTTCAAAGAATTCTACTGGAAATAGACAATTAGTCGGTAAGCAAAAAGCTCAAGCCGAAGATTGGTTGCATAGTGCCAATCTCTTGTGTAATGTAAATGATTATAATTTTGCTCTTGAATATTATAAAAAGGTTGTCAAATATTACCCAGGAACTAAGTATGCTTCTGAAGCCCAGAAGAAAATGGATGAAATTCAGAATACGAAGACTAATTAGGTAGATATGGAAGTAGTTGTTGATTTGCATGTACACTCCAAGTATTCCAGAGCCACGAGTAAAGATATGGACATTGAGCATATGGGCTCAACTGCAAAAATTAAGGGTATCAATGTAATTGGAACGGGTGATTTTACTCATCCTCAATGGCTCCTTGAATTAAAAAATTCTTTGTCTGAGGAATCACCTGGTATGTATGAGAGAGATGGAATGCATTTCATTTTGACTGCAGAAGTGAATAATATTTATACTAAAGCGCAAAAGTCTCGCCGCATTCATAATGTTCTTATAGCTCCAAATTTCAAAATAGTAGCAGAGATAAATAAAGCCTTAAGTGAGCATGGGGATCTTTTTGCAGATGGAAGGCCAATATTGAAGCTAGATGCTAAGAAAATGCTCAAGATATTAAGATCTATAAGTCATGAAATATACTTAGTGCCGGCCCATTTATGGACCCCTTGGTTCGGGCTTTTAGGTTCGGTAACTGGGTTTAATGCTATAGAGGAATGTTTTGAAGAGGAAACAGATCACATTTATGCCATAGAAACTGGCTTGAGTAGTGATCCGGCTATGAACTGGAGATTAAGTAAATTGGATAAATTTACATTAATATCAAATTCAGATGCTCATTCTCCGAAGAATTTAGGACGCGAAGCCAATATATTTGATTGCGACCTTGATTATTATCAAATAATGGATATTATAAAAAAGAAAAATAATAAAAAATTTATTTATACGATTGAATTTTTCCCCCAAGAAGGGAAATATTATTATGATGGGCATAGGGCTTGCAAGCAATGTCTTAAGCCTAAAGAAACTATAGCGAATAATTATAAATGTCCTGTTTGTAAGAAGAAAGTAACTGTAGGAGTAATGCATAGAGTTGAGGAGCTGTCTGATAGAGAGGAAGGTTTTCAAAGGGATAATGCTGTACCATTCAGGAACGTCATCCCTTTAAGAGAAATTATAGCAGAAGTTAAACAGGTAGGTGCAGATACAAAAACAGTTCGATCAGAATATAACTTTATAGCATCAAAAGCGGGTTCAGAGTTTGAAGCACTGCTTAAAAAACCTGAAGAAGAATTGAAAACTTTTTGCAATCATAAAATAGTAGAAGGAATTATGCGCATAAGAAATGCTCAGGTTGATATTTATCCTGGGTATGATGGTGAGTATGGAAAAATTAATATATTTAAAGAGGCTGACTTAAATAAAAACCAGCAGCTTACTTTGTTTTAAGATGAGCATATTACAAGGAGAACTAATGAAAAAAGGATATTTAGTGCTGGAAAATGGCGAGGTTTTAGAGGGTAACTCCTTTGGGGTGAAGAAAAATGTTATTGGACATGTAATTTTTAATACAAATATGCTGGGTTATCAGGAAATTATAACTGATCCTGCTTATGCTGATTGTTTAGTAGTTATTACATATCCGCTCATAGGAGCTTGCGGCATAAATGAAAATGATCATAATTCTTTTACTGGTGCAGCTAGAGGGTTAATTATAAAAGAATATTCGCGCACAGTTTCAAACTGGCAGGCAACAATGACTTTAGAGGATTTTATGAAGAAAAAAGGAATTGTTGGAATTGAGGGAATTGATACAAGGTATTTAACAAGATGTGTTGCGAAGAATGGTATACAAAAAGGAATGATAACTAATGCTAAGAATAATATTAACTCCTTAGTAAAGAAAATGAAGCAATATAAAGAAACTAAAATGTATAAAAAAGTAAGTTCCAAAAAGGCGTATAGTTGGAATGTAAATAATAAAGCAAAAAAAACTGCTATAGTTCTCGATTATGGAGTTACATTTAGTTTGTTAAATTGGCTTTCTGCTCAAGGTTTTAAAGCAAAGGTATTACCAATAGATATTACCCCTGAGCAAGTTATGAAAGAAAAAGCAGACTTAATTGTTTTATCAAACGGACCAGGTAGCCCATTTGAATCTGAAAAAGAAGTTAAAAATATTAGCAAACTACTGGGTAAAAAACCAATCATTGGCTTTGGTCTGGGCAGTTGTTTTCTGGCTATTGCTCTGGGAGCTAAAGCAGAAGAGTTGAAATCAGGACATTATGGATTCAATAAAGCGGTTAAAGATTTGAGAGCTAATAGGGTGTGTATGACTCAGCAGGAGCACCGCTTTACAGTTAATAAAGATTCTTTACCAAAGGATACTGAAATGATAAGTGTTAATTTGCATGATGATACACTTGAGGCATATGAAAACAAGAAGGTTAAAGCTGCAGGATATTATTATTTACCAAATACTATAAATATTTAAATGAAGGGAAGCATAATTTTATGCCAAGAAGAAATGACCTCAAAAAGATATTGATTATAGGATCTGGTCCTATTGTGATTGGGCAGGCGTGTGAATTTGATTATTCTGGATCGCAGGCATGCAAAGTTCTAAAAGAAGAAGGATATAAAATAGTTTTGGTTAATTCAAATCCAGCTACTATTATGACTGATCCGCAGATGGCTGATAGAACCTATATTGAACCCATTACACCTGAAGTTGTAATTGAAATTATTAAAAAAGAAAGACCCGATGCCTTACTTCCTACACTAGGGGGGCAAACAGGACTTAATATGGCTTATTTTTTAGACAAGATGGGAGTTTTGAAGAAATATTCTGTAGAAGTTCTTGGAGCTGATATTGCTGCTATTGCTAAAGCTGAAGATAGAGATATATTTAAAAAAACCATGAAATCTATTGGGATTAAAGTTCCCAAGAGCGGTATTGCTCGTACAATAGAAGAGGGTTTTAAGTTGGCTAAAAAAGTAGGTTTTCCCTTGTTGTTGAGGCCAGCTTTTTGTATGGGTGGGGCTGGAGGTGCGTGTGTTTATAACTCTGAAGATTTGGAAGCGGCCTTGCAGGGTGCTCTTGATACTTCTCCAATAAATGAAGTTTTAGTGGAAGAATCTGTTTTAGGTTGGAAAGAAATAGAGTTCGAAGCTATGAGAGATTGCAAAGACAACATTGTTATTGTTTGCTCAATGGAAAATATAGATCCTATGGGAGTGCATACCGGAGATAGTATGGTTGTGGCCCCAGCTCAAACCATAACAGCTAAAGAATGCACCAAGTTAATTGAAGATTCAAAAAAAGTAATTCGAGCTGTTAACATTACTGGTGGGGGCATGAATTTACAGTATGGTGTAAATCCCGAAAATGGAGATTCAGTCATTATTGAAATTAATCCCAGAGTTTCGCGTTCTTCTGCTCTGGCTTCTAAAGCAACAGGTTTTCCTATAGCGAGGGTAGCTACAAAGTTAGCTGTGGGTTATTCATTGGACGAAATCGTTAATAATGTCACGGGCAATACCACGACTTTTTTTGAGCCTTCAGTTGATTATTGTGTATTTAAGATGCCTCGTTTCACTTTTGAGAAATTCCAAAAGGCAGACTGGTCACTAGGTATATCTATGAAGGCTGTAGGTGAATCGATGTCTATTGGTAGAAACTTTAAAGAAGCCCTTCAAAAGGGCTTAAGATCATTAGAAACAGGTCGTTGTGGTTTAGGAGCAGATGGCGTAGAAATGTTTGATGCAAATTTATCAAAGAAAGAAAAAATAGAAAAAATAAAAGAAAAATTAAAAATAGCCAATGCAGATAGAATTTTTTACGTAAAGGAAGCCTTTAATTACGGTCTAAATATTGATACAATATATGAGTTATCAAAAATAACTAAATGGTTTCTGAGTAATATTAAAGAGTTGGTAGATTTGGAAAAGAAAATAAAATCTAGCAAGGGTTCTGAGGAAGTTTTAAGGAGAGCTAAAGAGTGCGGTTACAGTGATGCTCAGTTAGCCCATATATTAAAAAAGAGTCAAAAGCAAATTAGGTCTTTAAGGAAGAAAAAAATTGAACCAGTTTATAAATTGGTTGATACCTGTGCGGGTGAATTTGATTCATCTAGGCCATATTTTTACTCATCTTACGAAGAAAAAGATGAAAGTAGAGCCACTAAAGCTAAAAAAGTTATTATTTTAGGTGGAGGCCCAAACAGAATAGGTCAGGGTATTGAGTTTGATTACTGTTGTTGTCATGCGGCTTATGCTTTAAAGGAAGCTGGTTATGAAGCGGTTATTATTAATTCAAATCCTGAGACTGTATCTACAGATTACGATACTTCTGACAGGCTTTATTTTGAACCTCTTACGTTAGAGGATGTTCTTAATGTTATTGATAAAGAAAAGCCTTATGGGGTTATAGTTCAGTTGGGAGGCCAGACACCTCTTAATATCTCCAAAGGATTAGAAGCTGCGGGTGTAAGGATATTAGGTACATCTCCTGATAAAATTGATATTGCTGAAGATAGGGAACGCTTTAAGAAACTACTGCATAAGTTGAAGTTAAAGCAACCTAATAATGGAACAGCGACTAGTTTAAGGCAAGCTCAAAAAATAGCCTCAAGGATTGGATATCCGGTTGTTGTAAGGCCCTCATATGTTCTAGGTGGCAGAGCTATGGAAATAGTCTATGATGAGGCATCATTAGAGCGCTATATGCGAGAAGCTGTCATGGCTTCAAGTGAGCACCCAGTATTAATAGATAAATTCTTGGAAGATGCCATTGAGGTTGATGTTGATATGATTTCAGATGGCAAGATGCAAGTTGTTGGTGGTATAATGGAACACATAGAAGAAGCTGGAGTTCATTCAGGTGACAGTGCAATGGTTTTACCTCCCTTTAGTCTGAAAAAAGGCTTAGTAGATAAAATAAAAGAGTGTACTCGCAAATTAGCAAAAGAACTTAAGGTTATAGGGCTTATGAATGTACAGTATGCTATAAAAAATAATGAAATATATATCATAGAAGTTAACCCGAGAGCCTCAAGAACTATTCCGTTTATATCTAAGTCCATAGGTATACCTTTAGCCAAGTTAGCAACTAAAGTTATGGTAGGAATGAGTTTAAAAGAATTAGGTTTTACAAAGGACGTAACTCCCAAACATATAAGCGTGAAAGAATCTGTTTTTCCTTTTGCTAGATTTCCGGGAGTCGATATTATCCTTGGGCCGGAAATGAAATCTACTGGTGAAGTCATGGGAATTGATTATGATTTTGGTAATGCATTTATGAAATCCCAAATAGCTGCTGGTCAAATTCTCCCCAAAAAGGGTAATGTTTTTATAAGTGTTAAGGATAAGGATAAAATTAAAATTATTGATACTGCAAAAAAACTTCAAAAATTAGGTTTTAAACTTGTTGCTACGCAAGGAACAGCTTGTAGCCTTAAAGAAGCTGGCGTAAAAGTGAAAAGAGTTTATAAGTTGCACGAAGGTAGGCCTCATGTAGTTGATTTAATCAAAAGTGATGAGATAAATTTAGTAATTAATACTCCTAGTGGTAAGGGTCCTAAAGAAGATGAGGTTAAGATTAGAACCAGTGCTTTATTGCATAAGATACCCGTTATTACAACTGTGCCGGGAGCAGTGGCTTCGGTTAGTGGTATTGAAGCACTAAAAAAAGGTAAGCTAAAGATAAAAGCATTACAAGATTATAATAAAAAGAAATAACATGCATCAAGAAAAAGCCGCAATTATTAAAAATAAAAAAATAACTGATCAATGCTGGAGACTACAGCTTTGTTCAAAAAATATTGCTCGGCAAGCGCAGCCAGGACAGTTTCTCCATGTTAAAATTTCTTCGAACAGCCAAAAGCCTTTTTTGAGAAGGCCCTTTGCTGTGCATAGCATTGAAAAAAAAGATGAATTCAGCATCCTTTATAAGATAAGAGGGGAAGCGACTAAATTGATGCGCGAACTTAAAAAAGGTGATAAGATTGATACTATTGGCCCTTTGGGTGCCGGTTTTCAACCTTCTGTGAATGTGCAAAAATATGTTTTGGTTGCTGGGGGTATAGGTTTGGCGCCATTGTTTTTTCTCACAAAAGAACTTATAGATAATAAAAAGGAAGTTGTTTTAATCTACGGGGCTAGGACCAAAAATGAATTACTTTGCACGAAAGAATTATCGAAAGTAAAAATAAAACCCCTTTTAGCTACCGACGATGGATCTCAAGGTATTAAAGGCAACGCAAATAATTTATTAAATAACTATTTGGCTAAAAACAAAAAAGAAAAAATAGAGGTTTTTGCTGCTGGCCCTAGGATGATGTTAAAAGAAACAGCGCGAATTTGTAAGAAAGCTGGTGTGAATCTAGAGGTTAGTATGGATGAAATTATGGCTTGTGGCGTAGGAGTTTGTTTGGGTTGTGCGGTAAAGACTAAAAATGGCTATAAATTGGCTTGTAAGGATGGGCCTGTTTTTAAAGCAGAGGATATTATATGGGAGTAGACTTAGCGGTTAAAATTGGTAAATTAAAACTAAAGAATCCAGTTATGGTTTCTTCTGGAACTTTTGGTTGTGGCCAGCAATATGAAGAATTAGTAGATTTAAAAGAATTGGGAGCTATTGTTACTAAAACAATTACATTGCAAAAGAGAGAGGGTAATAAGCCTCCTAGGATTGCTGAGACTTATGCCGGCATGCTGAATGCTATTGGTTTGGAAAATGAAGGTCTAAACTATTTTTGCGAAACTACATTGAAATATTTAAATTCTCTTAAGACACCGTCTATTATTAGTGTAGCTGGTAAAGATGAGAATGATTATTGTAAGTTAGTTAAAGAACTTGATAAGCTCAAAGTAAAAGCTGTTGAACTTAACATATCTTGTCCTAATGTTAAGTCAAAGAAAAAATACATGTTTTCCCAGGATGCTCAAGCTACATATAAACTAGTTTCCAGAGTGAGAAAATTAACTAAGACAACATTAATTGTTAAGCTGAGCCCTAATGTAACTGATATTAAAGAAATAGCTAAGGCTGCTGAGGATGCCGGAGCTGAGGCAGTCTCTTTGGTTAATACTTTTTTGGGAATAGCTATTGATGTAAATAGTAGAAAACCTAAATTAGGAAATATCACCGGTGGCCTAAGCGGACCAGCCATAAAGCCTCTTGCTTTGCGAATGGTTTACGAGGCGGCTAGTGTTTTAAAGATTCCGATTATTGGTCAGGGGGGCATAATGTCTCCTGAAGATGGCTTGGAGTTTATTATTGCCGGTGCAACAGCTATTTCTATTGGGACGGCGAATTTTATCGAGCCGCAAAGTGCTATTTTAATTAAAAATGGTATTGAAAAATATTTAGTAAAGAATAAAATTAAAAATATAAAACTATTAAGAGGCACTATAAAGATATCATAATACAGAGAATAGGATTAAGGATTAAGAATTAAGGATTAAGGATTAAGTTAGAAGCAGGATTTGAGTACAGAATTAAGTAAAAAAACTTAATTCTTAGAGCGAATAAAATGAGCGTCTTAATTCTTAGAGTGAGCGAACGCGAATGTCTTGGTGCAAGAAACAAGTCACAAGAATAAATAGCGGATAGCGTGGAGAGGATAGGAAAAATAAAATGAAAAATAAATCAAAAATAATTCTAGCTTTAGATATTGATACTATAAAAGAAGCAAAAAGTATTATTAAAGATACAAAACAATATATTGATATATATAAAATTGGACCGCACTTATTTACTAAATATGGTCCGGAAATTATAAAACTAGTTCACAAAAACAAAAGAGAAGTTTTCTTAGATTTAAAGTTGCATGATATTCCAAACACAGTTGCTAGCTCTGTCAGGCAAATAGTTCGTTTAAAGGTTTACATGCTCACCTTACATACTTTTGGTGGCCTCAAGATGCTTCGTGAAGCTAAAAAAGCAGCAGTAAGTGAAGCTAAGAAATTAAAATTAAGGACTCCTTTGCTTTTAGGAGTAACAGTTTTATCTAGCTTTGAAAAAAAAGACTTAAAGCAGATAAATATAAATTTGACAGTGAAGGATCAAGTTTTATCGTTACTTAATTTGGCTCAAATAGCTAAGCTTGCAGGAGTAGTTTTATCTGCTAAAGAGTTGACCCATATTAATAAAGTTAAAAATAATAAACTTCTTAAAGTGGTTCCTGGGATAAGACCAAAAGGATCTAAGAAGGATGATCAAAAACGCATAATGACTCCTAGTGAAGCAATTAAACAAGGTGCAGATTTTCTGGTAATAGGTAGACCGATAATTAAGTCAGCGTCGGCGAAAGAAGCTGCTGAGAATATTATTAAGGAGATTAGTAAAAAATGATGACAAGCAAGGAGATTTTAGAGATATTTAAAAAATGTGATGCTTATAAGGAGGGACATTTTTTATTAACTTCAGGTTTGCATTCGGGTGTCTATTTTCAGAAAAATCTAGTTCTTCAACATCCGAATATAACTAAAAAACTTGCTAAAGAATTAGCTTTAAAAATAAAAAAACATAAAGTTGATATTGTTTTGTCACCTGCAGTGGGAGCGATGGTTCTAGGATATCAATTAGCATCTATTCTAAAATCAAAATTTTTATTTGCTGAAAGAGAAAAAAATAAACTTTGTTTAAGAAGGGGTTTTATTTTACCTCCAAAAACCAGAGTGCTTATTGTTGAAGACATTATTACTACTGGAGGCTCGGTTCAGGAGTTGGTTAAGATGGTTAATGGCGCTAAGTCTAAGCTTATTGGTGTTGCTTGTTTAGTTGATAGGAGTCAGGGTAAGGTTAGATTTAATAAGCTGAAGCCTAAGAGCTTGCTGAAAATAGATGTAAAAAATTATAAACCTTCAAAATGTCCTTTCTGTAAAAAAGGTTTTAAAGTATCTAAACCTGGCAGTAGAAATTTTTAAACATAAGCCATCTTATTATTCCTAAATCTAATAGCTTGACAGGTTTATCCTACCTAGTATAATAAAA
>JAVCCI010000084.1 GCA_030765555.1 Candidatus Kappaea frigidicola
CATTAAATCCTTTTTTAGTTCTGCTTTCAATGTAGCAACGTACCATCGGCTCTGTTCCGCTGGGCCTAAACATCAACCAGTCATTGTTTTCTAAAATAAACTTTAATCCATCTAGCGTTTTCACCTCTCGTACTTTGACACCTGCAATTGATTTTGGAGGATTTTTAGAAATTTTGTTCATAAACCTTGTTTGTCCATCCCAGCTCATTTTTAAATCAATTCTTTCATTATAAAAATAACCATATTTATGATGAATTTCATCTAAAACTTTTTTTAAAGGCTTTTTAAAATACGCTAGCGCTTCCACAACCAAAAAGTTAGCTAAAAGACCGTCTTTTTCAGGAATATGGCCAGCCACAGAAAGTCCTCCAGACTCCTCTGCCCCTAAAAGACATTTCTTGGTAAGTAATTGCTCAGCAACATATTTAAAACCGATTGGAGTTTCCACAACATTATAATTGAAATCCTTTGCTATTTCATCTACTAAATGTGTGGTTGAAATACTTCTTGTAACATTGTTCATTTTTTTCCTGGTCTGTACTAAATAGTAAAAAATTAAAGCAATAACTTTGTTTGGTATTATAAACTCCCCTGTTTCGTCAATAACACCAAATCGATCACCATCACCATCTACAGAAAGACCAATTGCACATTTTTTCTTTTTGACTAGTTTAATTAGTTCAGATAAGTTTTCTGGAGATGGGTCAGGATTTCTACCTCCATAAGACGGATCAAGCTTATTGTTGATGACTTCTATTTTGTAGCCTAAGTTTTTTAAGAAACCATCTAGGTAGTCGGTTGCGATTCCGTTCATACAATCTACCGCTACTTTTATTTTATGCTTTTTTAAATTAGTAATATTTAAAACTCGTTTTAATTTCTTAAAATAAGCCGGAGCCGGATCATAAGTTTTAATATTCTTGGCTATCAATGACTTGTTAATTTTTACATCCTTAGCTTTAAGCTTAGCAACTTCTTTTTCAATAATCTTAGTTACCTTTTTAGAAGAAGGTCCGCCAGTTTCAGATGAAAATTTAAACCCATTATATACAGCAGGATTATGACTAGCACTAATAATTATTGCTCCACCCAATCTTTTATTAAGTATCGTATAAGAAACAATTGGTGTTGGAGTTGACCTTGGAGGAAAATAAACTTTTATATTATTAGATGCAATAACTCTTGCGGTTTCCTTAGCAAATTCAGGTGATAAAAATCTACTATCGTGTCCAATGACAATCCCTCTTTTTGCCAAACCTGATTTTTTTAAATAGTTAGCAACAGCTTGACTTAATAGCCGTACATTAGCAAAGGTAAATTCTTCACTTATAATTGCCCTCCACCCAGATGTTCCAAATTTAATCGCCATTTGTTAATACATCCTTTCATATTTTACATTTACTTCAAGATCATCTATATCAACGTCAAAACTTAATCCATGCTTTTTTTTCAAATTTTGCTGGTATGCATCAATCTGGTAAGCTGTACCAATAATGTTAAACAAACCAGTTGAAACATACGGCATATAAATAGAATCAAAAAACTCAGCAGCAGCTTTAGCCGAAGTGTAGGCTAATGCTCTTTCCCTTTTGGTGTATTCATCGTTCGTTAATGGTCGCCACGCATCTTCTTCAACATTAGGACATTCAACAAAAAAGGTATCCCATTCTTTTTCAGGATTTTCAAGCTTGTCATAAGTTCGATCTAAGGAAAGCTCTGGCGGCAAACTTGAATAATCTCTACATATAAACGTATCTTCTGCACTTGCAATTGTCAACAGACTAATAGTCATAATGAACAAGAAAATCACTAATATTAGTATTTTCACTATGTTTCCCTGATTTTCACTATATCACCCTGAATCTTAAGCTTACCCCTCGCAAACAAATCAATAGCCTTAGGATAAAGCCTGTGTTCCAACTTATGTATTTTTAACTCAAGACTTTTGAGGGTTTCAGCTGAATTAACTTTCACCACATCTTGCAATATTATAGGACCGCTGTCAAGCTTTTCGTTCACAAAATGAATAGTTACACCCGTAATCTTAACTCCTGATTTATAAGCATCCTTTATGCCGCTTGCACCTTTAAAGGCAGGCAAAAGAGCCGGATGAACATTTAATATTCTATTACGATATTCCCTAACAAAATAATCACTTAATATGCGCATGAATCCAGCTAATACTACAAGCTTAATCTTGTTCTCTTTCAATTGCTTTATAATTTCCTTATCAAAGGCCTGACGACTTCTGTATACTTTTGAATCAATAAAGACAGTTTTTAAACCTGCCTTACTTGCCCTCTTTAAGCAATATGCTTCCTTTTTATCGCAAAGAACTAATTTTATTTCGGCTTTAACTTTGCCTGCCTTGATAGCATTTATTATAGCTTGCAAATTAGTACCATTGCCTGAGCAAAAAACAGCTATGTTCATATGACTATTACTATCTCCCCTTTGGGTTTATGCTCTATATATTTTTTTATCAGATTTTCTGCTTTATCGCAAATAATTTCTTCAAATTTTTTTGTCAACTCCCTACATATGCAAATATCTTGCTCCGGCATAACCAGATGCATGTCTTCGAGTGTTTTTTGCAAACGATGGGGAGATTCATAGAATATAAAAGTTTTCTTTTCCCCGAGAACTTCCCCTAGTTTCTTCCTTCGTGCTTCTTTTTTTCTTGGTAAATAACCTTCAAAAACGAATTTGTCAGTGGGCTTGCCAGAAGCAACTAAAGCACACAATACCGCAGAAGCACCAGGAATAACTTCCAATTTAATGCCTTCATTAATAACTGCACGTATTATATAATAACCGGGATCACTTATAGCTGGTGTACCTGCATCACTAACTAAGGCAATATTTTGCCCATCTTTTAGCCATCTGATTAATTGGGGACATCTATATTTTTTATTATGCTCATAATAACTTATAAGCTTTTTTGAAATATCATAGAAACTTAGTAGGTTGGATGTATGGCGGGTATCTTCGCAAGCTATTACATCAACTTCTTTTAATATTTCAAGTGCCCGAATGCTAATATCTTTAATATTACCAATGGGGGTACTTACCACAAATAGTGTTCCGCTTTTATTATCCACTTTATTAGAAGTTATTCTTTAGAAAATCTTTGATTTTATTCTCTTCGTCTTCTCCAAGCATCATGAAAGAAAATCCATAGGAACAGGTGCTCTCACTCGTTGGATTAACCCACTCGATTCGAGCAAGCACTTCACTAGATTTATCATACTCAGGCAGTCTCAACTCAAGCTCAAGAACTTCTGGCAATCTAACTCGGCCATCTATCTCTATGCGAATTCCCCCTAAACTTAAATCTTTCGCCTTTGTTTTTATTTTATCAAAACCTTCTATTTCTACATCCATGTAAACCGTTAACATATCATCATCAGGCAAGTTAAATCTAGCATATCTTCTTTTTTCAACCAAGTTATCATCACTAACCTCTTGGTTAACTTTAAAATTATACCTCTCAACAGGTTTAAGTCTGACATCTGAAAGGATTTCATCTACGTCCGGAAGTTGCTTTTGATGTGATATCGCCTTGGCCCCCAACTTTAATTTATAGCCAATAAGAGAAATTAAACTAATTATTAATAAAAAATTTAGGCCTATTCTTAAAGGAGATGATCCTAAACCAGCTTCCTTGGTTTCATTTTTTGTAAAGGTCGTTTTCAATGAAGCCATTTTTGCGTTACTCATACGTTCTGTCTGTTTATTATTTTCAGCTGAAAAAAGAGTTATATCATCAAGCGCTGCGAATTCCTGCATTTTTTCTTTTATCGAATCTTCATAAAGAGACCACATATAAGTTCCTGGCAAGGTAATCTTATCTATGGATGATGCTACAATAAAATCAGTAACCGGTGAATAAGCATCCGCTATACCGAAATAATTTTGACTGCTATCTGCTATAAAATTTGTTTTTTTATTCTCGGCTATCCGGCTAGCTAACAGATTGGCTCTGATACGTTTAGCATTATCAAAATCATTTGCTTTAGATATAACACTATGTTCTTTAACTTGAAGCAGTATTCTGTTACTATCTCTTCTAATTCTTACAGCAACATTTGGTTTAAATTTAAGTACTAGTGAATCAATTTTCGGATTATCCTCGGCAAGAGAATATAATACACTTTTAATTTCACGAACATTACCACGCTCAAAAATTAATACTTCCGGTTCCTGAGAATATATGTTAGTTCCGACAAAATCTATAACTAATCTGGGCGGATTTTTAAGATTGTAATGGAGAAAGTCTACTGGTTGATTTGTTCTTATGTCGATAAGGGTTTGACTGTTGGAGTTACTTACTTTTATGTCTGTCAGTTTAATATATGCTTCCTGAGCATAACATAAATTTGAAGTCCCCACAGATAAAAGAAACAAAATAGTTATAAAAAGAGTACGTTTTTTCCTCATAACCTTTTAGAAGAATACAGAGGATTTAAGACTCAGCCAGCACAGTTACTTTATCAGGGAGAACCTCCACAAAACCTCCGCTTATCTCAAAATCTTTACTGACTTCATTCTCTCTTACGCTTATTTTACCCTTTTTTAAGGCAGAAAGCAAGGGCGTATGTCTTTTTAAAACGCCGAACTCTCCTACTTTGCCTGGAAGAATTACCAAATCGGCATTTTCAGTCTCAAACAAAATTTTATTTGGTGTTACAATTGATACTTTTATAGTCATAAATTAAAGCTCTTTTTCTAATTTTTCGCCTGCTTCTCTAACTTCATCTATAGTTCCAGCCATATAAAAGGCTTGTTCGGGTAAATCGTCACACGCCCCTTCAATTATTTCCTTAAACCCAGCTATAGTATCCTTAAGCTTAACATACTTTCCTTTTCGAGCAGTGAATTCCTCAGCTACAAAGAATGGCTGAGAGAGAAACCGCTGTATCTTTCTTGCTCTATAGACAACAACTTTATCCTCCTGAGCAAGCTCCTCCATTCCCAAAATAGAAATGATATCCTGCAACTCTCTATTCCTCTGTAATATTCTTTGTACTTCAAGCGCTATCCGATGATGTTCTGCACCGACAATATTTGGGTCTAGTATTTTTGAGGTTGAATCAAGGGGATCAACGGCTGGATATATGCCCTGTTCAACCATTTTCCTTGAAAGAACAACAGTAGCATCTAAATGACTAAATGTAGCTGCAGGTGCTGGATCTGTTAAGTCATCAGCTGGCACATAAATAGCCTGAACACTGGTAACTGATCCTTTTTTGGTTGAGGTAATCCTTTCCTGAAGCTGAGC
>JAVCCI010000065.1 GCA_030765555.1 Candidatus Kappaea frigidicola
AAAATATTAGAAGAACTAAAAGAACATGCACCCTTTACAATATTCGGGGCTCTAACCGGTATTGTAATTATGTTCTTCTTTAAGAGAATACCCAATCAGGCCGCATATAATATTTTTTATACCCTGCATCCCATGCATGTTTTATTAAGTGCTATGGTCACAGCTTCTATGTTTAAGCTCAACAGAACAGGGGGCTTAAGGATTTGGATGCTGGTGGTAATAGGCTATGTAGGTTCTATCGGAATAGCCACTTTAAGTGATTCGGTTATTCCTTACTTAGCTGAGACTATGCTGGGTATGCCGGACAGGCATATTCATTTAGGTTTTATAGAGAAATGGTATTTAGTTAATCCGCTGGCTTTCTTAGGTATAGCTATAGCTTTCTTTAAACCCAGTACAAAATTTCCGCACGCAGGTCATGTGCTCTTGAGCACCTGGGCTTCTTTGTTTCATATCTTGATGGCTAAGGGAGGATGCCTGGCGTGGTACTGCTATCCGGTAATCTTCATCTTTCTATTCGTAGCTGTCTGGCTTCCATGTTGCTTAAGTGATATTATTTTTCCGTTATTATTTACAAAACCTAAAAATTAAGAAGATTTTTTTGGCTTCTTCTTTTTAGAAATCTTTTTTTCTTCTTCATTCCATAAATTTGCAGCTTTTCTGGTTTCAAAATAGAGTCGAGATATAGCTGTATGTAGTTCTTCCATAGAGAGAGGATTACCATTATTTTTTCTTTGAACTATCTTTTCACTCTCATTATAAACTAAGCTGTGATCATGATTAGGATAAGCTATAGAGATCATCTTACCTAACTCTATGCAGAGAAAAATCCTTATTACCTCAGAAAAACTCAAATCGTATTTTTTAGACATATCTTTGATAATGTCTACTAACCAATCATTCAATAAAACCTGATTTCTTTTTAACATTTTTTTCACCACCTTTATTTATGTAATAACACATAATAAAATATTTATCAATCTTTTTTCTTGACATTCTTTTTAGATTATAATATAGTTACACATATAAGTTGTGTAGTAATGTTTCGCTTTTAAATCAGGTTACGCCCATGGGGAGGTGTGGAGCTGATGTTTGCAGGGATTAACAGCAATAGAAAGCACAAAAGGATGATGAAACCCATAACAGCCAGGTTCCGGATTTGCAGTGATGATTATACGGATAAACCCCGCGGCTGGGATATGATTACAATTAAGAATCTGGGTGAAGGTGGTCTCTATTTTCATCACACTGATAAGATAGACATTGGGATAAAGTTGGAATTCAGCATTGCCTTGCCGCATAAAGGTACGTGGGCGAAATGTACAGCGCGGGTCTGTCGAGTTGACTCACCCTGCAAGGATGAAAAAAGAAGAATGCCGCTATATGGGGTGGCAGCTAATTTTACCGGACTAGACGAAGAAAACTACCACGCTATCAAGGAAGCCATAGATATTTATTCAGTTGAGTGAGACTAATGACAGATATTCAGGAGCATAGAGAACGTAATAGGATTAATGTTAGATTCACAGTTACTTGTGAATTATATAATTCACCGCGGGTAATTATGGTTGTTGGAGGCAAAAGTCTTTATGCTTTGATGATTGATTTAAGTGAAAGCGGCATGGCGATTGAAACAAAATATAATCTGCCGCAAAAAAGTGTTTTATTTATGAAGTTTACACTAATTAATCATTATATTGACGATGATGATAATCGTTTTAGAACTATGGACATGGTAGGGGAGGTTAGAAACAGCATTCCCTTTGAAGAAAAAGAATACCGCATAGGAATTTCATTCACCCAGATAGCCGAAGATGACAAAAAGGCTATCGGTGAATTTGTTAAATCAGCTATTAAACCACGAGAACCTTACTAAGCTTATATTTTCGTTAGTAAGCCTCGGACCCCCGTGATAGCCCCACGGGGGTTTTATTTTGTCGTATTTATGATATAATAAAGAATCAAACAGGAGTACACATGAAAAAAATAATTTTTTTTATATTAGGTATTCTTATATTTTCTTCAAACGTTTTAGCTGGGGATATTCCTTCGGTTGATTTAGTTGATGAATATAATATATATAATACTAATAAAATCCTAATCACTGTTTATGATGATGGCAAAGACAAAGCCATAGCTACCATTACCGGTCAGCAGGAAGTTGCTCAAATGATGAGGTCTTTAGAAAGTGCTGCTCCAATAGCTGTATTTAAGAAGATGCCCGATTATTTTGTGAAATTTTATTCAGAAGATGAGTTTATTTTTGGATTTGCGTATTATTCCCCGGACAAACTTCTTTATTTGTCTCATGCTGTTTATAAGCCCTCAGATGATTTTGTTCAGATATTAGGCACTTACATTCCTCAATAGTAGTAATTTTTTTCTTTTTAGTTGCAGACGTTTGCTGTGTGTGCTAACATAGGCAAATGTTTAATTTCCGTATGCAATCAACTCTCATACTTTATTTAGTATTATGAAATCAAAATTAATTAAAATATTTTTCCTAACTCTAATATTATTATGTTTAGGTATTAATGGGTCTTATGCCCAAGATGAACTGCCGCAAGAATACTATGCCTATGTGGAAGGCCAGGTTATTTATAGCTCTGGTGAGGCTTTAAGCGGAGTGAAAATTTCTATCTATAATGAAAAGCTCGGTGGTTATTCGGCTTTAACAGATACTGATGGTAATTATGCTCTCAAAGTTCCTTCTGAATGGAAGGCTTTTCCCGGAACACCTTATAAAGTTTTTATTTCAAAAGAAGATTTTCCTGCCATGAATGATTCTATACGTGTTATTCAGCAAAAGACTTACAAAAAAAATTACACTCTAAGCCTAGATAAAGATTCATTTGCTATAGAGGGTATTGTTTATTATAAAGACGTACATATTCCTATTCAAGGGGCACGAGTGACACTAAGGCCAAAAGGTTCAAAAAATATAATTAGCTTTAGTGAAAGTAATCAGGACGGTGCGTTTCAGCTGTATTTATCAGGCAGTCTGAAAAATAAAAAAAATGAATATATTATGTCTGGTGATAAAGAAGGGTGTGTTTCATTTGAAAAACAAACCACTTATGATCCAGAGAAGATATATAATGTTTATTTAGATGATGTAACGCCACCCTTAATTCCTGATATAGAAGCTGATACTTTCGTTACCAACAAAACCACCTACAAATTAACAGGTACAAAAGAACCTCAAACTTCTTTATTTATAAATAAAGTAGAAAAAGTTGCAGTAGATAATAAAGAATCTTGGACAACTGAGGTAAGTTTAAGAGATGGTGAGAATATCTGTAATTTACATTTAGTTGATGCCGCAGGTAATATAGGCCCTGAGAAAACAATAACTATTACTAAAGATAATGAAGCCCCACTTATTCTACAAATATCTCCTGAAAATCATAGTGTGCTTGATTCGGCTGCGGTTAGTATTAGAGGAGTATTAGCTGATACTGCTGGTATTAAGTGCTTAAAAGTCAATAATCAAATAGTGACTGTTTCTGATGAGGGTTTTTTTAGTATTAGCAATATCAATCTGAATACGGGTAAGAATATATTTGTAATTGTCATTGAAGATACTGCAGGCAATATTGCTAACTATGGCTATGAGCTTTTTAGTCAAATTTATGTTGAGGGTGAGAATCTTAAAAATAGGAAAGTTAATCAGCCTGAGATACCATCTGAAGAATTTAATACTCCGACGGACAACCCTTTTACAGCTACAACTAAAAATTTAACTGGTTCTTCGAGAGTCATGAAGAAAATAGGTTCAAAAACATTAGATGTAATATATGAACCTAAAAGTAATAATAGAATAGTTTTAGTAACAGCAGCATGGTTAGAAGAGAATGATAGAAAAGTTAAGGGGTAATATATGAAAATTTCATTTGATACGTTAGCTAAGACAGTTTATATTGAATTAGAAAAGAAGAAGGTTGCAAGAACTAGAGAATTTGCACCAGAAGTTTTCCTTGATTTTGATTACAAAGGAGGACTAATAGGTGTAGAACTTTTAAACCCTGGCACATTAGTTTTAAAAAAAGTTGCTAAGAAGTTTCGCAAACCGGAATTAACAAAAGTTCACCCTAGAATTGTTGCTGAGAAAAGTTACGCATAGACTAATGAAGGGGCAATTCTAATAACCCATTTCTAAATTCCCACGAATACAATTCCTAATAAAGATTAAGATGCAGTTGTAATTTTATGGAGCTTTAAAAAATCTAGTGTATTTGTAGAGCTGTATTGCATTAGCCAGTTGCAAAACTCATCTAAAACGGGGAACCGCCATTTCTCAATCTTGACAAGCCGTAACGTATTGTAGTATAATACTATACATACGGTTCGTTAAATGAAATTATTCAAATTAGATACTAAAGCTCAAAAAAATATCACACCTTATTTATGGCAGAGTTTTCTGGCCTTTGGCTCTCTGCTTATAATCCTATATTTTCTTGATACGATTTCTAGTGCGGCAATTGTAGCTGCATTAGGTTCAAGCGTATTCGTGGTTTTTGCCAGTCCTTATTCATATTCAGCCAGGCCTCAAAGTGTAATCGGAGGTCATATCGTTGGATTAATCTGTGGTATACTTTGTGCTTGGTTAGTATATCCAAGGCTTAGTATGTATTTACCTGCAGATTCTAGTATGTATATAGCAGCTGCATTAGCAGTTGGTTTAGCGTTGTTCTTTATGTGTATTAGTAATACAGAACATGCACCTGCTGCAGGCACTGCTTTGGGTATGGTGGTAAATAGGTGGAATTTAAACACAATTTTGTTTATAATAAGTAGTGTAATCATTCTTTCATTAATTAAGAAGCTTATGGGTAAAAGACTAAAGACACTTATCTAATATAAAGGAGACGAAGTTGAAAGTATCAGACTGTATGAGTAAGACTGTTGTAAGCGTTTCACGCGGCACGCCTCTTTCTGAAATCATCAAAACGTTTAAAGAAAAAAACCACCATGTATTACCTGTTTTAGATCCAGATGGTAGGGTGGTCGGTATGCTTGACTTTGAAGATATCTTAAAAGTTTTTGAGCCAATTGATTCAGAGACCAAGCAGATGCTCAAGAGTATTCCTTTTATTGAAGCTGATAGCGAGCAGCAGCTTTCAACTGCTGATTTATCATCTGAGATGGGAATGCTGGTAGTAGCTGACGATATCATGTCTTCTAAAATGGTTACAGTATCACCTGAAGATGATATCAATGATGCCTATAATCAAATGAAAGTTCATGATATACAAAGACTTTTTGTAGTTGAGAAAGAAAAATTAATCGGGATAGTCTGCTTATTCGATATAATCCTGGCTCTATTTAAAGAGAGCGGAGTTATTTAGTGGATATAAATACCGCTTTCAGTCTAGGCATTATTCTTTTAGCTGGTCTCTTATCAGCCAAGCTGATTAGAAAGCTCAAGATACCTGCCATTACAGCTTATTTATTATTAGGTATTGCAATAGGCCCTACATTATTTAATCTGGTTTCACCTGATATTTTACAATCATCAGGTCTTATATCAAATATAGTTCTTAGTTTTATAGCTTTTAGTTTAGGCCAAAACTTTTCTATGGAAAGATTTAGAAAAATAGGTAAGTCTATTCTCTATATTTCTATAGGTGAAGTTATCGGGGCCGGGGTTGTTGTAACTTTATGTATTTGGCTTTTAACTGACCTGCCTTTTTATATCGCGTTGATTTTCGGAGCTATAGCTCCGGCAACAGCACCAGCAGCTATAGTCATGGTGACTAGAGAATACAAGGCCAAGGGTACTTTTACAGATACCTTACTAGGCGTAGTAGCCATAGATGATGCCTGGGGTATTATTTTATTTGCATTCTGTTTAGCCATTGCCAAGAGTATGGCTGGTGCTCATGGTTTAGTTACTGATACTGTTTTTGCAGGTATAATGCAGGCTGGTAGGGAAATAGTGGGCGCTCTTATTTTAGGTGGAGTTTTAGCGCTTATTCTATCTAAAGTCTCTAAGTTTATAACTAATTCATCTGATTTATTAATCTATACCTTAGGTTTTATTCTTTTAACTGCAGGCTTAGCAATTCAATTTGGATTATCAGTTCTTTTAGCTAATATGTTTTTGGCTGCAGTGTTAGTTAATATAAATAAGACCAGTTTTAAGTTTTTTGATGCTCTTAGATCAGTTGATTCGCCATTTTATTTATTATTCTTTGTGCTAGCCGGCGTTAACTTAGTGATTAATGATGCTAGTTTCTTGGGTGTTATTGGAGTATTAGGGTTAATATATGTCTTTAGTAGACTGCCGGGTGAAATGATTGGAGCTTCATTGGGAGCTCATGCAGCTAAAGCACAAGATAGTGTTAAAAAGTTTATTGGTTTAGGTCTGGCTCCTCAGGCTGGTGTAGCTTTAGGTCTGGCCTTAATAGCTAAATCAACATTTACAAATGAAATTAATGGGATAAGTGTTGGTAGTATAATTTTCTCAACCATAGTTTTAACTACTGTTTTCTATGAGCTTGTTGGGCCTATTTGTACCAAGATAGCTCTTAAGAAAGCGGGGGATATTGAATAATGGTCTGTACTAAGTGTGGACAAGTTATAGATGATCAAGATGCTTATTGCCGCTTTTGCGGTAATTTTCTTAAAGATAATGGGCAGTTACCCTGGTATTATCAATCTTGGTCGCTTTACCTGGGAATAATTTTCATTGGGCCTTTTATGATACCTTTAATTTATAAAAATCCCGCCTTGAGTCAAAGAAAAAAAGGCATTCTTAACACCATTATAATAGTGTATACTTGTATATTGCTAGTCTTGCCAGCCTTGGCAATGAACTATGTATATAAAGAAATGTATAAACAAATCCTTGACACTGGCTGTTATTAAATAGAAAGGATAACGGCTTTATGCCCAAGAAACGCGGTATTGTAGTTATTGTCATTGTGGCCTTAATTTGTTTAGCTTTGGCATTCATTCCAGCGATTTATTTTTACGTTAAGCGTAATATTGCCAAACAGGCTCCTTTGGTGAAAACAGAAGTAATTTATGAAGATGTAATAGTCACTCCGACTTTTACAGTGAAAAAAGTTGATGATGCCTTAGTACCTTTCATTAACGATATTCCTTTCTCGGGCTATGAGAAAAGTCAGATGCATGATTATCTCGATTTAGCTGGAGTTTGGAAGAAAGAAAGAATTGAGGCAGATCATGAGCTTTCTCTCAAAGAGAGAAATGATCAAACTATTATTAAAGTTGAAGATGAATCTCATGGCCGTTATAAGAAAGATTATAACGATTCTTCCTGGGTGGATATGCAAATACCCGGAATTGAAAATCCTCCTCCAGATAGGTATCAGAATGGAGCCTGGTACAGAAAGACATTTAAGGTTCCAGCCTCTTATAAGGGAAAGTTTGTAAAGATTAACTTTGAAGGCGCCAATTACGTTACTGATGTCTGGATTAACGGTAAGTGGGTCGGAAATCATGAGGGAGGCTATACGCCTTTTAGTTTTGATGTGACTCAGTATTTAGCTTATGGTGCGGATAATCAGATAGCAATTAGAGTAGATAATATTCCCTGGCTGACTATGAAAAAAGTTCCGGGTGAAGCTCCTCGAAATAATAAGGATATAATTCCTTATAAAACCTGCGACTGGTGGAATTATGGAGGAATTACCCGTGATGTTTACATAGAGGCAAGTCCTAATGTAAATATTGCCAGGGCTGATGTAACTTGTAAACTGCCCTCTGAAGAACAGGTGGAGGTTGTTGCTAAGGTTGTTCTTTATAATTATTCCAATATGACTAATACTGTTTCAGTTAATATAGCTGTTTATGAAACCAACATTAACGAATCTAATGTCTTAGAGATGGATACTAAAAAGATTACCGACTTCCATCGTAAGGTGGCTGAAATAGATACTGATTCTCCCCTGAAACTAAAGCCTTTCGAAGTTGGGGTAGTTGAAGTAAAAGTTCCCATGACTAAGAGTGAGCTTTGGAGTCCTGAAAATCCTAAGCTTTATAGTTTAGGTGTCAGGGTGAAGAAGGGCGCTAAGATTTTAGATGAATTTTATACGCAGTTCGGTATCAAAGAAATAAAGGTTGATTCCAAAGAATGTAAGCTTCTCTTTAATAAAGAGCCTATCTTTTTAAGAGGTTTTGCCCGCCATGAAGTTTACCCCGGAGCTAGTGGGGGTGAATCTTATGATGGTATAAGAGGCATATATAGAGATATGCTCCTTTTAAAAGAAATTAATGCTAATTTCTTAAGGACAGCTCATTATCCCAATCATCCAGCAACATATATTTTAGCTGATAGAGTAGGTCTTTTGATTTGGGAAGAAATACCGGTCTTCTGGTTCGGTTCTGAAGAATTTGAATTACATCGCAACGAAAGAAAAATTGCCAAACAGATGTGGCTGGAAATGATCTATAGAGATTATAATAGTCCTTCTATAGCTTTCTGGAGCACCTGTAATGAATGTGGTGCTACTAAAGAAAGAGCTGACTTTATAAAGGATCTCTATGATGAAGCTTATTTAATTGATGGTACACGTCTGGTTGTGCAGTCAGCTTCCGGTAGCGATGCTAAAGACTCAACTCATGCAGTCTGTGATTTAATCGGTATCACCTCATATTATGGTATTTTTTATGGTCAGGATTATTATGAGGATACTTCAGTTGCTTTAGATGCGATGCATGAATTCATGCCGGATAAACCTATTTTAATAACAGAGTTTGGAATCTGGAGTGAGCAGGACTTATCTAATTCTACTAATCAGGTTGAAGTGGCTATGGATACCTATGATGCCGCAAAAGAGAAAGATTTTGTCTGCGGAGTTACATGGTGGTGTGCCTTTAACTGGCATACAATGATTAGTGAGCCTCAGACAATGGGCGTTATCGGTTGGCAGAGAAAAGTCTTTAAGCCGGTTTATTATGTCTTACAGCGTCTTTATGGAGCTAGGCGCGGTGAAATGAATGTAGCTATCCTTGGCCCATCTAGCGGCGCACATACTGAAGGTGAAATAGAATTCACCTATAGGATAACCGATGGCAAAAATATAAGCTCAATTAGCGTATCCTTAGATGAAAACCAACTGGATACACCGTTAGCGAGTGAAATAGAAAAGGTTGTTAAGGTTGATACCACAAAAATAAAAGAGGGCATGCACACTCTCTTCATCAAAGCCAAACAAAGAGATGGCTTGACTATCTCAAAGGAATACAGTTTCTTAGTGGATAATATTGATGAAAATCCAGAAGCTGAATTCAATGTGGCAAGTGGTGGTTTTATAGCCGAAACCATGCCTCTAGTGGTTCATGCAACTGATGATAGGGGAGTTAAAGAAGTTTACTATAAAGTTAATAGTGATGATTATAAGCTGATGGACGCACAAGGTTTTGATTACTATACAACTTTAATAGATACGTCTAGCTATAAAACTAATGATGAAGTAAAAATAAATGTTAAGGTGGTTGATTCAGGAAATAACGAGCGTGTTTTCGATATTAATCTGAAAGTTGATAAAGAAGAATTTACTTCTGTAGACCTGCCAATGAATTATGACTGGATTTCATGGCAGGATAATGCCAGAGACGCCGATGATTTTTATAATTTCCCGGCTGAATACTTTCCTGATTCAAATACAACCTATATCCATAATGGTAAAGTGCCGGTTAAGTTCCAGTTCGGAGATAAATCCGACGAGCAGAAAAACAATATGGAATGTGCCGGTCAGCTGGTTCAGGTCAAACAGGGTAATTACTCCAAGGTCTATATGATTGCGGTTATGCATAATGGAAATGAAATGCATGAGTTCCGTTTTGATTATAAAGACGGCAGCAGTCAGAAAGAATTTATCGGTCTTTCAGACTGGTGGGTGGGAAACAACAACTTCAATGAAGAGAAAGCATTTATGTTTCCGTATCACCATGAATTGGGAGCAAAGAAAAAACCATCTGTCGGGATTTATGTAATCGAAGCCGAGCTTGATAAAACGAAGACACTCAGAGCTATAAGATTTCCGGTAAATCCCAAAGTTCATATATTTGCAGTAACTTTAGAACAATAAAAGGAGGAAGTGATGAAAAAATTAATGCTTATATTATTGGCGCTGGCAGTTGTAGCAATGTATGCGCCGAATGCCATATGCGATGAGCAGGTGTATGTAATTGAAAAAGGACATTCTGTTAAGGTTGATAAGAATATAGTTGACTGGGTCGGCTTACCGCCTTTAAAAGACAACACAGCTTGTGTTGATAAGGGTGAGTTTATCTGGAGAGATGCAAAAAAAGATGATGTAGGTGCCGGTAATTATGTTTATCCACTGGATAAAAAACTCCAAAAGGGTGCTGACATCAGAGAATTTAGAGTAACTTATGATGATAAGAAAATATATTTTATGATAAAATGTTCACGCCCTAATGACTGGTGGGTACCTTATAGAATTATCGGTATAGATACTGATGGTGCTGCCGGCGGAAAAGAAGGCGGTGTCGTGTTAGCTCAGGGTGATATAGATGAATTTAATACATATAATGGAACTTTTGCTGAAATGAAGGTAGCAGATGAACTGGCTTGTGATTTTGTTGTTGCGGTAGCCAGTACTTATAAAGGCAGATTGTGGGATGGCAAGGGCGAGCTAATTGCTTATGTTGAAGGTGATGACAAACCCGTTCCCGGTTTTAAAGTTGCTGATGCTAGCTGGTATGCCATGGAAATATCTTTACCTTATGATATTATAGGGGATCCCAGAGGTAAGACTTGGAGATTTATAGTCGGTGTTGGTCTGCAAGACCAAGATCTCTCCAGAGAAGTTTATGAAGAAGCAGATGAATGGCATGCTGGCGGTTCAGATGAACCAACTCTAGATGAAGATGGAGTTGATCCTGATGTCTTTGATTTAGTTGGAGCAGATAACGAAGGTCAGATAGCTGACCTAAACAGCTACAATCCTAATGGTGCACCGGGAGATACAGATTCATTTGCTACAATTACAAATTCATATGTAGCTATTACATTTGGTGAATAGTTATATTTTGTCATTTAAAAAAATTATGAAAGGGACCTTTAATGAAGAGGACTATATGCATTCTAATGTTTCTGTGTATTTCTCTATTTTTAAAGAGTGCGAGCGCTGATACAATATTTTTAAAAAACGGTCAAGTTGTTGAAGGTATTGTCGAATGTGAAATTGATGAAGGGCTTATTGTGCGTATTAGTATAGGCCATACAACTATTTGCTATAACGACATCGAGAAGATTGAGAAAGATTTTACAGAAGATAATGAAGAGTTAATTGAAAAATGGAAACACTTGGCTGATGAGAGGCAAAAGACTGGCACAGTAATTGAAAAAGCTGCCCTTAGAGAACCGGTAGTTGAGGAAAAAGAAGTTAATGTTGTAAGGGTCCCCGAAGAAAAGGAAACTAAAGAGCTCTCACGCATATGTGCTATTGAGGAGCGTATATATGTTGACGGCTCGCTCTTTTTTATTAAAGGTATGGCGTATGGGATAAATTATCCTAAAGTACCAGGCGGGATGAACGGTTACGGTCAGATACCAAATGAGGTTTTCGAGAAAGATTTTGAGATGATGGAGGCCGCTGGAATAAACTGCATCAGGACCTACGAACCAATCCCTATAGAACTTTTAGATATGGCCTATGCACATGGAATATATGTCATAGAAAATATCGTCTATCCTAATAGTGAAACTAATTACGAATCTCCCGAAGAATTAAAAAACCTTCTTATGGAAGCCAAGCTGCATGCTCAAAAGCATATGGATCATCCGGCTATTTTAATGTGGAGTCTTTGGAATGATGCGCCTTTTAGTTGGGGCAGAAGCGGAAATGTGGTTAATCGCTATGGCTTTGAGACTGTAAATAATTTTATGCGTGAAATATATATGGAAGTTAAAGAGCTTGATAAAGAGCATTTAATCACTGGCTCGAATATGCTCGGTCATGAAGGTTATGATTTAGGATTTGATTTTCTTGATGTTATCGGGGTCAATGCTTATATAGGTGGTCATGGCCGCTGGATTTCGGATGAAAAGGCCAAGAAGATGGTTAAAGAGTTAGTTGACTTTTCAAAAGATTATAAAAAACCGGTTGTTATTTTAGAAACAGGCTACAGCACTTATGTAACTTCAAAATCCAGAAAAGAAACTCAGGCTGATGTTTTAAGAAAACAAATCCAGGTAATAGGTGAGCATGTCGCTGGTATATTTATATTTCAGTGGTCTGATGGCTGGTGGAAGGCGGGACGTCCTGATGTTCTTGACCGTCATATAGAAGAGCACTGGGGTATAGTTACCGGCTATAGAGAACCAAAGGAAGGGTATGGCGAAATAAAGAGACTCTTTAATGCTATTCCTACAAAGTCTTATGG
>JAVCCI010000071.1 GCA_030765555.1 Candidatus Kappaea frigidicola
AACGCTTAAGAACTCAAATAAAAGTTAAGAAATAGATACTATGGAACATTCAAATTTTGTTCATCTACACAATCATACTCTCTTTAGCCTCCTAGATGGCGCTTGCCATCTAAAAGACATGATGGAGGCGGCCCACAAGTACAAAATGCCGGCTGTAGCCATTACAGACCATGGAAATATGTTCGGCGCCATAGAGTTTTACACACAGGCAGTTAATTATGGCCTCAAACCTATAATCGGTTCAGAGATATACGTTGCTCCTGGCTCACGATTCGAGAAAGCCGGCCGGCTCGGTAAAGAAACAGCTAATCATTTGACTCTTTTAGCTAAAAACGAAGAAGGCTATAAAAATCTTATGAAATTAGTTTCCATTGGCTACCTTGAAGGATTCTATTATAAACCCCGAGTTGATCTTGAGTCTCTAAGGATACATTCCAAGGGCCTAGTAGCAATGAGCGGTTGCCTAAAGGGAAGAATACCAAGACTACTCATGACCGAGCAAGCTGATGAAGCTAAAAAATTAGCCGCTGAGTTATATGAAATGTTTGAGGGTGATTTTTATCTTGAGCTTCAAGATCATGGCATGCAGGAACAAAAAGAATTAAATCGTCTACTTATTAAGCTTTCTAAAGAATTAAATATTTCTCTAGTTGCTACTAACGATGTCCACTATATCAAAAAAGAGCATGCCCGAGCTCATGAAACCTTACTCTGCCTCCAAACACAAACAACCCTTGATGACCCTAGCCATATGCGATTACAGACCGATGAATTCTACTTTAAAAGCCCTGAAGAAATGAAGGAGCTATTCAAGGAAGTCCCTGAGGCCATTAAAAATACAATAGAGATAACTCAAAAATGCAACCTAGAACTATCTTTCGACAAAGACTATTTACCAAAATTTAGCCCACCGAAAGGATTAACGAACAACAAATATTTGAATCAACTCTGCTATGAGGGGGCAAAGAATAAATTTATTACTATTTCTGATGAACTTAAAAAACGACTTGATTACGAATTAAATATTATAGAAAAGTCTGGCTTTACAAGCTATTTTCTTATGGTTTGGGATTTTGTTAAATTTGCAAAGGAACAAAAAATCATGGTTGGACCAGGAAGGGGATCAGCAGCTGGAAGCGCTGTAGCCTATTCATTAGATATAACTAATATTGATCCCATAAAACATGATTTAATTTTTGAAAGATTTCTTAATCCCGAAAGAACAAGTATGCCTGATATCGATATTGATTTTTCTGATGAACGCAGGCAAGAAGTTATTGATTATGTTACCAATAAATATGGCAAAAAGAATGTAGCTCAAATTATTACATTCGGAACTATGGCTGCTCGCGCTGTAATTCGAGATGTTGCCCGAGCAACTAATTTTACTTATGCTGAAGCTGATAAAATAGCTAAGCTTATACCTTCAGACCCAAAAATGACACTAACCAAGGCATTGAAAGCCGAACCAGAACTAAATAGTCTCTATGAAAATGATGAAAGAATAACTCAATTAATTGACACTTCAAAAATCCTTGAAGGCTTAAAAAGGCACGCTTCGATGCATGCTGCAGGTGTTGTTATTTCAGATGACGAACTAACTAATCATGTGCCTCTTTTTAAAACTAGTGAAGGCCAAATAACTACTAGCTATGATATGGAATCACTAAAAAAGATTGGCCTAGTTAAAATGGATTTTCTTGGTCTAAAAACATTAACTGTTATTGAAAAAGCTTGCAAAATCATCAAGAGAGTAGACGGGGTGGAAATTGATATTAACAACCTATCCTTAGATGATAAAAACACATTTAAACTTCTTAGTGATTCAAAATCTATGGGGGTTTTTCAACTTGAAAGTACTGGCATGCGTGATCTGCTAAGAAAACTAAAGCCTGAGGTCTTTGATGATATCGTAGCTTTACTTGCTCTCTATAGACCTGGTCCGCTTGGCAGCGGTCTGGTGGATGATTTTATTCATCGAAAACACGGCAGGTCTCCCGTAAAATATTTACACCCAAAACTAAAACCCATATTGGAGGAAACTTACGGAATCCTTTTGCATCAGGATCAGATTATGGTTATGGGTGTCGAGTTGGCCGGTTTTTCTTTTGCTCAAGCGGACATTTTGATGAGAGCTATCAGCAAGAAAAGGCCAGAACAGATGGAACAACTTCATGGTGATTTTATTATTGGAGCAGTAAAACGGGGTATAAGTGAAAAAATTGCTGAAAATATATTTACTCTCATTTCACACTTTACAGGGTATGGCTTTAACAAAGCTCACACGACATGCTACGCAGATATAGCTTATCAAACCGCCTATCTTAAGGCTAATTATACAATAGAATTTCTAACATCTCTTCTAACAAGTGAAAAAAATAATGCGGATAAAATTGCCTTATACATTGAAGATGCTAAAAGTTTTGCAATAGAGATACTGCCGCCTGACGTTGATGAAAGCTTTGCTGAATTTACCGTTGTAAAGGATAAAAATTCTATAAGATTCGGGTTATCTGCTGTAAAAAATGTGGGAGAAGGCGCAATCGACTCAATCATAAAGGCTAGAATAAAAGGGGGTAAGTTTACTTCTCTATATGATTTTGCTACCCGCATAGATACAAGACTTGTAAATCACAGAGTTTTTGAAAGCCTTATTAAATGTGGCGCCTTTAGCAGCTTTAACTTGAAGCGCTCACAGCTAATGTCTATATTAGATAAAACATTAGATGCTGCTAATAAGCTTCATAAAGATAAGGCTGCAGGCCAATTGTCTTTCTTAAATGATTTGGGTAACGAAAACGGTTTTGACAGTACTTTTATAAATATACCAGATATAGAAGAATGGCCCGAAAATGAAATTCTGACTTATGAAAAACAATACTTAGGTTTTTACATCACAGGACACCCCCTAGCTCAATATTCAAAATTACTAAAATTCTTTTCAAAATTACCTGTTTCTCAATTAAAAGAAGGAACTGATGGTGCGGAAATATACATTGCAGGAGTTATTGCTAATATTCGTAAGACCATAACCAAGAAAAAGGGTGAGAGAATGGCTATATTGCGCCTTGAAGATCTCACTGGACAGACAGATGTCTTAGTTTTTCCTAAGGCTTATACTAAATCAAGTGAGGCAATTATAACTGATGCTATCGTAGTCGTTAAAGGACGTTTGAACCTTAAAGAAGATACTCCCAAAATTATTGCTGATGATATCATGCCTATCCAAGAAGCCAGAAAAAAGTTTACCTCTGCCATAGAAATCAATTTAAACACAGCCGGATTAGAGGAAGATACCCTAAAATCCCTCAAAGAAGCTTTAGCAGTACACCCCGGAAGGACTCCTGTATACTTAAACTTCACAGAACCTAGTGGCAAAAAACAAAAAATGCTTCTAAATGAAGATATAAAAGTCAGGGCCGAAGAAGCTCTCATAGAAAAACTTGAGAAAATTGTAGGTCAAGATGCTGTGATAATTCAAGTTTGCCCTTGACATTCTTGTTTTTATTATGTATTATTACTCTTAGAAACAAAAGAAGTTATAAAAATTAAGGGGGCAAGATATGACCAAAAAGGACATAGTATTAAAAATTGCCAACGAATCCAAAATTAAACAGATTGATGTCAAGAAGGTTGTTCAGAAAACTCTTGAATGCATAATAGAAAACCTTCAAGAAGGCAAAAAAGTTGAATTAAGGAATTTTGGTGTCTTTAAGATCAAACAGCGTCGAGGTAGAACCGGACGAAACCCAAGAACGGGTGACGTGGTACCGGTTCCTCCGAAAAAAGTTGTAGTTTTTAAACCTGGTTTGGTAATGAAAAAAAAGATAAAGTAAATTTTTATTTAACTCAAAAACATTTTTTTTAAGTCAAATTTATTTATCTAACATCAAAACTTGATAAGCCCCAGCCCACAAACCTCTTGGGGCTATTTGTTTATAACATATGAAAATTCAATCCCTTAAAGGTACTAACGATATTCTTCCTTCAGAAATTAAGAAGTGGCAACTTCTTGAGAATGCTTGCCGCACTCTTTTCGAATTGTACGGCTATGAAGAAATACGCACACCCATAATTGAAAAATCCGAACTATTCAAAAGAAGTGTTGGCGAAGCTACTGATATAGTCCAGAAAGAAATGTTCATCTTTAGAGATAAGGCAGAAAGAAGCATATGCCTAAGACCAGAAGAGACCGCTGCTGTAGCTAGAGCTTATATCCAACATAATTTAGCTAATAAAACAGGAATGGCTAAGCTTTATTACATGGGGCCTATGTTTAGAAGTGAGAGGCCTCAAGCTGGCCGATATAGGCAATTCAACCAATTCGGCGCAGAAGCTATAGGCTCTTACAGTCCACACCTTGATGCCGAATTAATCGCTCTCATGGATGAATTAGTAACCAAAATGGGTTTAAAAGAATACGACATCTTAATAAATTCATTAGGTTGCAAGAAAGATCGCCAAACCTATAAAAAGAAGTTGCTAGATTACAGCCTAAAAGATAAAAATATTATAGATAAATTGTGTTCCGATTGCCAGAAACGCATCAAATCCAACCCCTTAAGGGTGCTCGATTGCAAAAACCCTGAGTGCCGTAAATTAGTAAATAAATTACCCACACCCAAAGATTGCCTCTGTCAGGATTGTCAAGATCACTACAGCAAGGTTAAAACGCTTTTAGATAGCTTGAAAATAAAATACATAGAAGACCCTCTACTTGTAAGAGGCTTGGATTACTACAACCGAACAACATTTGAGTTGGTGCATGGAGGTCTAGGCGCACAGAATGCCATACTTGCTGGCGGCAGATATGACAATCTAATTTCTTCTTTTGGCGGCGCAGATACTGGAGCTTGCGGTTTTGCTGGAGGCATGGAACGATTAATATTAGCTTGTGAAGCTGAAAAAATCAATTTGCCACTCAAAGACTCAATCTCTGTATACATTGTAACCCTGGATGAATCTTTTTATAAATACGGGTTTGATATTTTACACACATTAAGGAAAAGCGGTATCAAAGCTCATATTTCTTATGAAGCAAAATCCCTAAAAGCTCAAATGCGCCAAGCTAACAAGCTTAATTCGCGCTTTGCCATTATCATAGGTGAAGATGAAGTAAAGAGTAAAAAATATACCCTTAAAGACATGCAAGAGCATGAACAGGAATTGATTGATAAAAAAACTTTGTTAAATAAAATTATTAAATTAAATGCCTAATAGATTAGATATTGAAAAAAAAGAGTTAAATCATCTTGCTCCTTACGCAGTAAAGAGCTCCGAAAGTCGTGGACGAGAATTCAAAGAGAGCAAACATGAATATCGTGGATGTTTCCAAAGAGACAAAGACCGCATAACATATTCCACTGCCTTTAGGCGCCTCCAATACAAAACTCAGGTATTCGTAAATTACGAAGGGGACCACTATAGAACACGATTAACGCATACCCTAGAAGTTACCCAAATAGCTAGATCTCTAGCCAGAAACTTAGGCTTAAACGAAGACCTAGTAGAAGCTATTGCCCTTGCGCACGATATAGGACACACGCCCTTTGGGCATGCAGGAGAATATGCACTAAATGCTATCATGCAGAAATACGGTGGCTTTGAACATAATCGGCATGCCTTAAGAATTGTAGACTACTACGAAGAAAAGTATCCTGATTTCAAAGGCTTAAACTTAACATGGGAGGTCAGAGAGGGCATAATTAAACATTCTTCAACTTATGATAAGCCTAAAAACGAGAGTTTTAGCTCAAGCAAGAGGCCGTCATTAGAAGGTCAAGTTGTGAATTTGGCTGATGAAATTGCCTACAATAATCACGACTTGGACGATGGCATAAGTTCGGGCTTGATTTCTCCTGAAAGCCTTGATACAATTGAACTTTGGAAAAGAGTCAAAAAGAGTATCGTGAAAAAATATCCAAAAGCTGATACAAGAACCATAAGGTCTTTAATAATTAAGAATATGATTAATATTTACGTTAAGGATTTAACCACTGAAACTATAAAGAATATTAAAAAATATAACATTGACTCAGTTGATAAGGTAAGGACATCTAAGAAAAACATTGTTTCTTTCAGTCCAGAATTTGAAAAACAAAAAAAGCAGGTAAGTGAGTTCTTATATGACAATCTCTACATGCATCCATATGTTATTAGGATGTCAGATAAATCGACGCGCTTCTTAGGGAAACTTTTTAATGCTTACCTTGAGAAACCTCAGCTGATGCCAAAAATTAGGCTTAAATACATTGAAGCTAAGAGCACAAAAAAACACAAATATCAAGTTATCTGTGATTATATTGCTGGCATGACAGATAGATTTGCACTACAAGAATATAAAAAGTTATTTGACCCTAACGAAAAAGTATAAGTGATTAATTAAGAAGATGAAAAAAAATAGTTGGGAATTATTTCACAGGTTACTCGATGACAAAGAATATAAGGAATTTAAACAGATATATTCTCAAAGCTTTGGCAAGAAAACAAAATGGCATGAATTAGATTCTATTCCTGAATCAAATTCGCAAATTATTGAAAAGATAGCTCCTAAACATGCAAAGATTTCCAAGAAAACCGCATCTGAATGTCGCTCGACCATGGGAAAAGCCGGCGAGTCAAAAAAAGTTCAATATAATAAAATTACTCCAAGCAACTTTATTCTCACAGCTCCTTTACTTTCTGAAAACTCTGTCTTTGGATTTATTTTTATAACTAATGTTTCTGACATACTTTCTGCAACTCAATTAAAAATATTTACATCATATCTCAATACTATTATATTAAAAATTCAGGATGATATTGAACTAGCTAGGCTTTACGACACTATACAGCCCAGAACAGCTGCTTTATCAACTATTCATACAATTCATAGACTCATAAGCAGCGCACTCACTGAAAAAGAACTCCTACCCAGGCTAGCCAGATTAACCTTGCAAGTTATGAGAGTTAAAAGATGTACAATTTATCTCTGTGATAAAAATAAAAATAAAAAGAAATTGCGGGTTGCCGTATCTGTTAGCCCCAAAGGCTTAATATCTGATAAAAGAAAGATTGCCTTTGGAGAAGATATAGTTGGGCGATCAGCAAAAAGCGCTATTCCCGTTCTCACCGAAAATACTCTTGCCATGCCTTTAATAGAAGAAGATGTTTTAGGTGTAATAGAAGTAACTGAAAAAATTGATAAGAGACCCTTTACCTATTTTGATCAGGAAATATTAA
>JAVCCI010000011.1 GCA_030765555.1 Candidatus Kappaea frigidicola
ACTATAGACTAGAAGCTAAAGAACAAAAAGCTCAAACAAGAAATAAATAACAAAAAACAGCAAAAACAAAGAAGCAAAAAAACAGAACATAAACTATACACTAGTTGTTTTCCTTGTGTTCTTCGGCTATATCCTTTCTCTCACAATAAGCAGCTCTTTCGTCTTCACTCATGAAATTATCACGGATAGCACTCACCTCACCTGAATCAAGAAAAACTCCACCGCAAGCATAACATTCATCTATATTTACCTCTTTAGATTTGATTTAGAAAATCAACCGCTTCTTTATTATCATTGAATATCTCAAATACTTTATCCAGGTTAGTAATTTTTAAAACTTCGGCAACCTTATCTTTGACACCAGAGAGAACTAAATTTCCACCGGCTTCTTTGGCTCTTTTTAGCATAAAGACCATAGAGGCTAAGACAATTGAAGAAATAAAAGCAGTCTCTGAGAAGTCCAAAACTATTCTTTTGGCCCCTTCATCAATGAAACCAGAGAAAGTATCTTTGAGCTCTTCATTTTCATCCATTAAGACATTGTCTAACATTAAGGTCAAAACTATTAAATCCTGATCTTTTTCTACTCTATAAATTAAATTACTCACTAAAAACCTCCCTGAGAGTCATGCTCTCTTTTTACCCCGTTAATGGACGTAATTCTCTAACGGGACTTATTGATATTCCTGCCTTAATACTCTTTTTAAAACTTTTCCTGTAGGTGTTTTTGGTAAATCACTTCTTATCTCAACCCTATGGGGAATTTTAAAGTTAGCCAACCGCGGCTTACAATAGGCAATTATATCCTGCGGCTCTAAAGTTTCATTTTCTTGAAGAACTACTATGGCTATAGGCACTTCTCCTCGATGAACATCTTTTATCCCGATAACCGCTACTTCCTTAACTTTTCTATTTATTTCAATAACCTCTTCTATCTCTCTTGGATAAATGTTCATCCCGTGAGAAATAACTAAATCTTTTTTTCTATCTACTATATAAATATAACCATCTTCATCTATTTTAGCTAAATCTCCCGTAAAAAGCCAGCCGCCTTTTATAACTTCAGCTGTATCCTCGGGCATATTATAATAACCCTTCATGACATTAGGGCCTTTAACAATTAACTCCCCCACCTTATTAGGAGCAACTTCTACTTCTTCTTCATCAACCACCTTAACCTGAATATCTTTCAGCGCTTTACCTACAGAACCTACCTTATTGAGACCCTTAGGCGGATTTATAGAGACAACCGGTGAAGTTTCGGTAAGTCCATAACCTTCTCGCAATCTAATATTAAAACGCTTTTCAAAAGCCACAGCCACATTTTTATCTAAAGGGGCAGAGCCTGAAATAGCTAATTTTATAGAATTAAATTTAAAGATAATTCGCATAAAGGTCGGCATCTTTATAGACGCAAATACTTTAAACACTTGCGGAATAGCAATTAAGAGTGTAATTCTTTTAAATATTATTGTTTTAATAAAGCGGTGAATTGGCTTAACAGAATCTAAAATAACTATTCTAGATGAAGCCATAACCGGTAGGATTATACAAACCGTCATCATAAATGAATGAAAAGCCGGAAAGGCTAAAAGAATAGAATCTCTAGGGCTAATATCTATGGTTTGCATTGAAACCCGGGCATTGGATAAGAGATTGCCATGGGTCAACATGGCCCCTTTAGGAGAGCCAGTAGTGCTTGAAGTATAGCTGATAACAGCCACATCACTTTCATTTAAGTCAACGTCATTATTTTTCTGAGAATGCTTTTTAATTGAAAGTGGTAAATATTTACAACCATCAAGCTCTTTATCTGTTACTATAATTTCTTTTAGGGTATCAGTCTTCAGCCTAATTTGTTCTAAATAACTCAAGAAACTCTGTGAAGTAATTAAAACTGAAACTTCACAATCATTTAAAACATAAATAACTTCATCCGGTTTTAAAAAAACGTTAATAGGCACAGCTATTAAACCGGCTTTAAAAATGGCAAAAAAGACGACTAAATAATTAATTGAATTCTCATGTAAAATACCTACGCGACTACCCTTTGCTAGATTCAAATCAGTAACAAGATAAGACGCTAGTTGATTTGATAAAGCATTAAGTTTTCCGTATGATATCTTCTTTTTGCCTTCAATTGCAACACATTTAAACGAATATTTTTTTGCTGAGTCTTCCAGGATCGTTGCTAAGTTCATACTACTTCTCCAATAAACTTCATTTCCTTAAAGACACCATTGACTTGCCATCTGCATCCGCTATGCTTATGTGGCCTTCTCTGGCTAACCAACCTAAACTCATAAGAGTTAAGTTATTATCCTTTTTTAATTCGCTAATAAGCGTCTCTAACTCAACTGCTCCATGTTTATCCAGGTAATGCCATATTTCACCAGCTGTTATACCAATCTGAGTAATCATAAATCTCCCTCCTTTAATGAGCACATCAGTTATAGAACGAAAGTGAACATAACTGATAGGTGCGAATTAAATCCCGCAGTTTAAAGCGCTAGCCAAATGCGGGATGCCTAAATTGTATATAGCGGTTAACGCATATAAAAGATACAAATAAACTACAAATCCTAAATACTAATATCTAAATCCTAAATAATTTCAAAACATAAAATTCAAATGTTCTAAATAAATTAACTCATAGCAATAAAAGAATAGAGCGGTTAGCGGTTAGCTGATAGCGAAGAGCTAAGAGCTAAAAACCAAAAGCAAAAAACAAAATTCCTAATAAAAAACTATTCAACCTGTTTTTTATTATAACTGCCGCATCGCGGACATATAGAAATTTCTTTGCTCTGACTATCCACAAATGTATAAGCACATATCTGACATTGCCAAAAAGCATTTTCTGATTCGATTTCAAAAGAACCTGACTTATTTTTTGCTTCATTTACAAGCCACATAAAGAACACTATGAAGCCTAAGAATATTATATAAATCATATAAAATGACGAAAAACTAACTTCAATCATTTGCAACCTCTAATTTAATATTAACAGTTCCCCATTGATTAGCAGTATCTAAAGTTGAGGCATCTTCACTAAATCTTATTTTCTTAAGATATTTTTTTATTAAAAGATCAATTTCCAAATAACCAGTAGACGAAAGCTGCTCTACAAATACTACCCGCCCCATCTTATCTACAAATATCTTCTCCTTAATACTAAAAGCTCCGTTGTCACTCAGCCATTTAGGCACTACTGGTTTCTGAGGTAAATAAACCAACCCTCTTTTGCCAAGCGGACCTTTAATATCTAAAAGAGGAGTTGAGACTCCTTCATCTTTAAATGTATAGCGTTCAATGAGCGTCTTTTCACTTACAGAATGCAAATTGTCATTAGCTTTAACATAACTAGCTATATTGCGCTCATCCTTAGAAATAATTCTCTTAGGTAAAATAGCACCTACCTGATCTTCTTTTTCCATGAGAGCAACAGCTTTTTTATCTTTACCTGTCGTAAATGACCCTAGAGTCTTACTCAAATAAGCCTTCTGTAAAAAATCACCTAAAAAAACCGCCTGAGTAACTACTAACTCTTTTTCTGTGGGCGCAGAAAGATCAACATTAAAGATACCCATCCAGAGTACATGCCAGATAACAGAAATAGCAAGGGCATAAACTATGATTACCTTTTTGGTGTGATAGCTATATTTGTTTGCGATATTCCTAGTTCCCTGCATAAATCCCAGACCTCTGCTATGCTTCCTAAAGTTACCTGTTCGTCACCTCTTATATAAACAGCCTCATTGCTCTTAGCCAATTTTTTTAATTCAACCTTTAATTCCTTCATATCCATTTTCTGATTATCAAGATAAAAAACATTATCTTTGGTAATCGTCAAAACAATCTTCTTTTGCTTTAGCATCTGACCCGTTAGGGCTTTAGGTAAATTTACGGGTATACCCGGTTGAGAAACAAAACTGGAAGTAAGCATAAAAAATATAATCAAAAGGAAAACTACATCAACCAGAGGCGCCATGTCCAAAGCACCCTTTTTTACCTGCACATGCTTTTGCATTCTTATCGTCGATTTTTTCCAGGAATCTTTAAAGCTGTACATATTAATAACCTTTCTGAGATATAGCAGTATTTAAATCAGTTGCACTTTGCTCCATCTCAAGGACTATATTTTCTACCCGACTGACTAAATAATTATAAGTTACATAAAAAACTATAGCTACAGCTAAACCAGCTGCTGTTGTAATTAGGGCGGTTGATATACCTCCAGCTAAATCTCCCGGATTAACCGGAGAACCTATAGCCGCTTTATCCCTAATCACCTGAAAGGCCTCCATCATGCCGGTCACAGTGCCCAAGAGACCCAGTAAAGGACAAATGTGAGCTACCGTAGCTAAAATATTAAGATTCTTCTCTAGACGTGCTACTTCATGTAGGCCAGCATCTTCAATAGCCTCTTTAATTTCATTCTTGCCGCGGTCATGCTTTAAAACTCCAGCCTTAACTATATGAGCTATAGGCCCAGGTGTCTGGTCACAAAGCTCGAGCGCTTGAATAATCTTATTGCGCTTAATAGAACCGGTTATGGCGTCCATAAATTTATTGGTATCAATCCGTGCCCGATATAAATGCCAGACTCTCTCAATACTCACCGCTAGGGCAATCATCGAACAAAGGATAATAGGAATCATTAAGACTCCGCCTTCTTTAATCATTTGTAACATTGTTATTTCCTCCTACTTACTTTTATTAATTCTCTATGGGTTCTTTAATTTTCTCTAATCCTAAAATTGCTTGTTCCTTATGTTGCTCATTCAATTCAATAACTTTTTCATACATTAAAGCAGCTTTTTCAAGCTCACCTTTTTCTTCAAATATA
>JAVCCI010000079.1 GCA_030765555.1 Candidatus Kappaea frigidicola
ACTACCTTTTTCTTTTTTAAAAGTGCCTTCTTTATGCTTTTTTTAGGTGTTGCCTTTTTTGTTTTAGGTTTAGTCGTTTTTCTAGAAAGAGTTCCTTTGAGATTCTTTTTATGAACCTTGATGACTTTTTGCTTAGTCATCTTTTTTGTTTTTAATTTTGGTTTTTCCTCTTCTAAAACTAAACCCTCTTGAGCCGCTAAATAAAGTTTTAATTTCTTCATAGATGCATTTTCTATCTGCCTAACGCGTTCTCTCGTTATTCCGAATCTTTTAGCAGTCTCACCCAACGTATAACTTGTACCATCCTTAAGGCCAAATCTCAAATTCAATATCTCTTTTTCTCTTTCAGATATTAAGTTCAACAAACCATCAACTCTTTCTTTTCTAAAAACTTTAGCTAATTCGTCAGTAGGCGAAATCATACTTTCATCTTCTATCAAATCCATAAACTGACCAGAACCATCTTCACCTATTGGCGCATCTAGAGAACTTGCTTTTGAGGCAATCTCATCAATCTGTCTCACCTTCTCTATGCTCATCTTCATCATATGAGCGACTTCCTTTACGCTTGCAGACCGGCCAAATTTATGAGCCAACTGTTCAGTAACTTTTCGCCAACGGGTTATTATTTCAGCCATGTAAACCGGAATTCTGATGGTTTTACCCTGATTAGCTATAGCTCGCGTTATGTATTGTTTTATCCACCAAGAGGCATATGTGCTAAAACGATAACCTTTTTTGGGATCAAATTTAGAAACTGCTTTCATTAACCCTAAGTTACCTTCCTCGATCAAATCAGAGATCGAAACACCAAAGTACTTATAACGCTTAGCTATATTAATAACTAAGCGCAAGTTAGACCTGATCATTTCAGCGCGAGCTTCCTTATCTCCCCTTATTATTCTTCTTGCTAATTTTTGTTCTCTCTCTGGAGTAAGGAGCGGAATATCTTTTATATCTTTTAAATATAGTCGTATTATATCCATAGGTGATTATTTTCCTAAAGCAGCTTGTGCAGCTGCAAGTTTAGCTATCGGTATTCTATATGGAGAGCAACTTACATAAGTAAGACCTACCTTATGACAAAAGTTTACACTTTTAGGCTCACCACCATGCTCACCACAAATACCTGTTTTAAGTTGTTTGTTATTCTTTCTTCCTAATGCAACCGCCATTTCAACCAATTTACCTACGCCAGGAATATCCAAAACTTGGAACGGATCATAATCATAAATGCCCATAGATACATAATCGGGTAAAAACTTACCTGCGTCATCCCTAGAGAAACCGCAACCCATTTGAGTCAAATCATTAGTTCCAAAAGAGAAGAAATCAGCATACTCAGCAATTTCATCTGCTGTAACTGCCGCGCGAGGAACTTCAATCATAGTGCCTATCTTATAAGCAATCTTCTTCTTCCTCTGTTTAAATACATTAGCGATAACTGCCTCTGCTCTTTCTCTGGCAATTTTAAGCTCCATATAATTACCAACTAGAGGTATCATTATTTCGGGCTGCACCTTGGTGCCCTTTGCACTAACATTCATAGCAGCTTCTATTATAGCCTGTACCTGCATGTCAGATATTTCCGGATAAATCAACCCTAAGCGACATCCTCTATGTCCAAGCATTGGATTAAATTCTTTTAATGATTCAACTTTATTTTGAATTTTTGCCACTGAAATCTTCATAACTCTTGACATCTCTTTTTGTCCAGCTACATCATGAGGTAAAAACTCATGTAATGGCGGATCGAGTAATCTCACTGTACAGGGTCTTCCTTTAAGAGCTTTAAATATACCCTCAAAATCTCTTCTTTGAATAGGTAAAAGCTTAGCTAATGCTTTTTCTCTGCCAGCCTTATCATCAGCTAAGATCATTTGACGAAAAGCAATAATCCTATTTCCTTCAAAAAACATGTGTTCAGTTCTGCAAAGCCCGATACCCTCTGCTCCAAACTTAACAGCAACTTCAGTATCGTGTGGTGTATCAGCATTCGCTCTCACACCAAGCCTTCTATACTTATCAGCCCATTTCATAATGGTGTAAAAATCTCCAGATAATGTAGATTCAACAGTATTAATTTTACCTTTATAAACATTACCAAGGGAACCATTAAGTGAAACCCAATCACCTTCTTTTATCGTTACGTTACCAACTTTAAATTTCTTAGTTTTGTAATCAATTTGAACATCACCAGCACCAGCAACACAGCACTTACCCATTCCCCTGGCTACAACAGCTGCATGGGACGTCATACCACCTCTAGAAGTAAGGATACCTTCAGCTGCATCCATACCTCCAATATCTTCCGGAGAAGTTTCTATTCTACACAATATTACATCCTTCTTGTCTGCTGCCCATTTTTCAGCCATTTCTGCCGAGAAAACAACTTGGCCACAGGCAGCTCCGGGAGATGCCGGAAGGCCATTTGCAATACGACTATTAGCTTTTTCAGCCTTAGGATCAAACATAGGATGTAATAGCTGATCTAGTTGTTGAGGATCAATTCTAAGTAAAGCGGTTTTCTCATTTATAAGCTTTTCTTTTACCATGTCAACAGCTACCTTGACTGCAGCCGCAGCAGTTCTCTTACCATTTCTAGTTTGAAGCATATAAAGCTTACCTTCCTGAATGGTAAACTCAAGATCCTGCATATCCTTATAATGCTTCTCTAGTCTTTTTCTAATATCGATTAACTGCTTAAATATTTTCGCGTTAACTTTTTTGAGTGTTTCAATGTGTAACGGAGTTCTTATTCCAGCTACAACATCTTCACCCTGCGCATTCATTAGATACTCTCCGTAGAACATATCCTTGCCTGTTGATGGATCTCTGGTGAAAGCAACGCCTGTACCAGAAGTATCACCCATATTACCAAAAACCATAGCTTGCACATTTACAGCTGTACCTATAAGGCTTCTAATATCGTTTATCTTTCGGTATTTTATAGCTCTTTCATTATTCCAAGAACTAAATACAGCATCTATAGCATGCTTAAGCTGAATTTTAGGATCAGTTGGAAAACTCTTTTTGGTAACTTTCTTGTAAATCTTCATATAGCGATCTACAACTTCTTGTAACATGCTCGCATCCAAATCAGTATCTTGCTTAGCCTTATACTTTTTCTTAACGGCATCAAGCTCATGCTCAAATAACTCATGTTTTACACCCATGACAACATCACCAAACATCTGGATAAATCTTCTATATGCATCCCAGGCAAATCTTTCGTTACCCGTTTTATTAATGAGTGCAGTAATTACATCGGGATTGATACCTAAGTTCAAAACCGTATCCATCATACCCGGCATAGATACAGCAGCGCCAGATCTAACAGATACTAATAAAGGATTATTTTTATCGCTAAACTTAGCTCCCATATCTTTTTCAAGTTTCTTAATTCCATCATCAACTTGTTTCTCTAGTCCTTTAGGCCATTTCGTGCCTGCTTTATAAAATTGATTACATGCCTCTGTACTTATGGTAAAACCAGGAGGCACTGGCAAACCTATATTTGTCATTTCCGCTAGGTTAGCACCTTTGCCACCTAGAAAATTTTTCATTTGAGTCTTTCCTTCTGCCTTCCCCGATCCAAAGCTGTAAACAAACTTCTTCATTACTTCACTCCCTTTGTTTTAGTATTAATTTTGATTAATTGAAATTTTTGATAAATCTGCTACATGAGTTGCGTAGAGCTGATTAATATCTTTCATAAGAGACAATCGATTGTTTCTTATTTTTACATTATCAACATTGACCATTATCTTATCAAAGAAAACATGTACTGGTTGGCTAAACGCACAAACATATTTCTCTGTAGCTTGAATATACTTCCCTTTATTAATTAAACCAAGAATATCTTTATGATTTTTTTCAAAAATATCCCCTAGCTGCTTTTCTAAATCTTCCTTGAATAACTTTTTATTAACACTCGGTAAATTACTAGGAGCTTTCTTTAATATATTACTCGTTCGTTCAACTATTTTAGAACACTCAAAAAAATCCTTTGACTGCCTTATTTTTTTTAGCTGCTTTATTCGTTCAACGATATCTAAATAATTATCACAATTAGCAATTATAACTGACTCGATTAATTCAAGTTCACCTTCATCCTGACTAAGAATCTGTCTTAGTCTTTGATTGAGAAAATCAATCACTTGCGCCTTTAACTCAGATGCTTTTATCTGATTAACTACAGAGATAAGTGAAATGCTTTTATCTATTAATAAATTCATTGAAACAGAAAGTTTCTTATTTAATATAATACGTACTACGCCTAAAGCACTACGCCTAAGAGCATATGGATCATAACTACCTGATGGTATCAAACCTACACTAAAATAAGCCGTTATATTATCTAATTTATCAGCCAAACTCACTATACATCCAGCAATACTCTTAGGGATATCATCATCTTGAGATTTAGGTTGATAATGCTCAAGTATACCTTCGCACACCAAAGGTTCTTCTTTGGATTTTAAAGCATATCTACTGCCAATAACACCCTGCAAAGCAGGAAATTCTCCAACCATATCAGTAACTAAATCTGCCTTAGATAAATAAGCACATCGCTTAACCTTTTCAGTCTTTTCCTTGTTCAATCCTAAATGATGTGCAATAAAATCAGAGATATTTACTAGTCTCTCTGTTTTTTCATACATGCTACCTATGTCTTTTTGGAAAATAATATTCTTTAATTTATCAACTTTTTTTACTAACGGCTCCCTAGTATCCTGACTTAAGAAGAATTCGCTATCTTTCAATTTAGCCTCTAAAACTTTTTCATAATTTTCACAAATATTCTTTTCAACCTTACCAGAAACATGATTATCTATAACTGCCAAAAAGACAGGCATCACCTTATTGCTCTTATCTTTAATGGCGAATAGCTTTTGTCCTTTTTTCATACTCGTAATAAGTACTTCTCCGGGAACCGATAAATATTTTTTGTGAAATGAACCAGCTATAAAGCCAGGAAACTCACAAAGATTAGTTAATTCATCTAACAAATCGACATCATATGACAACTCACCCTTATATTTCATTGCTAAAGCATTTATCGCTTTTTCTATATTTTGCCTTCTAGAAAGGAAGTCTAATTCAACATAGTTTCTTTTTAAATATAAAAAATAATCCTTTTCACTTTTAACATTATGAGCCTTAGGGGATAAGATTTGATGACCATAAGTTATATTAGAAGTTTCCAGGCCAGCCAATTTAAAAACCACTGGTTTTTGCTTCCATAAAACCATAATCCATCTAATTGGCCTAACAAAGGTATAGCCTTTATTCCAATGCATATTCTTATCACAACTAACAGAATTAAGCAGCTCTTCAATAACTTTGGGCAGGATATTTGATACCTTATTTGCTTCCTTCTTTTTTGTTCCAAAAACATAATCTCCCTGAGGAGTTTTTTTAATCTGTATATCTATTTGTTTTATACCTGTTTTATTTAAAAATCCCAGGAGAGCTTTAGTGGGTTTATTGTTATCATCATAGGCAATTTCTTTTGAAGGTCCCCTCAATTCAATTTCTTTAGCTTTCTGAAGCTCATCAACATTTTTTATGTAAACTACTAATCTTCTATAAGTATCAAAGGTCTCAATTTCGCCGTAAGTTATATTATGCGCCTTAAGCAATTCTTGAGCATTCTTCTTTAGCTGCTTCATAGCTGAATATATAAAGCTGGCCGGCAGTGGTTCTGTGCCTACTTCAAATAAGATATTATTTATAATTTTTTTATTTGCCATTTTTCTCATAATACATTTGTGCACATTTATTAGCAAGACGCCTTACGCGAGCTATAAATGTGGGTCGTTCACTTTGACTTATTGCCTTCCTGGCATCAAGCACATTAAATATATGCGAAACTTTTAGAGTACACTCATAAGCAGGAATTATCAAACCTTCATCTATTAATTTAGCCGCCTCACCTTCATAAAGCTTAAATAAATTAAGATACATATCTATATCAGCTTTTTCAAAATTATAAGCACAGCTTTCTTTTTCTCTATCTTTTTGCAGATCACCATATGTAACTCCATCAGCCCATTCTAAATCAAATAAGTCATACTTATCCTGCAACACCATAGCTATACGCTCTAAGCCATAAGTTAACTCACACGCCACATCCTTTAATTCCACCCCGCCCATCTGCTGCATATAAGTAAATTGTGTAATCTCCAATCCATCAAGCCATATCTCCCATCCCAATCCCTTGGCACCTAAAGTAGGAGATGACCAATCGTCTTCAATGAATTTAAAATCGTGTTTTTTCAGGTTAATGCCTATATATTCTAGACTATCTTGATAAAGCTGCTTAACATTGTCCGGGGATGGTTTTAGTATGACTTGATATTGATAGTAGAACTGAGTCCGCAATGGATTATCTCCATAGCGCCCATCAGTCGGCCTTCTTGAAGGCTGAACAAAAGCAGTATTCCACCTATTTTTATCCAAGCATTTCAAAAATGTAGCTGTATGAAATGTTCCTGCCCCAACTTCTATGTCGTAGGGATAAACAATCACACAACCTTTGCTTTTCCAGTATGTTTCTAGCTTTGAAATTAAATCTTGAAAGTTCATAATTATTTTTTCTTCTTTAGTCAGCGTATTTTAACACATCAATAATTACAAGGCAATAGCTTTTTATGTGTTTAAATTCTATAAATACTATTACGCTTGATTAACAAAACTTCTGGAACGAATATTCTTATCAATGTGGAACTTAATAAAATCATCTAAAATATGACTTAGTTGCCTCCTTACCCTACTAGTCATATCTAAACGCCAGACACTATCGAAATCAGACTTCTCAATATGCAACATTGAAGCCAGTGTCCCTTTAAATATATCATGCGACAAGCTATCTTTTGCACAACATTTATAGCAAATTAAACCGCCATATTTAGAGCTAAATTTAGCCTTTTCCCCTATGGGGCTATCACAAGATATACAAGAATCTACGCGTGGCTTAAATCCTGAGAGAATTAATGTTTTAACTTCATAAATACTTTTAACTGGGGCAGGTTTTTTTGAGACCTTTAACGCTTTAAGACTTTCGTAAATCAACTCAAAAAGTTCACTATTGCTATCTTCAGCTTGTGTTACCGCGTCCAGCAAATCAATAAAATACAAAGCGTGTACAATGCGTTCATAATTAGTTCTAATTTCAAAAAAATAATCTAATAAATCACACTGACTTATTGTGTAAAGGCCACCTCTTTTATTCTTATAGAAAACAACTTCGCAAAGTGTAAACGGCTCCAGAAAATTAACTGATTTATTTTGAATACCGCGAACACCTTTCATCACTCCACTTATTTTTCCAAAATCCTTAGTATAAAGTGTAGCTAAAACAGAGGTTTCGCGAAGCTTTTGACGTTTTAAAACGATAGCTTGAGATTTTTCTATAGACATAATATTAAATTAATTAAATACACTAAACAACCAAGTGGCCATCAAAAAATATATTAAAACACCAGTAATATCATTAGCTGTTGTAATGAAGGGGCCGCTGGCTATTGCAGGATCAATGTTAATTTTCTCAAATAATAAAGGTACTAAAACTCCTATTAAAGCAGCCACGAGAATAGCAACAAACATGGCTATCATTAAAACTAAACCCAAGACCGGATTATTATCAAATAAATATGCTACTATTCCAACTACAACACCACAAACTACACCCATAATCAGAGCTTGTCTAATTTCTTTATAAATGACACCTCTTATATGATTCAAATCTATATTGCCGGTCGCCAAACCCCTAACAGTTATTGTTGATGATTGAATACCTATATTTCCACCCATGCCGGTAATTACAGGTATAAAAAACGCTAGTGCAATTACCTGTTGCAATGTAGCCTGAAAATTTCTAATTAATGTCGCCACAATAATACCCCCTATAAGGGTAGCAATTAACCATGGTAAGCGCTGTTGTACAACTCCAAGCGTTGACTTTCTATAAATTTCTTCATGGGAAATACCAGCCATTCTGTATATATCTTCTGTATCCTCTTCTGTTATAACATCAATAACATCATCTACAGTAATAATACCCAGAAGATTGCCTCCCTTATCAACAACCGGCACCGCTAAAAGATTATATTTTGAAACTATTCGGGCTACTTCCTCTTGGTCCAAGTTAGGATCTACAGTTACAGTATTATGATTCACTAACTCTACTAAACGTGAATTAGGACTTGCAGTAATAAGACTTTTTACAGGTAAAACACCTGTGAACTTATTATCTCTATCTATTACATAAACATAAACAATCTGAGCTTGGACATCTTTGACAAACTGCCGTAAAGCCTCTATAGCTCGAGAAGCAGTTAAGTTATCCTTAAGTGTCAAAAAATTAGTGGTCATAAGGCCACCAGCAGATTCTTCATCGTATTTAAGCAACTGCTGCACTTCTTTGGAATCCTCTTTTTTCATTAAGTTGAGTACTTCTTTTTGCTTCTCACTTGAGAGATCTGCTAATATATCAGCCCCTTCATCCGGAGGCATTTTTTCAATTAATTTTGATATTTTAAAAGTAGAAATCTCTCTTAAGAGTTGATATTCACTTTGAGGATCAAGTTCACTTAAAATTTGAGCAGCCATATCATAATCCAAAACTTCAAAGAGATCAATTCTCTCTTTATGATTCATGTTGCGCAAATGATCAGCAATATCAGCTGGATGCATATGTGCTAAATTATTTAAATTAATTTCATTCTCTTTGCGATTCATTATTACTCACTATCCCTTAATTCCTTGTATATAGGAGTTAGTTTTCCACCCGAAACAACTAATTTCAGAGCTTCCTCAACACTCATATCTAAATAAATGATTTCTTTCTCAGGCACTAGTAAAAAAACACCTGATGTAGGATTGGGTGTTGTTGGCAAGAAAACGCTCATCATTTTTAATTTGGTCTTCTTCTGCAATTCCTGCTTAGCTTCAGTTGTTACAAAAGCAATTGAGTAAATTCCTTTTCTGGGATACTCAATCAAAGCGACTTTTTCAAATATCATCCCTTGCCCCAAGAAAGCATTACTTAGTTGTTTAATAGACATATATATTTTACTAATCATTGGAACCCTAAGAAAGATATTTTCGATAAATGAAAATGTTCTTCTTATAAAAAATACTCTTGCAGCTAAACCAATGAGAATAACAGCCACCAGAATACCTATAAAAATTAAGCCTTTAACAAGATGAACAGCAAATGGGAAATATATATCAGGTAAATATGGCTTAGCAGTTTTTATTAAAATATCTGAAATCGGGTCTAAGATAAGCTCCACTGTTTTAATAATCAGAAATCTCAGAATCACATAAGTTAATATTGCTGGCAATATAACAATTAACCCTGTTATGAAATACGTTCTAAACTTTCTAAACAAGATAAAACCTCCCGGATAGCATTGGTTTAATTAGTAAAAAAGATGATAAAAAATCTGAAAACACAATAAAGTTGCTATTACGCCAAGCAAGCTTCCCACAACAACTTCCCAACCCGTATGTATCTCCTGCCTAATTCTACTTTGAGCCACAAGCACAGCTACTACTAAAGTTAGCAAAACTACCATTGAATTTCTGGTTATCAAAGCAATAATTGTCCAGATGCTAAAAGCAATGGCTGAGTGACCAGAAGGCATTCCCCCTCTCAAAGGTGTTCCTTTTTTTGAAAAAGACTTCCCCATTAATACAAGAAATATAACTAACAACAATGAAGCAAATGTTGCATGCCATGGAGAATACTGCACCCTTAAAAGAATTTGTTCTAATTCAAAGTTTATTAGATACTTAGAAAACACTAAGTAACCAGCTATAACTGCAAAAATAGTAGAAATGAGCACACACCCAGCAGCCACATCCTTGATAATTCTAGCTAACGGATGAAAATCAGGAGTTATCAAATCGATGATTTTTTCAATAGCAGTATTAAACATTTCACAAATTAAAACTAAAGCAACTGCCGAACAAATAACTAGTAGCTCAATTTTTTCAAGTTGTAAAAAAATTGATACTAGTATTATTAAGATAGCAAATAAAAAATGCAATCTCATATTTCTTTGAGTCTTTATAGTATATATAATGCCTTCAATGGCAGCATTAAAACTATCGGCTATTGTTCTTTTTTTCATATTTGCTCAACAAAGCTTCCTGCAAATTATCCATAGATCGTTTTTCTTTTTTATTGTAATCTTTATATCCCAATAAGTGTAGTAGTCCATGAATTACATATAACTTTATTTCATGTATAATAGTTTGCTTATAAACTCCTGCCTGCCGCCTGGCAGTCTCAACAGAAATTATAATATCACCTAGGTAAGCTACCGATAAAGCTTTATCCATATCTTTTTCTTCATAAAAAGAAAGAACATCTGTTGTTTTATCTTTATGTCTAAATTTTTTATTAAATTCTCTAATTCTTTTGTCTTGCGTAAATAGTAAGCTAACTTCTGTATTCTTAACACCTTGAGATCTAAGTATAAATATACATAAATTTTTTAACTCTGTTCTAGGTAATCTATAAAATTTCTGATCATTTATTAGATTTATTTTTAAGGCCATTTTTGCCTTTTCTTTTTTTTGGCTCTTGATCATTTTTTTCAGTGTCTGGATATTCTACTCTGCTATGATAAATTCCAGCTAACAAATTAGAAAAGCTTTCAGATATATTATGAAGGTCTTTTAATGTAAGATCACACTCATCAAGTTGACCATCAATAAATTTATTGTTTATTATTTTTTGAACCGTCTGTTTTATCTTCTTCGGTGTTTGATTAGACAAAGCTCTCGTCGCAGCCTCAACCGAGTCAGCTAAAAGCACAATTGCAACTTCTTTTGTTTGCGGTAGAGGTGACTTATATCTAAAGTCTTCTTCCTTCACCTCACCTTCTTTACTTTCATTCTCAATAGCTCTTTGATAAAAATAGAAAGTAAGACTATTGCCATGATGCTGTTGAATAAACTCCTGAATAGCACTACTAAGCTTAAACTTTCGCGCTAAATCAAGACCATCTTTAATATGATTTGTTATTATCAGACTGCTCATCTTAGGAGTTAATTCTGCGTGCTGATCATCAAAACCCATCTGATTTTCACTAAAATATTCTGGCTTTAAAAGCTTGCCAACATCATGGTAATAAGCTCCTACTCGCGCAAGTAAGGAATTAGCTCCAATAGCATCAGCAGCATTCTCAGCTAAATTACCAACAATCAAACTATGATGATATGTTCCTGGAGCCCTAATAACCATTTCCTTTAAAAGAGGATGATTTAAATCAGAAAGCTCGAGCAAACTTATATTAGTAGTAATTTTAAAAATATACTCTAGGACTGGTAAAATACCAGTAACTACAAAAGCACAAACAAAACCATTAGATATCGCCCAAAGACTATCCATAAACATAACATCTGTGTTAAGATTATCTAAAAGATCAATGTTGACAATGGTAAGACAACCTGTAAGCCCTATAAAAAGTCCAGCCTTTAAAAGCTGAGCCCGTCTTCTCACATTTTTTACCGAGTAAATACCTATTAATCCACCAGCTAAATAATATATAAATATACCCAACTGCCCCCCTGAGATCAAGGACATAAATATACTTAAAAATACCGTCATTACAATAGCCAATCTACTACTCAATAGGATAGCTATCAATATTGAAGCACTGGCCAAAGGAACGAAATACCTAGATAAAGGTGAAAAAGTAATAAGCTTAGCTGATAATATAACAATAAAAGAAACTAAACCTATTAGAGCTACACTGCTCACCGATGACAATATATTTGGCTCATACAATTTCATGTACATCCAAAGCAACACTGTCAACAAGATTACAAAAATAGAAATACTAAAGTAATAATATAGCTTCGCTACTTTGCTACCATTGTTATTTTCCAATTCACTTAACTGATTTAAATAAGCCAAGTGATCTTTAGTTACAAGCTGACTCTTAGCAACAATAACACTGTTCTCCCTAATAAGTCTTTCATAATAAACAATGGACTCAGCCTTAGCAGCTTGCTCTCTCTTTTTATCAGTAGCCCTTTCATCATAACTCACATTATCAGTAAGTGACTGTTTGGCAATTTCATCAACTAAAGATTGTGCAGCTTTATCTTTTATATACTCAGGAAGCAAACTTCTCACGAGAGAGTAAGCATCTTTAGTTGTTACCAGAGAACCAGTACCTAAAAGTTGTTCTTTTCCATCAGGAATAACGTATGTTATAAATTCAGCCTTATCAGCAATTTTAACTTTTTCAACCGGATTAAAGATGGGATTTTCTGTAAGTAAGTTAAATATTTGGATAATAGACGTTTCTAGCTTGTCTGACTCTTCTTGACTTAAAGATAGAATATAATTGTAAAAAGTATTCTTAATATCTAAGACGGTTTTATTTTTTAGTAAAACTATCTTTTCTTTCTCATTGATATCTTTCTCAAGCCTTAAACTATCAGCTTCTTTAAACAAGCTCAGTGTTTTGCTATAAATAGAATCATTCTTGCTCTTATCCAAAGCATAAACTTCAGGTACTGCTGCAATGGCCTCATCAACATTGATAGACGTCGCCTTAGAATTAATATCACCTTGAACATAAAAATCGAACGGAGCTTTTATGGTTCTGCGCGCAACGTCACCCACTTGCATAACGCCTTTATAGGGACGAGGGCCTATCAAAATAATAAAAATAAAAACTGCTGCAAATAACAAAACAAGTAAAAAAGAACCTGAAGTTACTTTTAACGCGTGAAAGTTAGATTGTCTTTTTTTCCAAAACATTATTTTTTCCTAAAGTAATTTTCATATGCCTTGATTATGGATTGAACAAGCTCATGACGCACGATATCTTTATGCGTTAAATTCACAAATTTTATACCATTAACACCTTCCAAAATATCGACGGCTTCTGCCAAACCAGTACGTTTTTCACCGAGTAAATCACTTTGAGTAATATCACCAGTTATAACAACCTTTGAATTAAAACCCAATCTAGTTAGAAACATTTTTAGTTGCTCTCTTGTGCAATTCTGAGCTTCATCTAAAATAATAAAGGAATCATTGAGTGTTCTTCCTCGCATATACGCAAGAGGAGCAACTTCTATGATTCCCTTGTCCATAAAATTTTTCACCCTATCGACTTCCATCATATCATATAAAGCATCATATAACGGTCTTAAATAAGGGCTTACCTTTTCATAAAAATCTCCAGGCAAAAACCCCAAACTTTCACCCGCTTCCACAGCAGGTCTAGTAAGAATAATACGACTACAATCACCTCGTATTAAATACATTACTGCCATAGCCATAGCCAGATAAGTTTTACCTGTGCCCGCAGGACCAATTGAAAAAACAATGTCAAAATTCCTAATTGCATCCACATATTCCTTTTGACCCAATGTTTTAGGAACAATCGGTTGCCTTTTATGAGATACTGGTATTTTGTCTAAATATACCTTATCTATTGGGGCACTAACATCTTGTTTTATGGCTTCAATAGAATAGTCAAGTTCTGATTTTTTCATAACCCCACCTTTTCTAATCACCAGAAGAACTTCATCAAAAAGCTTACCCGCTTTTTCAACATCATCTTTGCTGCCTTTAATGGTAAGCTTATCTCCGCGCGATACCGTCGTTATACCAAACTCGTCTTCAATACGCCGCAGATTCTCATCATGTTGACCAAAAAGTAAAACAGCTTCACTACTATCACTAATGGTAATCACTTTTTCCATTGGTAAACCTGTTCTTACCTTGGAATTTTAAGCTTCATACCGGGTTTAATCAAACTTGGTTTTCTAATTTTATCTTTATTAGCTTCAAAGATTATCTTCCACTTGGAAGAATTTCCATAAACTTCCGGACGCCCCGCAATATCCCAAAGCGTTTCACCTTTTTTTACAACATAATAATCATAGGTAGGCTCCACAATAGATATCACTTCAACTTCTTCTACATCTTCAATAACTACACATGACATATCATTAAAATTTTCAGATTTATCATCTGTCGCAGCCTCAAAATAACCCTTATTGTAATCTCCTGGCGTATCAGATGCCATCTTTTTTAAATCATCACTATTATTATTTTCTGAATATTCTTCGGTTGTCATTGGTTCTGAACCAGGCCTTGATAAATCTATATCAACTTTAATGAATGTTTTAGTGGTCTTTGTATTCTTTTTTTGCCCATCACCATCACCCATTAAAAAACCTTGATTACCTGAAACCTCCTGATCAACTCTTTCATATGTAACTGGTTTAACAGTCACACATCCTGAAATCAAAAGCATTAGCATTAATAATCCGCATATCAACAAAGGTGTTCTTGTATTCATGATTACGACACCTCCTTCTTTGAGGGTTTAATAACTAAACCTAATTCGGTTAATTGTTTGCCATCAACTAATGATGGTGCATTTGTTAAAGGACATAAGGCCCTTTGCGTTTTTGGAAAAGCTATTACATCTCTAATGCTTTCATCGCCAGTTATTAAAGTAAGAAGTCTATCTAAACCAAAAGCAATCCCGCCATGTGGAGGTGCCCCATACTCAAAGGCTTCTAATAAGAATCCAAAGCGGGCATTAATCTCATCTTCCGGCATATTAATGATTTCAAATATTTTCCTTTGTAAATCTTTCTTGTTAATTCTTATTGAACCACTAGCTATTTCCGCACCATTGATAACTAAATCATAGGAGCTTGATCTAACCTTTCCAGGATCATCATCTAAAAGTTTGATATCTTCTTTGTAAGGAGATGTAAAGGGGTGATGCTCACTTTCCCATCTTTTATCTGCTTCATTATATTTAAAAAGCGGAAAATCAACAACCCAGACAAAACTATACTTCTCATCACCGCTTCTAAGATCGGGTTTGTCAGTTTTGTATTTCTCCATCGCTTCTTTATGACTTATTTTCACAAAAGGTGTTTTAATATCGACTCCAGCTGCTTGCTTAAATATCTCCTTAATCACCTTTTCACTTATATTAAAAATATCTTCTTGCTCAACAAAAGACATCTCCATATCCAGCTGTGTAAATTCAGGCTGTCTATCAGCTCTCAAGTCTTCATCACGGAAGCATTTTGCAATTTGAAAATACTTCTCTAAACCTGCAACCATTAATATCTGCTTAAAAAGTTGCGGAGATTGCGGTAAAGCATAAAAACTTCCCTGATTAACACGACTGGGAACCAAATAATCCCTAGCGCCTTCGGGAGTACTTTTCGTAAGTATGGGCGTCTCAACTTCAATAAAACCGTCTTTATCTAAAACATCTCTCATCACCTTGCAAACTTTATGACGTAATATAATATTCTTAGTCATCTTATTTCGCCTCAAATCAAGGTAACGATACTTTAATCTATTTTCATCGGAAATCTCAGAATCATCTTCAATCTCAAAGGGCGGTGTTTCAGCCTCATTTAGAATTTCAAGTTTAGTCGCATGAACCTCAATATAACCTGTAGGAAGATTGTCATTTTCAGTTCCCTTAGGCCTTTCCTGAACCAAACCCTCAACAGAAATTACAAATTCACTTCTGAGTTTTTTCACTTCATTAAACAATTCTTTATTTTTAGAGAAAAAATCAACCTGGGTAAAACCATATCTATCCCTTATATCAATAAAGATAAGCCCTCCATGATCTCTCCTCCTAGCCACCCAGCCACACAGAGTAACTGTCTCACCTATATTTTCCTTTTTTAATTCTCCGCAGCTGTGCGTTCTCTTCATTTTTTCATGCCTACTTTCTGAGCTGATTGAAATACTTTTCCTTCTGTTTTAATAGCTGGCGCTATAATAATCTCAGTCAATTGAAAATCTCGAATGGTACGTGCTCCAACTGCCCCCATTGATGTCATTATTGCACCAAGTAAATTTTGTGTTCCGTCATCAGTTTTTGCTGGACCCAAGAGAATCTCTTTAAGTGAGCCTGTAGTTCCTACTCTAATCCTAGTTCCCCGAGGTAAATTTAAATTGGGAGTTGCCATACCCCAATGACAACCACCTCCAGGAGCTTCCTTTGCTCTGGCAAAAGCAGAACCAACCATTACCGCATCTGCCCCGCAAGCAAAAGCTTTACAGATATCGCCACCGGTTGTCATGCCGCCATCTGTAATTATAGGTACATACTTCCCAGATGTTTTATGGTAAAAATCTCTAGCAGCCGCAGCATCACATGTAGCGGTTACTTGAGGAACTCCTATACCTAAAACTCCACGAGTTGTACAAGCGGCTCCAGGCCCAACACCTATAAGGACTCCGCTAGCTCCCAATTCCATAAGTTCTAATGTCATTTTATATGTTACCGCATTACCAATCATCACAGGAATTTTGCTTTTTTTGCAAAGAGTACCATAATTACAAACTTTATATTGAGTTGAAATATGTGTTGCTGAGGAAACTTGTGATTGGACTACAAAAATATCTGCACCCGCAGATTGAACTATTCTACTGTAACGATCTGCCTTTTGTGGTATAGAACTAACAATCGCAGCAACGTTAGCTTTTTTAATTTCACGAATTCTTTTTCTAATTAATTTTTCTTTAACGGGAGGCTTGTATAGTTTTTGAACTAATTCTGTTGCACGCTCAGATGTAGCTTGTGCAATTTCATTAAGAATATCACTGGGATCTTCATATCTGGTTTGGACACCTTCGAGATTTAAAACAGCAAGTCCACCAAGTTTACCCATTTTAATAGCAAAAGGCACATCCACAAGCCCATCCATAGCAGCTGCAATAATAGGAACCTTGTACTTTTTACCATTAAATTTCCAAGATGGATCTACTTCATTGGGATTAATAGAGATTTCACCTGGCACTAAAGCAATTTCATCAAAACTATAACAACGTCGGGCTTTTCTACCGCGTCCAACCCACATACCCATTTAATTACCCTCCTTCAATTTAATTCATTTAACCTTATAAACAAAAACAAGTTAGGAATTAAAAATAGTATAGCAAAGCATGTAAATAAAGTCAACTTCTAAAGTCTTTATATACTATACTAAAATTTTTGGTATTATTTGCTTAGGGAATCCTTAATTGTAGCGGGGATTGCTTTAGGCTTAAAACTCTTATCTACACAAACAACATCTATCTTAGCTGAAGCCAAAAGCATATCATCCTTAAACATCTCCTGCTTAAAAATTAGTGAAGCTCTGTGACATTCAATGATCTCAGAACAGATAGTTACATAATCACCACAAGAAGCAGATGCCTTATAATCTATCTCTACTCTTCTAATAGTAAAAAGAGTGTCCTGCTTGGATACCTGCGCTAAATCTATTCCGCAGGCTAGCATATATTCATAGCGACCCTCTTCGAATTGCTTTAGATAATTGCCATAATACATTACCTTTTCGCAATCAGTATCATGATAATATATTCTCTTTTTCATCTTGTGCATGATAATTCATTATATCTTATTTCTCCAAAAAGCACTATTAAAATCTTGTGAATAAATAAAAAAAGCCCCTCTATAAAGAGGGGCTTTAAATGATCATTTTCTTTGATATCATAAGCGAAATTACATCATTCCGCCCATACCACCCATGCCGCCCATTCCGCCAGCAGGCATTCCAGGCATCGCAGGTTTATCTTTTTCCGGTATATCAGTAATCAACGCTTCCGTTGTTAACATCAAGGATGCAATAGAAGAAGCATTTTCTAATGCATTTCTAGTCACCTTTGTAGGATCAATTATACCAGCTTCAAGCATATTACCGAATACATCTTTCTGCACATCATAACCAAAAGCTAGCTCTTTAGATTCTTTGACTTTCTGAATTACAACAGCGCCATCCAAACCCGCATTAGTAGCCAACTGCCTGATAGGTTCTTCAAGAGCTCTTCTTACTATATTTACGGCTATCTTCTCATCACCCTTAAGATTTAATTCATCAAGAGCATTACCACAGCGCACTAAAGCAACTCCGCCACCAGGTACAATACCTTCCTCAACGGCTGCTCTAGTTGCATGTAGAGCATCTTCAACTCTAGCCTTCTTCTCTTTCATTTCAGTCTCAGTGGCAGCACCTACATTGATCACCGCAACACCACCCGAAAGCTTTGCCAATCTTTCCTGCAACTTCTCACTATCATATTCAGAATCAGAACTTTCAATTTGTTTTTTGATTTGAGAAATTCTTGCATTTATATCAGCAGACTTTCCAGCACCTTCAATAATAGTTGTATTCTCTTTATCAACTGTTACCTTTTTAGCGCTACCCAAATGATCAAGACCAACGTTTTCTAATTTTATTCCGTGCTCTTCAGCAATAAAGGTTCCTCCAGTGATTATGGCAATATCTTCCATCATCGACTTCCTTCTATCGCCATATCCAGGAGCTTTAACTGTACAGCAATTCAAAGTGCCTCTCAATTTGTTAACTACCAATGTTGCCAGGGCTTCCCCTTCAACATCTTCTGTAATTATCAAAAGTGGTTTACCTGATTTTGCAATTTTCTCTAATAACGGGAGAAGATCTTTCATTGAACTAATTTTCTTCTCATGAATTAATATATATGGACCTTCGAGTTCAGCTATCATTTTTTCACTATTAGTAGCAAAATATGGAGAACTATAACCTTGATCAAATTGCATTCCTTCTACTACATCCAAAGTAGTATCAATGGATTTTGCTTCTTCAACTGTAATGACTCCATCCTTACCAACTTTTTCCATAGCATTAGCAATCATATCACCAATAGCCATGTCGGAATTAGCTGCTATAGATGCAACTTGAGCAATTTCTTTTTTGTCTTTGATTGGCTTAGATATTTTTTTCAAGCCTTCAGTTACCTTCGCAACACAGGCCTCAATACCCCTTTATAATGACATAGGATTAGCACCTGCGGTTACGTTTCTTAAGCCCTCTCTGAATATAGCTTCTGCTAAAATAGTTGCTGTAGTTGTGCCATCCCCAGCCACATCAGAAGTTTTCTCAGCTACTTCTTTAACTAACTGAGCACCCATATTTTCATACGGATCCATTAATTCAATTTCTTTAGCAACAGTTACACCATCTTTTGTAATCGTTGGTGAACCAAATTTTTTGTCAATAACTACATTTCGTCCTTTAGGACCAAGCGTAACTTTTACAGCTCTGGCCAATTGTTCCACACCTTTTAAAAGTGCGCGGCGACTTTCTTCATTGAATATTAATTGTTTTGCCATTATATTCCTCCTTGAAATTAGGCTTTTAGCTTATTTTACTATTGCTAGGATATCTTCTTCTCTTGTGATTAAATAGGCTTCGCCTTTAGAATCAGTTACTTCTGTACCTGAGTACTTTCCGAAAAGAACTATATCTCCTTTTGCTACTTCTGGTTTCTGACGACTTCCATCATCAAGTACCTTGCCCTGACCTACAGCAATAACTTCTGCCTGCTGCGGTTTTTCTTTTGCAGTATCAGGTAGATATATGCCACCCTTTGTCTTCTCTTCTGCCTCTAAAACTTTCAGTAACACTCTGTCACCTAATGGTTTAATAGCCATTTAGTTACCCTCCTTTTTTTATTTATTTAGCAGTCTTCCATATAGAGTGCTAATTGTAGAGTAATCTTATAG
>JAVCCI010000006.1 GCA_030765555.1 Candidatus Kappaea frigidicola
CCGCAGATGCTTCCCAATGTCTCCCTCATGCTCGCCGAAGGAGTAATTAAAAAAGTCAAAGACTGCAAAAAACCTTTTATAACTATAATTAATTCATATACGACTCAAATACCCGGACATGCTCATCTTGATAAAATTGGAGCCATTGTGAAAAGTGAACTCGAAAAACAAGGAGTTAATGTCTGGTATGCCAATATAGGTGGGGCTATCTGTGATGGTATAGCTATGGGGCATTTCGGCATGAAATATTCCTTGGCTTCTCGAGAGCTTATTGCTGATCAGATAGAGACTATTATAGCCGCCCATCCATGTGATGCTTGGATTGGTATTGGTAATTGCGATAAAATTGTCCCTGGTATGTATAATGCCATGGTTAGATTAAATATACCAGCTATCTACTTAAGTGGTGGTCCTATGTTGGCTGGTTGTGGCAATACTGATTTAATATCCGTTTTTGAAGGGGTTGGGGCTAATGCAGCTCATAAAATGTCAAAGAATAAATTAGAGCATTTAGCTGAAGTTGCCTGCCCTGGTTACGGGAGTTGTTCTGGTATGTTTACAGCTAATTCCATGAACTGTTTAGGTGAAGTTTTAGGCTTTGCACTTCCAGGTAATGGCACGATAACAGCCACAAAAAGACAAAAAGGCAAGATAAGACAATTTGAACTTAATCCCAAGAGAATAAAATTAGCCAAAGATGCTGTTCACACTCTTTTAAAATTGTTAAAGAAAAAAATTAGACCTCTTGATATTCTAAAGAAGGAAAACATTGATAATGCTTTTATTCTCGATATGGCTATGGGGGGTTCAACTAATACAGTTTTGCACATTTTAGCTCTAGCGCATGAAGCTGGTATCAAGTATGATTTAAAGCGTCTTAATATTCTCTCAGAGAAAACTCCTAATGTTATTAAGATAGCTCCCTCAAGACCTGAAGTTCATATGGAGCATGTAGACAGGATAGGGGGTATGGGAGCTATTCTAAAAGAAGTTTATAAAAATTCTAAAACCCCAATAAAAATAAATGCCAAAACAGTTTACGGAAAATTGGGAGATTATGTTTTAAAATCACCTAAACCAGATGGCAAAATACTAAAATCAGTTAAAAATGCTTTTTCAAAACAAGGTGGATTGACCCTTTTGTTTGGGAATATTTGTCGAAAAGGCGCTGTTTTAAAGACCAGTGGTGTTGATAAAGATATGTTTAAATTTAAAGGTAAAGCCAAAATATTTAACTCCCAGGAAGAAGCTCTCTTTGGTATATTGAAAAGCAAAATTAAAGACGGTGATGTGGTTATTATTAGGTATGAAGGGCCTAAGGGAGGCCCTGGTATGCAAGAAATGCTTTCACCGACTGCAGCTATAAGAGGGGCTGGCATAAAAGCCGCTCTCATTACTGATGGTAGGTTTTCGGGTGGTACTAGAGGTCTTTGCATAGGTCATGTTTCTCCTGAAGCAGCAGCTGGCGGAGAAATAGGCCTACTTAAAGATGGTGATTTGATAGAAATAGATGTTTTAAAAAGAAAAATGAATGCTCTTATTTCAAAAGATGAATTTGCGAAAAGAAGAAAAAAACAGAAACCGTTTAAATCTAAAGTTTCAGGTGGTTGGTTAGCCAGATATTCTCACTTTGTAACCAGTGCAGATACTGGTGCTGTTCTAAGTAATCCCGCAAAGTAATTATAATTAGAAAAGGAGAGTGCATATGGATAAAAGAAGAGCGGTAAATAAATTATTGCTTTGCGCCTTCGTTGTAATATCAATATGCATTTTTTTTATAATATCAGTAGGTGATTCTGGTGTTTTTTTGAGTAATCGCATACCTCAGCCTAAGATTTTCTATCCTAGAAGTGAAAACGTTGACATAGCCCAAAAAGATAGTCTGGAATTTAAGTGGAGTTCTTTAGTTGGTAGTAGCACGGATAGACGCTATTATGACTTTAGGCTATATAAGGGATATGATATCACTACTGATAACTTAATTTACAAAAAAGAAGTATCCCCGTTTAAAAGTAAGTGGAATGTTGAGGCGAATCTTTTCCAAAATGGTCAGGTTTATACCTGGACTTTAAGACAGGTGTATATATCTGGTAAAAGTGACAGAAGTATTAATTCATTTAAAATTCACAAATAGAGTTGTTTAATGTAGAAAAGGGCCAATTAAATGGTGAAGATTATTAGTCTTGTTGTGGGGGGTGCTTTGGGTACGACTTTAAGGTATTTTTTTAGTGGTGCAATTTATAAAATAACAGGACCTGATTTTCCGTATGGAACCCTAGCAGTTAATATAGCTGGGTGTTTTATAATTGGTTTTTTAGTTTCGATTACTGAGACAAAATTTATATTAGGACCTAATAGCAAAGTGCTTTTAATGGTTGGTTTTTGCGGAGCTTTTACGACTTTTTCAACTTTTATTTTGGAAACAGCAAATCTAATGAAAGATGGGCAGATATCTAGGGCTTTTCTGAATTTATTTATCAGCCTTGTTTTGGGGTTTGTTTTTTTGAGAGCAGGTATGATTATGGGAGAGGTGTTGTAAAGTTATGAAAATTCCAAATGAAGGTGTACTTTTAAGGATATTTATTGCAGAGGCAGATAAGTGGTCAGGAAAACCACTCTATGAACAGATAATATTATTAGCTAGGAAGATGAATTTGGCTGGAGCTACTGCCATAAAGGGTTTTATGGGTTTTGGTTGTAAAAGCCATATGCATACAACTAAACTATTAAGGCTCTGCGAAGATCTGCCAGTTATAGTGGAGATAGTTGATAGTAAGGATAAAATTGATAATTTCTTACCTCATTTAGATGAAATGGTTGCGGGGGGATTAGTTACTCTGCAAAAAGCTAACGTAATCATGTATAAAGCTGTCGAATGATAAATTTGAAAGCTTTTCATTGATTAGTGAGGACAGTAAAGGAAATCAAAAAGGAGATCGGCTATGCAATATGAAGTAAAAGAGACCCTGGATGAATTTTCAAGATTAATGAGTGATATTAATAAATCTATCCCTGAGGAATACGCTGCGTTTTTAAAGGAAAAAGAAGCTCTTGTAAAATCAGGGAAGATACCTGAGAAAACAAAATGGCTATTGCTGTTAATTGCTAGTGTTGCTCAGAAGTGTCCTGTATGTGTTCCTAGGGCCGTTCAGCATTGCCTGAAGGCGGGATGGAGCAAAGAAGAGATGCTAGAAGCTTGTATGGTGGCTGTTTTGGTGGGTGGTTCAAGTGTTATGACTTTTGTGACTCTGGTTAATAAAGCCGTAGAAGAGCCTGCATAAAAAGCAAAAAGAACTCAAGTGCAGCGTCCATAGGTTGTTTACAAAAAAATCTTGACAAGGTTACCTTGTTATAGATAATTATTAGTAAGAAATAAATCTATTTTGAACAAGATAAAGATAGATAAGCCGCCAAACTTAGGCAATATCAAGTCTTGCGGTTTTTTGTAGCATTTGTAGGGCTTAAGTTTTGATAAGTTGCAGAAAGGAGGGTTACTGCGTTGGAAAAGGGTAAGGTTAAGTGGTTTAACAACAAAAAGGGCTATGGGTTCATCTCTCTCGATGATGGTAGCGAAGTTTTTGCGCACCATAGTTCCATTGAGGGTGAAGGTTTTAGAACATTAGAAGATGGCCAAGATGTAGAATTGGAAGTATCTGACACTCCAAAAGGAAAACAGGCAAGCAAAGTTTCTAAACTGTAGTTTTTAGTATTAAATCAATAATTATTAAGGCCCGAGACATAAGCGCGCGGGCCTTATCTTTTTTTTATCTAGCCTTGACATTATAACCATATTTTGGTATAGTAATTCGTAATTAAGATTTTGATTTATTATTTTTTTAATCAAAATTGACTTAAACTATTGTTAAATAATAAGTTAAAACATGCTAAAGGGTGATTTTTTATGGCACACGTAACAGTAAAAGGTGATGATTTTGAGAGGGCTTTTAAGCAATTTAAGGTCCGCTGCAAAAAAGAAGGCATATTAAAGGAATATAGAGAAAAGCAGCATTATATTAAGCCTTCAGAGAAGAAAAGAAAAAAGATGAAACAAAAAAGATAACAAAACAATATTTAAGTCATTTTATATAGGAAACCTTACAAAGGTTTCCTATTTTTTTTATCTTTATATTTTTATAAATGCATGATATATTAAAAGCAAATGAAACTATTATTAAGCAATAAGAATATTGCTTTTGGGATAATGTGCTTTATTATTCCTACCCTCCTTCTTGGTTGTGCGACAGTTCCGATAACTGGTCGCAGACAACTATCTTTAGTTTCTCAATATCAAATGCTTTCTCTAGGTCAGGCTAGCTATGAACAGGTGCATCATCAAGAGAAGATATCTCGCGATAAAGAAAAAATAGAAATGGTAAATAGTGTAGGAGTAAGAATTGCTGCTTCTGCTGAAAGTTTTATGCGTGAAAACGGGACGGAGAGGCAATTGCGTGAGTATGATTGGCAGTTCATTCTCATTGATGATGCACCTGAAAATAGGATAGAAAATATCAAGAGGCAAATACCTTATGCGCTAAGGTACTATAAGCCGCAACCAATAGGCCTAACTCAATAATGAGATTAGTAGTAAGAGTATTTTATTTATTTTTAGTTGTCATCTTATTATTTCAGACTGTATGTTTTTCTGATAAGTTAATCTTGAAGGACAATACAAACTTGAATGTTATTATTATCAATGAAAATGAATCTGAAATAGAGGTTTTGCTAAGCTCCGGACCTCTAGTTTATAAAAAAAATGAAATAGCGAAAATAATTAGAGAAAGCAAAGAGGTAAATAAAGAATTAAGAAGTAAATTTGAGTCTGCCGAAAAAAAATATTCTGATCTGTTTCGTGACCGCTGTGGACCTAAAATAGACGTAAATAATCAAACCAAAAAAACAATAAAAACAGTTCTAATAGAAGGTTATAGCTATCTTTTGTATTTGCCCAAAACCTTTAATGATAATAATCCTCTTGCGATAGTATATGTTTTTGCCGATGATGAAAACCAACTAAAAGATTATATTAAGCTTTCAGAAAAGCTCCAGTTAATTATCGTCTATGTGACTACTAATAATAAATCTAACTTAGTAAAATTAACTGGAGAAGTATATGCTGTTATTTTAGATGTTTTCTCGAGGTTGTCTTTTGATCCCTCGGCTCAGTATGTCGCTGGTGCTTGCAATAATTCAAAAATTGCCTTTATGGCAGAGCGTTTCTTAAAAGAACAGATTGCCGGAGTTTATACTTGTAGCGGGGACTTAGGCATAAGTTATAATGACTGGTATCAGTTTAAAAGGAATGTGATGATTGCTAGAGTTTATGATTCGCGTAATAAGGCTTTAAAAAAACAACTTGTTGACGATAAAAAGTTTCTTAGTAATTATGATGTTATAATAAAAGATTGGATCTATAAAGGAAATCGTACTCAGCCACCAGCTACAATAATAGAGGAAGCTTTTTTGTGGCTTATTGATAATAGAAAAGCAGCTCTGCAGATTGATATGCGTTTAGCACAACAATTATCACTTAGGTGGCGCAATGATTATGTTTTAGGCAAGGGATCGTTGGTTTTTGAAGAGTGTCTTTTGACGGAACTTAATAGTCCCTGCACGTGGCAGGCGTATCAAGCGCGAAAAATGATAAATGAAATTCTCTCCGATTACAAAAAGTTTTCTAAATATAGATTAAAAAATTTAAAATATACTAAAAGCCTTGAAAATTATTTTTGTCAAATAGCTTATGCTTCAATTTTAGCAGGAGATGTAAACCGGTTAAAATCTTCTCTAATAGTCCTAGATAAAATAGGCTTAAGAGACCCTATTTGGGCAGCCAATTTAACGATGGCCTTTATGATTAGTCCACATAAAAAGACGCAGAGCATTAAGACTGCATGCAGTTTATTGGAAAAGGCCATGTTTTATAATAAGAAAAACTCATCTTTAAAATTAATTGGTGCGGCTATTTGTATAAAAAATGGTGATTATCAAGGAGCAGGTCATATGCGCCAGGTTATAAATAATAATGATTTAAATGCCAGAGAAAAAACAATCTTATGTGAAATAGCAGCTTCAATAGCTGAGAGAAAAGATAAGCTTAATATGTATAATTGGTACAAA
>JAVCCI010000033.1 GCA_030765555.1 Candidatus Kappaea frigidicola
CTTACCATCAACGATGACTTCTTTAATCCCTGTTTCTTTGCCTTTAGGGTTCCTTACTATTATATCATATATTGCACCCCTAAAAGGCCTTACGACATTATATTTTTTCCACTTCTTGGGTATACAGGGATCTATTCTTAGTCCTTCATAATCTTTCCTGGCTCCTAAGATATATTCAACCGCTGACATAAACGCCCAGCCAGCCGTACCTGTAATCCAGGTAAATGCACCTTCACCATATCGATAAGGATGATCGGGTCCGATTAAATATTCAGCGAATGAATAAGGCTCTGTTAAATATCTCTCCATATCACTTTGAGCATTAGGCATTATTTTCCTTAGTGACTGATAAGCCTTTTCACCCCGCCTAGCTTCACAGTTGGCCACAACCATAAATGCTGCTGCATGACAAAATACAGCCGCGTTTTCCTTTGTGCCTTCAGAAAACATAGTCATTCTACCTAAGCGTCCATCAAAGTCTGAATAGGCCGGACTAAATAAAGCTAAGCCACATTTACCATCAAGATATTTATCAACTGATTTTAAAAGTTTCTTCTGTCTTTCTTTTGATGGCACTCCACTTAAAACAGCCCAACTCTGAGTATTTAAAAATATCTTACCCTTTTTATTCTTAGCTGAACCATAAGCATATCCACTATCAGTAAAGCCTCTTTTATACCAAGCTCCATCCCAAGAAACTTTATTTATTCTCTCGGTCATTATCTTCACTCTCTTAGTTAAAATACCAGCTTCTTTTTTCTTACCGATTAATAACGAAAGTTCCAAAAGAAGCTTCAGCGATCTAACTAAGGCCTGAGCTAACCAGACGCTCTCACCTTTTAAGTCTTTTCCAGCAGCATCAATTCCATCATTCCAGTCGGCATGCCCAATTAAAGGCAGGCCTCTTTTGCCAGTATCATTAAAGGTAAAATCTAAGTTTTTCCAGAGATGCTCATAAATAGTAGCACCACCAACAAAGGAAGCTGATTTTTTATATTTATGGTCAATAAACCAACCCCTTATCCAGCGATCTTTTAGATAAGGTGTTTTCTCATTTAATATACCTTTATCACCTGTCTCTTTAACATAAGATGCAACTGTTGAGGTCAGCCAGGCCGGATGATCCTTACAAGGTCTATTAGCATCATAGCCACCTAAATCTGACCAGTTCGGAGATGAGGTGCCGTCTTCTCTAATTACAGAAGCAATATCCTTAATCTTTTTTCTGGCTAAATCTTTATTGATAATAGTTACTGCCTCGGCATCCTGACAAGAGTCTCTATAACCTCTGCCGCCGGAGCCCTCATGATAATAACTTGGAGACCTTGACCAGTAGTTACAGATATAAAGCTGATACTTTGTCCAAACATTAAAGAGACTATTAAAATCCTTATCCGGAGTTTCAAGCTTTATATTATTAACTATTCTTTCATACCATATTTTTTTAACTTCCTTCAAGGCTTTTTTAGCAGCTGATAATTTGCTATACTTCTTTACCATTTTCTGAGCTTTAGCCTTATTTTCAGTCTGGCCTAAAACAATAACGAATTCTTTAGTTTCATTTGCGCCTAAGGTTACTTCATGAAGAAAAGCAGCAATACCATCTTCACCTGAGGTAAAGTTGCTTTCCTGAAATTCACCGGTAACCGAGATAGGATTTTCTTCGGTATTATACCTGCCGATAAATTTTCCCTTAATAGTCGCCGCTTTTTTAGCCGCTAATGAACTTCCAAAGAAAGCTATGTATTTAAATCGCTGAATATTCATATCTCCCCACTGCGCAGTTTTCTTAGCATAGATAGTCTTATCTTTTTTCTCATACCAGATGCGATTGTAGAGATTCATAATATTACGCCAACCAAGTTCCATCTGATACCCACCAATTAACCATTCCACATAAGGAGTAACTGAAAGAGTTCTCTTCTTCTTGCTTTTATTACGTAATTTTATTATCCAAACTTCACAGGTATCCTTATCAGGCACAAAATACGTTGCTTCAGATTCTATGCCGGAATTAACTGTCTTAATTTGGGTATAGCCTAAACCGTGGCGGCACTCATAAAAACTAGGCTTCACTTTCATAGGCTGATAAGTTGCACTCCAGCATTTTTTAGTCACCTTGTCTTTAATGTAAACATACTTGCCTGGCCTATCAGTAATGTAGTTGCCCGGCTCCCAGCGGGTAACTCTATTTGAACCACAATCTTTATAAAAAGAGTATCCACCTGCAGTCTGTGAAATAATAGAACAGTAGTCCGTATTAGTTAAATAATTAATCCATGGCCTGGGAGTATTGGGATTAGTAATAATATATTCCAGATTATCCTTTGAAAAATGTCCGTAATTCAATTTCGCGGCTCCTTTTTTATTCAACACAATTGTTCAAATTATAATATTAATTAATCTTGCTTTTTAAGGCGGTCAAATTGCTATTAATACCTCTAATCAAAATTTCCGGATTAGTTTCGGTCGCGTAAGCAAAAGCCGGCTTAATATCTTCGTCCAAAATTTTCGCGCTATACACATTGTGCAATTGCATCAATAGATTTGCCGTAACTCCTGATTCCATATATATATTCTCATAATATGGGGTATCTTTGCGCTCCAGCAGAGAACTGACATTTTTTCTTATACGCGCGAGCCTATCGGACCAATTTATTGAGAACTTCATCCAATCCGATTTATTTGGTATTTCATCATTTGTACTTAATGTTTCATATTTCGCTATAATTTCATTATACAATTTATCAAGTTGACGAACATAAAAAGATATTTTTTTATTTTTTATCGCGAGGGCTTCTTTATTCTTCTTTACATCACCGATGACTATCCGTTTACTTATAAAAATTTCATTCTGTTCTAATTCATTATTATAAACCAACGACCCGCTCTTCATTCCACTAATTTTTTCACCTCTTTTACCTAATAGCTTGATAACGTCCGCATTAGTTTGTTTTTTAGGAACAAAGCGGACTTCACAAATATATTCACCATCCGGTAACATCGGAAAGTCAAGAACATACAGCTTTCCGAAGTATACACCCGATTGTATCATTGCCCGGGAAGCCCCCATTGTTTGCGCGTGGAAATC
>JAVCCI010000059.1 GCA_030765555.1 Candidatus Kappaea frigidicola
AAATTACATCAGGACTTGCTTGCAGGCAAATTAAAACACCTGAATCTTTCATAAGATTAACATTTGCTTCATCAATAACAACTCCTCCACCACAAGATACTACCTGCTTATCAGCAAGACTAATTTCCTTCAAGGCCTCTTTTTCTACTTTTCTGAAATAATCCTCTCCGCTATCTTTAAAAATATCATTTATGCTACGAGCTTCCTTTTTTTCAATCAGCTCATCCATCTCTATATATTTTAAATCAGTACTTTCAGCAATCTCTTTTGCTACAGCTGTTTTACCACTACCCATAAAACCGACTAAATATAAATTCATTTAAAAACCTTCAATTTGCTGTAAATAAGCTTTGTAATTTCTCTCAATTTCACCCATAGAGTCACCACCAAATTTCTCAATAAACAGCTTAGCTAATTCAAAAGCCACAACTGCTTCAGCCACAACAGCTGCTGCAGGTACTGCTGTTATATCAGAACGTTCCACTTGAGCTTTAAACTTCTCTTTACTTTTAATATCTACTGACTCTAGTGCTTTGCGTAAAGTAGGTATGGGCTTCATAGCACAACGCATAATTATTGGTTCTCCGTTAGACATTCCGCCCTCCATACCTCCAGCATTATTTGTCTTGCGGAAAAAACCCTTTTTCTTATCGTAGAAAATCTCATCATGGACTTGTGATCCTGCTTTTTTTGCTACCTCAAAACCAAGGCCTACCTCAACTCCCTTTATGGCTTGAATTGACATAAGAGCACTAGTTAATATTGCATCTAATTTTCTATCGTAATGCACAAAAGAACCTATTCCAGGACAAACCCCGCCAATAATGACTTCAAAAATACCCCCCAAAGTATCTCCTTCGTTCTCAATTTTACTTATCTCTTCCTTCATTAGCTTCTCAGCAGCTTTATCCGCACAACGCAAATCAGAATTTTCTGCTTTCTCAATTATATCGTTTAGTTTCAAACCTTTTGTATGAGCATCAACACCACCTAAGGCAATTACATGTGAAGCGATTATTACCTGAAAATGACTTAAGAATATTTTAGCTACAGCTCCGACGGCTGTCCTTGCTGCAGTCTCTCTAGCTGATGCCCTCTCAAGTATATTGCGAATATCCTCCTGATTATACTTAAGCGCTCCAGGTAAATCAGCATGACCGGGCCTAGGTTTGGATATTGCAGCAAGCTTATCTATAGATGAATCATTATTATTAATTTTCAGAGTCAAAGGACTACCTAAAGTAAGGCCGTTACGGATACCTGATAAGAATTCCACCTTATCATTTTCTATACCCTTAGAGCGAGGCCCTCTACCATAACCAGCCAGTCTTCTTTTTAATTCATTGTTAATAAAGGCTTCTTCTAATTTAAGACTTGAAGGTAGGCCTTCAATAATTGCTGACAGGCATTTTCCATGAGACTCTCCTGCGCTTAAATATCTTAACATAATAACCTCCCAATAACTCTTTTTTAACTTTTCTAAATTGCTATATTCCACATAAGAAATTACTAGCAGTTGCAATGATCTGATCTTGCCAGATAAAAACTACTAAGGCTGCCAAAGAAAGAAATGGTCCATAGGAAATAATGTGATCTTTTTTAGTTACAAGAATAACAATTCCGACTATTGAACCAATAAAAGGCGCAATAATAAAAGTTATTAATGCTCCCTGAGCACCAAGTAAGGCACCGATTAAAGCCATCAGAGTCACATCACCTAAACCCATACAACTAGCCTCATCCTCATTGTCAAATTTCTTAAGTAAATAAAAAACCTTGCCTCGCTTCTTATATATAGTGGCAATTACATCAAAAAGAATGAAGTTAAAAATTATAATAATTAGATAAACCATTCCTGCGGCAAAAATAGCACCACCAACAGAAACCACTATCGGTTTTTGCATAATATTTCCGCAAGTCCCAAAACTTTGGATGGTTTTAATAATAAAAATTAAGATTAGAGCTCCCACAGAAACGCTATCGGGAATAATCTGATATTTGTAATCAATAAATGATGCAACTATTAGGCTTGAGAAAAAAATCATACCTAAAACAAAATTCAAGCTATAGCCAAAGCGCGAAAAAAGATAAACAGTTAAAGCCCCACTGATTAATTCCACCAATAGATTCTTCGAGGAAATAGGATTTTTACAATACCTACACTTGCCCCTAAGGACAATAAAACTAATAATAGGAATATTATCAAACCACGCTAGAGGCTTATTGCAACTCGTGCAATGTGAAGGCGGACTTATTATAGATTCATCCTTGGGTAACCTGTAAATACAAACCCCCAAAAAACTCCCCACAATTAAACCAAACATTAAAACTACTATGTACGCTAGTATCATCTTTTCCTATACATTGTTCTTTTTTTGATTATCATTTAAGATTTGCTTTTTAAAAAACTCCTCAGAGCCTTTTTGTAAAGCTTTACTTCGGGTCTTTTGTTAGTCCAAATCTTAAAAGCTCTAAGGCCCTGATATAAAAGCAAGCCCTCCCCATTTAGAACCTTAAGACCTCTTTTTTTGGCTGCCTTCAACAAAACTGGTTCCTTAGGATTATATATTAAATCATAAACCAAAGCGCGTTTATTTAAAAATTTGACATCAATTACGAGGGGATCTTTTTTCTTGAGACCAACTCCGGTAGCATTAATAAACAGATTAACTTCAGATAGAAAATTTTCAGTTTTTTTCTTATCTTTAAAACTAATAGCTATCACATTTACCTTAGGATAATATTTTTTTATGGATCGGACTAAACTAGAAGACAAACCATCCTTAATATCCTGTATATAGACTACTTTGGGCTTTTTTTCAGCTAGAGAAAAAGCTATAGCCCTAGCTGCTCCACCTGCACCCATAATAAATATAGATTTATTTTTAACAGAAAAAACAGCATCAAATTTGAGGGAATCAATAAAACCATCAGCGTCGGTATTATAACCAATTAATTTACCATTTTTATTAATTATGGTATTAACTGCTCCAATATTTTTAGCTTGGATATCTATCTTATCTAGATATTTCATACAGGTTTGTTTATGGGGAATGGTAACATTGACTCCGGCAACATTTAGAGCCGTTAAAGATGTCAGGGCCTCTTTGAGGTATTTCGACTCAACATCTAAAGCGATATAACAAGCATTAATACCTAGGGCCTTAAAAGCCGCATTATGCATAGCACATGAAGCAGTATGTTCTACTGGATGACCCAGTAAGGCATAAATTTTACTATGTCCGTCAATTTTTAGTTTCATATATTTATTCTAAGGTTTTATTTCTTTTTACTAGAAAAAAGAACCTTGTTGATAGCATTAATATATGCTTTAGCACTTGCTTCAAAGATATCAGTGCTTGAACTCTTAGCAACTATTACTTCATTTTTAAATTTTACCTTGATAACTACTTCTCCCAAGGCATCTTTGCCACGAGTAACAGATTGCAAGGCATAATCTATCAACTTACCCTTTGATTTAACTATTTTATCTATTGCCTTATAGCAAGCATCCACTGGTCCATCACCTGTTGCTTCAAGCTGGTAAATTTTCCCTTTGGATGTAATCTTAACATTGGCTATGGGTGCTTTATCTGTTTCGGAGACCACCTTAACGCTCAATAATTTCCATACTTGAGGCGTCTGAGCTATCTGACCTTCAACAATGGTCTGCAAGTCTTCATCATAAACTTCTTTTTTCTTATTGGCTAATTGCATAAACTTTTCAAAAGCATTCTTCAATTCAGTCTTATCTAAATCAAAATTCAATTGTTGCAAGCGTACCTTAAAAGCATGCCTGCCAGAATGACGACCTAAGACTAATTTACTTTCTTTAAAACCCACATCTGAGGGCTTCATGATTTCATAGGTGCTTCTTTCTTTTATGACACCATCTTGATGAATACCCGACTCATGCCTAAAAGCGTTATCACCTATAATAGCTTTATTAGGCGGCATCTTAATACCCATTAAATGACTTATTAAACGCGAAGTCTTGTAAAGCTCTTTAGTTTTAACCGAGGTTTTAACTTTATAAAAATCTGCCCGCGTTTTAAGGGCCATAACTACCTCTTCAAGAGGCGCACTACCAGCTCTTTCACCAATACCGTTAATGGTGCACTCTATCTGCCTGGCACCATTTACCACAGCCGACAATGAATTAGCTGTAGCCATTCCCAAATCATCATGGCAATGCGTGCTAATAATGGCCTTGTTAATATTCGAAACAGAATCCTTCAAATGCTTAATCATGCTACCAAAGCCTTCAGGCGTAGCGTAACCTACAGTATCAGGAATGTTTACAGTTGTAGCTCCAGCAGCTATTACCGCCTCTACAATTTGAGCTAAAAATACTAAATCTGTTCTACTGGCATCCTCAGGTGAGAATTCTACATCAGCTACTTTACGTTTAGCATATTTAATGGCTTCAATAGCCTGCTTTAATATTTCGCCTTGAGCCTTCCTTAGCTTATACTGCATGTGTATCTTGGAAGTTGCCAAAAAAACATGAATACGTTTTCTTTTAGCTGGCTTGATGGACTTATAAGCTGCATCAATATCTTCCTTTTTGGCTCTGGCCAAAGCGCAAATTACAGGCTTCTTGATTTCTGAAGCAATAGTTTTTACTGCTTGAAAATCAAGGTCTGAGGAAATGGGAAAGCCAGCTTCAATCACATCCACATTTAAGCGCTCTAATTGATGAGCCACTTGTATCTTCTGCCTTAAATCAAGGCTAGCTCCGGGAGCCTGCTCTCCGTCTCTTAGGGTTGTATCAAAAATTATTA
>JAVCCI010000070.1 GCA_030765555.1 Candidatus Kappaea frigidicola
CAGTCAAACCCGTAGCCACTTCACTAAAATTATTTTTTCTCTTTTGGGCATCCTGAGTAAGCATATGAACTTTTTCATTAGGCTTGGACATCTTTTAATTTTCCTTATTTTTACAATGACATTCCATAGATTTATTTTCTTTGCCTTTAAACATCTTAAGCCGCTGCATTAAAAGATCAAAGTTAACCTCATGGGCATCAAAATCAGGCCCATGCACACAAGCAAATTTCTCTTTACCACTAATCATTACACGGCAACCTCCGCACATTCCAGTGCCATCTATCATAATAGGGTTCAAACTCACTTCTGTTTTAATCTTATGTTCCTTTGTGGTTAAGGCAACGAATTTCATCATAATCACCGGACCCACCGCATAAACATAGTCTATTTTTTCACCTCGGGAAATAACTTCTTTTAGAGCATCGGTAACTAGGCCTTTTTTACCGGCGCTACCATCATCTGTAGTAATTATTAATTCATCAGTCAGAGCTTCTACTTCCTGAGTTAAAATAAGAGCATCTTTATCTCTGGCTCCAATAATAGCGATTACTGCATTGCCTGCTTCCTTTAAAGCCTTTAAAACTGGAAATAGAACAGCTGTTCCCACACCACCACCAATAACTACACAGCGGCCAAAATTTTCAATTAAGGTAGGGTTACCCAATGGGCCGGCAACATCTAATATTTTATCACCTACATTTAATTCAGACAACAAGGTCGTGGTTTTACCTACTACCTGAAAAATAATATCCACTGTTCCTTTATCAGCATCGGAACCCATAATGGTTAGGGGTATTCTTTCTCCCTTATCGTGAACCCTGAGTATTAAAAACTGGCCTGGTTTTCTAACTTCAGCCAATTCCTTATTTTCAAAAGTAAGTTGAACGATGTCTTTTGATATCTTTTTTTTAGCAACTATTTTATTCATTGAATCTCACCTTTTCTCAAAAAAATCACCCATTAATAAAAAAGCAGACAGTATTATCTGCCTGCCTAAGAAACTTCCTTGTGCCTTAAGCAATATTTAGTTGATATATTAAACATTTTACTTATATCCCAATCTATGTCAATAAATTTTTAATAACTACTCATTCTCGAATAAATCCTTAATTAAAAACAATAACCCTATTTTTATAAACCATGGTTTTTCTCATTAGGTGATACCAGATAGCCTTGGACAAAACAACCTTTTCTAAATCTTGTCCTTTTCTGACCATGTCACTGACTCTATCAGCATGACTAACTCTAATAACATCCTGCTCAATTATCGGCCCGGCATCTAAGGCATCGGTCACATAATGGCTGGTAGCCCCGATTATCTTAACTCCTCTTTTATAGGCTGAGTGATAAGGCCTGGCTCCGGCAAAGGCCGGTAAAAAAGAATGGTGGATATTTATAATTTTATTAGGATATTGTTTTATAAAATCTTTACTTAAGACCTGCATGTAACGGGCAAGGACAAGGAAATCAATATTATAATCCTTGAGTAATTTTAATTCAGCTTTTTCTTGTGTTTTTCTATTTCGGTTATTTTTATCAAAATAATAAAAATCTATATTGAATTTCTGAGCTATTTCTCTTATCTCCTGATGATTACTTATAATAAGGGGAATTTCTACATTATAATCCCCTGATTCCATGCGGGATAAAATATCATACAAACAATGGGAAAATTTAGAGACGAAGATAGCCATTTTAGGAGAAACATCAGAAAAATATAGCTGCCACTTCATCTTAAATTTTGCCGCTACTTGTTTATTAAAAACATTTCCGATATTATCCCTGGGTATTTTAAATTTGGAAAGATCCCATTCAATCCTCATGAAAAAGGCTTTTTCCTGAGAATCTACATGTTGTTCCAGAAAAAGTATATTACCATTGTTGGCCGCTAAAAACTTTGTCACTGCGGCCACTAATCCCTTTTTATCAGGAGAATACATAAGTAAAATGGCTGAATTAACTTTTTTAGATTTCATTTCTTTTTTTCTATTCAAAAACATCTATGGAATTTCACAATTCTTCTTTGCCCCCGCGCTCTTCTTAATCCTTCCTCTTGTCTTTATTTCTGCTTTTACTTAATCCTTAATCCTTAATTCTTAATCCAGCCCCCTACTCCCACTCGATAGTGCTTGGCGGCTTAGAAGAAATATCATAAACAACCCGGTTAATACCTTTAACTTCATTTATAATCCTATTGGATATCTTCTCAAGCAGACTATATGGCAGATGAGCCCAATTAGCCGTCATGGCGTCTTCACTAACCACTGCCCTTATAGCAATGGCATCTTCATAGGTTCTCTCATCGCCCATAACACCCACTGACTTCACCGGCAAATATACACAAAATGACTGCCAGAGCTTATTATAAAAGTTGGCTCGCTTTATTTCATCAATTAAAATCCAGTCAGCTTCTCTTAAGATATCACATCTCTCTTTAGTAACTGCTCCGACAATTCTCACTGCCAGACCAGGACCCGGGAAAGGTTGCCTGTTAATTATTTCATCAGCTAGTTTAAGCTCTTTTCCGACTAATCTAACCTCATCTTTAAATAAATCTCTTAGAGGCTCAACTAATTTAAACTTTAATCTCTTGGGCAAACCACCTACATTATGATGACTCTTAATAGTTGCTGACGGGCCACCCGTAGGCGAAACAGATTCAATTACATCCGGATAAAGGGTCCCTTGAGCCAGATACTTTATTTTACCTAACTTACCTGTTTCTCTTTCAAAAACCTTAATAAAGGTTTTACCGATAATTTTTCTTTTCTTCTCCGGATCAGTAACACCTTTTAAAGCCCCAAGAAAATCATCCTGAGCGTTTACAACTTTTAAATTTAGTTTGTAATGTTTCTTAAATCTTTTCTCAACCTGTTTAGCTTCATCTTTTCGGCCTAGGCCGTGATCTATAAAAATAGAGATTAAGTTTTTGCCTATGGCCTTGTGCAATAAAAGAGCTAAGACTGAAGAGTCAACTCCGCCTGACATCCCGCAGAGGACCTTGTCATTTCCGACATCCTCTTTTATTTTCTTAATCGTTTCTTTTGCAAATGAGCTCATGCTCCAGGTGGCTTTGCATTTAGCAATCCCTTTTATGAAATTCTTAATAATAATTTTACCATTGGGGGTATGAACTACTTCCGGATGAAACTGCAGGCCGTATAGCTTATTTGATTCACAGCTCATAGCCGCTACTGGCGAATTAGAAGTTGTGCCAATCACTTTAAAGCCACGAGGTAATTTCTTAATCCTGTCTCCGTGACTCATCCAGACTATTTGACTTTTATTAATTCCTTTAAAAAGATCTTTACTGGAGCTAGGCTTAAAGCTGGCCTTGCCATATTCTCTCTTCTTAGCCCCAATAACCTTGCCAGTAAAAACCTTTGTCATTAATTGAGCGCCATAACAGATACCTAAAACAGGCACACCTAATTCAAATATGCCTTTATCACATCTAGGACTCTTCTTAGCAGTTACACTCGCCGGACCACCAGAAAGAACAATAGCTTTGGGTTTCCTTTTAGCTAAATCTTTAGCTTTAATATTAAAGGGCACAATTTCAGAATAGACTTTTAATTCACGCACACGCCTGGCAATTAAATGCGTATACTGTGAACCAAAATCCAGGATAGCTACCCAGTTATTCTCAATAGAATCTTTATTCTTCATCTGCTCTCCTTAAAGCTATATAATAAGGATTATAGTATATAAATACTCAAGTGTCAATTATCACTCTTGATACAAATCTCCCTGAGAAACATCCCTCTTATCCATCTCTTTATCCAGAAGCTGGATAAACCTGGCTTTTTCTTCAAGCCACTTAGGTTCTACGAGTAGTTCCTTAGGACAATTTGCGCTCAGGCGGGCTATTATAATCTCAGGATTTAAATATCTTAAAAACTCAATTAATAAATTAAAGTATTCTCCTAAGGAATAAATTTTAAATTTATCTTTTTTATAGAATTTTTCTAAATTTGTATCTTTTACTATATGCAGGGGGTGTATTTTTATTGCCTCTGGCTTAAGCCGGGATATTTCTTTAGCAGTTGTGAGCATATCTGTAGTTGTTTCATTAGGCAGGCCTAAAATAACATGAGGACAAACTTTAATATTTCTATTTTTTGTTAAATCATATGCTTTAAGGAAATCTTCATAGGTATGATTTCTGTTAATTAGTTTTAGGGTCTTATCGTGAATACTCTGCAGGCCATATTCCAGCCAGACTTCATATTTTTCACTATACTTTTCGATTAAATCCAAAATTTCATTATCTATACAATCCGGCCTGGTACCAATCATCAAACCCACAACATTATCAAACTCATTTACAGTGTCATAGATATTCTTAAGTTCTTCAATAGAGGCATAGGTGTTTGTATTGGCCTGAAAATATACTAAAAACTTCTTTGCCTTATAACGCAAACCACCTAATCTTATTCCATTAGCTATCTGTTCTTTTAAAGGTACTGGTTTATGCCCAAAGTAGGCATTAAAAGTCCTGTTATCACAAAAGATACAACCTTCACTTGAAAATTTACCATCTTTATTCGGGCATGAAAAACCAGCATCCACACTTACCTTATAGACACGCTCATTAAAACGTTCTTTTAGGTAGTCTGAGAATTTTCTATATCTTGGTTTTTGGGACATGTTCATACTTTTTTAAATAGACCATCAGAATAGTTATGGCTGTGGGAGTCACACCTGAGATGCGGTTAGCCTGACCTAAAGTAAGAGGTTTAAAATAAGTCAGTTTTTCTATTATCTCTAAAGATAAAGAAGGTACTTTTTTATAATTTATACTAGCAGGTATCTTTATTTTTTCTAAATCTTCAAAGGCCTTAACTTGAGCTTCCTGTCTTTTAATAAAGCCTTCATATTTAGTAGATATTTCTACCTGCCTTAGAGCTGCATCAGAAAATTTAAGCTTATACTTCTTTTTAATATTATCTATTTTTACTTCAGGACGTTTTAAATCCTGATAAAGAGTTATCTTGCCTGTTCTATGTTTTATTTTCTCAGTCTTTAGGAATTTAATTGCTTCAGCTATTTCTTTTTCTTTCCTTAAAGTCTTACTGTATTCTTTTTTACTGATTAAGCCTACTTTATAGCCTATTTTTCTTAAACGCAGGTCAGCATTGTCTTCTCTTAAGATAAGGCGATACTCTACCCTAGAAGTCAGCATCCTATAAGGCTCATTAGTACCTTTAGTTACTAAATCATCTATTAAGACTCCGATATAGCTTGAAGCCCTATCTAAAACTAAAGCCTCTTTTTTCTTTATAGATAAAGATACATTAATCCCGGCAATTATCCCCTGGGCTGCTGCTTCCTCATAACCAGTAGTCCCATTAATTTGTCCGGCTAAATAAAGTCCTTTAACTAATTTAGATTCTAGGGTGGGATAAAGCTGCGTAGAATCAATGGCATCATGCTCTATACCGTAGCCATAGCGGTTTATTTTTACTTTTTTTAATCCGGGGACTGAACGAATAAACTTTTCTTGAGTATCTCTGGGTAAACTGGTTGAGAGGCCATTAGGATAATACTGGATATTTTTTTTAGTCTCGGGCTCTAAAAAAATCTGATGGCGTTTATGGTGCGGAAATTTAACAACCTTATCTTCTAAAGATGGACAATACCTCACTCCTGTTCCGGTAATTTTACCAGAAAATAAGGGTGAGCGG
>JAVCCI010000054.1 GCA_030765555.1 Candidatus Kappaea frigidicola
CTTGCATCAAAAAAGAATGTAGAGGGGATAAACCTACATTACTCTTTTTAGTCCCTGAGGTTTTTAGGAAACCCCGAAGCTTAAGTAAAGTCTATCATAATTTTAATATAAGCTCAATTTATATACAACAAATATCTATATCCAAGTAAGAAATGTCAAAAACTAATGTTACTTCTTGTGATGCTTATACCACTTATTCAACTGAATTATTTCTGGTAGGAGTAAGAGTATTCCACAAATTAGATAAAAAGAAATTATTACGTTGACTAACATTGGCAAGCGACCTTCATATACCATGATTTGATTACTAGCAATCGGCCTAGTCATTAAAAAAAGAAGTGCAACTTCACCTAAGCAAGCTGTTTTGCAGCTGCCATAGGATAATAACTTAAGAACAATTAAGCCAAAAGGTGTGGGCCATGAGCAAGCAACTGTTTCCATGGTAAGTGGACATGAATGATCAATTCTTCCATTTGATCTTGCAGCACCTATTGCAAAAGAAGATGCCATAAATTCATAGTCTTTGATAATCATTCCGGTATCCTTATCAGCTATCAGATACTGATAATTATCAAATAGATATGTGTCTGCTTTTTTTAATTCTGCAGCTAAGGTTAAAGACTGTTTTTTTAAAAGTTGCCTATAAGTTGTATCATCCGTTATTTTTTCATAACTAGATAATCCCATAATAATCAGCATTCTGTAAAAAAGATTCTCTTTGTCTCGATAAGAATCACCCCACAAATTACGGCTCCAACTTCCAGTTTTCGGATCAGCTAAAACCTCAGCTGCTACCTTCGATGTTTCTCTTGCAGTCTTTATGATTCTTTTTGAGGTTGGATCATCATTATTCTCAAGTTTCTTTACTATTTCTTCTGCAGTTAATAAATAGTAGGCAGAACCAAATACCGGCCATTCTGTATTAGGCGAACAATCAGAACCAAATGATTCTGCTTTGTGAGATTCAAGATATTCATTCGCCCATTTATTATATGAAATAGATGTTTTCTCAAATTGACTAAAGACAAATTGAGGAATACCCCCTGCATGCAATACAGGATTTGAGGTTAATTTGATACAAATATACGCGGGATAAAAAAAGAAACACCAAGCTACAACTACCATTAGCAAGCTTGCAATTAAATTAAGAAAGATTTTTTTAGACATATAGCACTATACCATAAAGATAATACTGCATTCAACTTTACTTAATATCTTCTTTAATAATATGAGGTGTAATAAAGATAATGAGTTCTGTCTTCGCATCTGATTTATCTTTACTTCTAAAGAAAAACCCTAAGATAGGAATATCTCCTAAAAGAGGAACCTTTTTAATGGTGTCAACTTTTTCATCTTTTATAAGACCTCCCAAAACAACAGTTCTGCCATCCTTAACCTTCATTACTGTTTTTGCTCGGCTGGTATCAACTGCCAATGCGTTGGAAACATCAGGAACTCTTCTGGCTGAGCTAACTTCTGACTCAATATCTAAAGTTACGTACCCATCCTGGGTAATTCTTGGTTTTACAGTAAGTTGGATGCCCACATCCATAAATTTAGTATCTTCTGTAATGATTTTAGTCTCATTATCTATATAGGTTACTAAATATGGCTCTGTACTCCCCAAGAGAATATTGGCCTCTTCTCCATCAAGCACTGTAATCTTTGGAGCTGAAAGTAATTTACTATTCGTTGTGGCCTCTAAAGCTTGTAAGGTTGCCTGATAATCATCGCTGGACAATGAACCCATTCTAAATGAACCGCCTTGGGACAAATCTAAACTTAAATTACTAGCCACATCATAACTTTTCGGTTTTTTAGAGCCATCTTCCAAAAGATATTCCCAATTTATTCCCAGTTGAATATTTTTATCTAACGTAACTTGCATTATTTTAGCTTCGATCTGAACCTGCTTTGAAGGTTTATCCCACTTAGCAATGAATCCATCAATTTCCTCAATAAACATTGGAGCAGCCTCAATTACTAAACTGTGAGTTCTTTCATCAACATAAATATCAGCAACACTTTTTGAAAAAGCTTCTCTTGTTCTTTCTTTAACCTGTTGAGTATCAGCATAACTTAAATCATAATGCTTTTTAATCAATCTCTTAGAATCCATGCTGGCAATTATCTTTCGCATATTTTCAATATTCCCCGAAAGATCATAAGCTACAATTTGATTAAGCCTATCATTTACTTGAATTTTACCGCGCTGAGATTTAAGGGTCGTAAGCATCGGCTCAACATCAGAAACTTTGATATTTTGCAGACTAAATATAACAACTTCAAGCTCTTTGGATTCATCTAAAAGCATTCTATCTTGGTGGGTATAAATTTTAATTACATTATTCTCATGCATATAAGTATAATTGTTAACCTCTAAAATGGATTCTAACGCATCAAAAACAGGAATCTCAATGAAAGTTATAGACACCTTACCCTTAACATTTTTACCTGCAATAATATTCAATCCACTTTGTTCAGCAATCATCTTTAATACATCATTTATGTCAGCATCTTTGACATTAATAGACACTAATAAATTATCATACTCATCAACCTGATTTTCAACAGATAATCCCAAAGCTGAATATGATAAAAGGCAGGTTAAAATAGTAATTATACTTAAATATTTTCTCAACATTAAATTCTCCTACATAAAAAGTTCAATCTTACCAGACCTATTTGTTATTGTGACTTTGTTAAATTCAATTTTCTCCACTACCGCACCTAATACTCTATCTCCGAGACCACATTTGAAAACCTTACCCTTTTTAATATCTTTTATAAGGGCCTGCTCATTATTAGCCGAAAGTACTACTCCAATTAATTTAATATCGTCAGTAATAGGCAATTTAATCTCAGGCTCAATATAAGTATCAACAACCTTAGGAGACTCCTCTATTAATTTCTGAGCATTGGTTTCTAGTGATGCTTCTGCATCAACCATTAACAAATTTTGACTTTTATTAATTGTCGTTATGTCAACTTTGTTCCTTGATAGATATGAATAAAAAAACCCGAAGAACAAAGCCACTATTATAAGTAATGAAAATGCTGGTAATAAAACAAACTTCTTCATTTTGTATGCCATGTTAACTCTTATAATTTCATCTGGCATAATATCGAGGTCTCGCCTTCGCTTGGATTGTATATGACTTGCCGCCTCCATCAACTCAAGAGCATTACTAACGATACTCTTGGTGTGTATCCTATTTTCTATAACACTTAACAAATTAGCTGTATAAGAACTCGAATTAACAATTATTCTCTCTACTTCTTCCTGATGATCTTTTCGGAAGATTCTTATAGCTCTTTCTAAATCACTTATAATTCTAGAACAAGCTGACTGCCTATCATGTGGTAATTGAGCTCCATAGGTAAAAACTAAGCTTGCTTTTTTGGAAATAATTATATCCAAACAGTTATTTTCTATATTTATAATTAAACAATTCTTATTATGAGTATCTGTTTGAATAAACTTCTCATTAAACCTTTCAAATAAAACTGAAGAACTCAAATATAAACTTTTTGGATATATTCCGGCTAAATTTAAAAGCTGCAATTTTTCATAAAGTACTTTTGTGGGAATAACAACAACCATCACTTTAGATATACCCTTAAGATTCGATTCACATATAATCGGTTGAACAATCGCCTCTCTATACTTAAATGGAAAAAGTTCTGGTTTTTGCGACTCAACCATACGCTCGATTTCAAGTGGATCATCTGAAGGCAAAGTAAGATATCTAACAGCACACATATCTCTGGAAATAATCGCGGAGACATTGCGTTCAGAAAGATGCTTTTTTGATTCTAAATACTTCTGTGAGGTAAAATCATCTGCAGAGTACGCCTTGTAGGAAAGAAGGTGTTTTCTAAATGATCCTTCCTGCCTAAAAGCAGCCACTTTATATGAATCTGATGTAATACTAACTACGGTAACTTTTGACATTCAATATCCCATTGCACACATTTGCGTAAGCACGACTTTTAGTGTAGCAAAATGTTGTACACATGTCAAGTTTGTATAGTTGTCTTTTGGGGGTAAAATATTGCTTGATAACGCTTGTACTGATGCTAAATATTAGTAAGATAATCTCGTGCTAAATCAGCATCAAGCGTCCTTACATAAATTTCAAATTTATCAATTGCCGTTCTAATAGGCATGCCCCAGGTAAACTGATAGGGCTTGATGACCGCAGGTATTCCCCTGCTCTCCAAAAAACCTTTTTTTATATTGGCTTCTATTTCATCTATCGTGGTATAACAAAGAGTCCAATTCTTTATATCAGATTTTCGCATCTGCAGATACGCTCTAATCTGTCGCTTGACGTCAGTTAAAACTCCCACTAACACCAATAAACCAGCTCCAGTTAGGGTAGCCATTACAAGACTGCTTCCTTCTGCCATTTCACTAGGCTGATTTGAAAGGAAAATATGGGCTACTGTTGGTAATATAGCTATAAAAGTAAGGAACAATCCAGAGGCAAACGCATAAATAAAACCACCCCTCTTTAAAAACATACCTACATTTTTATCCTGAATCCCTTCCAATTTAGCCTTATATTTTTTTAAAAGATTAAGGATATGACCTGGCTTATATATTATGGCTGTATACATAAAAGTAAAAATCATCACTAATACAAATAAGCTTAAAATGTAAACAACATTGGATGATGCCAATTTTTCAGCTATAGAGTAAATAGTTTTATTTTCATAATATGTTAGATAATGAAACGGCAACCAAATAGCCCCTACAGCAATTGTAAGCGGCATTCTTCCGGCCCAGGAGTTCCTCATGGGTATGAATGTCTTAGTAATAATGGTTTCATTTTTACCTTTATAGTTAATATATACTTTCCTTTGTAATTCAGTTACAAAATTATAAAATATAAACAGTATTATTGCTGCTACATAAATATAGATGAGCATAAATTGACTGAAAAAATTACCGTCATAACTAACATTAGTCATACGTATATTATTCACTATCTCAGCTACTATAGATGAGGTAATCAAGATGGGGATACCGTTTCCAATGCCCCATTTGTTAATAATTTGGGCTAACCAGATCAGAATAAATAAACCTGCTGTAAAACTCAAGGCTGAAATACAAACGAAAGCAACCTTATTCTGAATCAATAAAGCTTGCCATAAAGATAAATCCCTATAAAGCGCGCTAGATATACTAAGACCTTGAATAAAAGCTATAATTAATGCCAGAACTAAAGTTAGCATAACGAGTTTTTTTCTACCAACTTCACTATCAAAGCATAACCTTTTTAAAGGTGGAATAAATACTCCGGCAATCTGCAAAATGATACAGGCTGATAAATATGGCCAAAAACCTAGTGTGAATATAGAAACGTAACTTCCAAAGCCGGCATCACCAATTATATTTTTGATTGCACCCAAATTAATAGTCACCAAAGGTATAAACCGTAAAAATCTAAAAACAACTATTACAGCTAATGTTATAAGGATCTTCATTAAAATACTATCCTTGAATGCAAACTTTTTCATAATTAAACTATTCCTCCCCTTTAATATCAATAATTCTAAGACAAATATGCTCTTGACCTTTATACGAATCAATCGTGGGTGTATAAATCATGCTAAATTTCTTACCATAAAGTTTGTTAAAATTTATACTGTCTAACGAAAATCCTAAAGCTTCACAAGTTATTTTACCATCAGTTACATAAATTTTCACACCATTTCTTTTTAAAAAAGTTGGTTCATTTCGTAACTGTAATTTTGAAGTCCTGAATATTGGTTTTGGGTTGCCCATTCCATATGGCTCAAGAAGGTTCATTTCTTTTAATAAATCAAAATTAACGTCCGAAAGACTAACTTCTAAATCAACACGGATACTAGGTTTAAGGCCTTTAACCATAAAATTATCCTTAGCAAATCTATTTATCTCTTCTCTGAAATCATTAATTTTATCCTTATCAATAACAACACCACAAGCTTTTTTATGGCCACCAAATCCACTTAAATGATGAGAACATTGCCTGACGGCATCCAATAAATGAAAATCGTCGATTGATCTGCCAGAACCCTTAGCTGGTTCTTCTATAGTTGAAATCATTATTGCTGGTCTGTAAAATTTATCAACTATCTTAGAAGCAACAATGCCCACAACTCCAGGATGCCATTCATCGCATAGAACTATTACATTATGATCCTTAAAGTTTACATTCTTTTCAATCTGCAAAAGGGCTTCTTTAAAGGTTTTGTTTTGAATATTCTGCCTTTGCCTATTGCCATCATTTAGAAGTTTTGCCAATGCATCAGCCTCCTCTTTGTTCTCAGTAAGAAGCAATTGCAAAGAAGCATCAGCTGAGCCTATACGACCAGCAGCATTAATTCTCGGACCAAGGATAAAACCTACATGATATGTACTTATTTCTTTATCCTGCAAAGAAGAACGTTTTATTAATGCTTGAAGTCCAATTTTATTAGTCTGATTAAGCTGCTTCAAACCTTCTTTTATAAAAATTCTGTTTTCATCTACCAGAGGCACAACATCAGAAATAGTTCCTAGAGCTACTAAATCCATGTGAGGCTTCAAATACTCAAGGGGGCACTCCATATGCTCAGATAGAAAAGCCTCTAATAATTTAAAAACTACTCCTACTCCGGCAAGCTTCTTAAAAGGATAGTTGCATTTTTTTTGGTGAGGATCAACTATGCTAACAGCATAAGGTAATTTATCTTGCTGCTCGTGGTGATCTATAATAATTAAATCGATTCCAAGATCTCGCAAGTACTCAGCTTCCTCAAGAGCGCTTATCCCGCAATCTACTGTTATCATTAAAGAAACACTTTTCTCTTTAGCATAATCACAAGCATCTTTATTGAGATCATAACCCTCCTCAAGTCGATTAGGAATATAACACTCTAGATTATCAGTAAATTTTAATAGGATAGTGTAAAGAAGAGCCGTGGAAGTAATGCCATCTACATCATAATCACCGTAGATGATAATTTTTTCTTTATTTTTAAGTGCTTTATTTATACGAGATACAGCTTTCTTTATCCCCTTCAACTCATAAGGAGAATAAAGATCATTTAGGTCACCCTCAAGAAAACGCTTGCCATCCTCTGGTTTCGATATGCCACGACCAACAAGAAGTGCGGCAGTAATTAAATTAATATTGAGCGCTCTGGATAATTGCTTACTTGCACTTGCATCAATTTTATTTAAAATCCAGAGCTTATCCATCTAAAAATATTTCCACTCAATCTATTATTTTTTATGCCATTCGACTAATATTGGTGCCGCTACAAAGATTGATGAATAGGTTCCAACCACAACACCTATTAATAATACAAAGGCAAAATCATTTATTACACTACCTCCAAAAAGATAGAGTGATAAAACTACTAGCAATGTTGTTAATGATGTTATTATCGTTCTCGAGAGAGTTTGATTAATACTTTTATTTACGATATCCTTAAAGCTCGCTTTATGCATCAAGTGGATATCTTCCCTAATTCTATCAAAAACAACAATGGTATCATTAAGCGAATATCCAATAATCGTCAAAATAGCTGCAATAATAGGTAAAGATATTTCTCGCCCAGAAATACTATAAATACCCAGTGTCACAATAACATCATGCAACAAAGCGATAATAGCGCATACACCAAATTTAAATTCAAACCTAAAGGTAATATATATACAGATAACAACTAGAGCCAATCCTATAGCCATTAACGCCTTATAGCGCAATTCTTTTCCTATAGTTGGGCCAATTTCCTCTACGCGCACAGTCTTCGCTTGGTTATCTTTAAAATTATCTTTAATAGCCTGGGTTATTTTTGATGATTCCTGTCCTTCAGTTCGTATAATAATATTATTATCTTTACCAAAGGTTTGAATCGTAGCTTTTTCCAGGTTAACACTTTTTAGAGCATTTCTAACCTGATTTACATCGGGAGCTTTAGTAAATTGAATTTGCTGGATAGTCCCTCCTGTAAAATCAATACCAAAGTTTTCAGCTCCTCTTTGAGCAAAAACTATTAATCCTCCAATTATTACCAGCAAAGATAATCCATAAGCTATATTTCTTTTACCAATAATATCAAACTTAGATTCCTTTAGGATTTCCAGCATGGGAAGCTTCTTAAGGATTCTAGTTTTTATTGTCAGAAAATCAAAAACAAGACGGGTTACGACCAAGGCCGTAAACATACTTGCAGTAATACCAATCATCAAAGTCAAACCAAAGCCCTTTATAGGACCAGTACCAATTTGATAAAGAATAAATGCAGTAAGAAGAGTTGTCAAGTTGGCATCCAATATAGTTGAAAACACTTTGTGATAACCAGCCTGAATTGCCGGGCGAAGACTTTTTCCCAACTTTAGCTCTTCCCTTATTCTCTCAAAAATAAGTACATTAGCATCAACAGCCATACCAATGGTTAAAATAATACCAGCTATACCTGGTAAAGTTAACGTTGCATCTCTAAATGATAGTGCTCCCATTATAATTATAATGTTTAAGCAAAGTGCAAAGTTAGCAATCAAACCAGCAACCAAATAATAAACAGCCATGAAAACTAAGACAAGTAAACAACCAAAAACAGCTGCTGTAACCCCTTTTTTGATTGAATCCTGTCCTAAAGTAGGCCCAATTGTATTTTCCTGCTCAATAATAATTGGAGCCGGCAATGAACCTGCTCTCAAAACTAACGACAAATCTTCAACTTCATCTTTTGTAAAATTACCTTCAATAATTGGATTAGTATCAACCTCCACTTTCATGAGTGGCGCCGAATAGACTACTCCATCTAATATAATAGCTAGCCTGCTAACAGTTTTATTTTCCTGATATTTTTTAGCAGCCTGTCCGGTTAATTGTCTTATCTTCTTTCGGCCCTTGGCATCAAAATCTAGCGAGACATGATACTTTTTAAACTGGTCTCTATCCCAATTAGCCGTAATTAATGATTCTCCTGTAATTTCAGGTTTTACTTTTAATAAATATAACTGCCTGAATTTTTCTCCTTTAATATCCATTTGACGAGATATAAGAAACTGATAGCCTTCAGGAAATACTTTTGTGTTTTCTGGATCACTAATAATCTCTCTTATTGTTTCTTTGTTCTTTTCGTCAAATATAACTGATTTAAAAGCAGCACCTTCACGGGTTTGCTCTTCCTTTACTTCTACTTTCGATAGTATCTTTGTTTTTTTATCTAGAGCATTGAGGGCCATATCAGTCTTCTGCGATGAAGCTACAACATTAAATTCCAAAAGGGCTGTTTTTCCAATTAAATCAACTGCTCTCTCTCGGTCTTCAATTCCTGGCAACTCAACTATAATGCGATTTTTACCTTTAAGCTGAATAGAAGGTTCTGCCACACCAAACTGATCTACTCTATTTCTGATAATTTCCAATGCTCTTCTTACTGCACCATTTTGAGCATCAGCCGGAAGTTTATCAATATCCACCTTCAGTACTAAATGCATACCACCTTGCAAATCCAAGCCTAGATTAATTCTTTCCTGAGGCGGGTACATCAGCCACAGACAGCTTGCAATCACAACTACAACTATTATAACTTTCCATTTAAAGTTAGCAACCATGTTGATTCTCCTTAATGAAGGCATCAGTTATGCAACAAAGTGAACATAACTGATATGCCTGAATTAATCCCCCATTCTTTCATCCTGAAAGAATGTAGAGGGGATATGCCTGAATTACTCTTTTTGGCCCCTGCGATTTTCCGCGGATGAATTAATTTTCTGTATTTTTCTTCTTACCTAATATAAAGCTCTTACCAATTTCAATTCTAGTATTTTCATCTATTCTCACGGTAAATGTATTTGGCTTTATATTCACAATAGTTCCATGAATACCACCCTGAGTAATCACATCATCATTCTTCTTTAAATTAGTAAGCATTTCTGAATGCTTTTGCTGTTGAGCTTTCTGTGGGCGAATCATCATAAAATAAATTACCCCAACTATGGCTACAAATGGTAATAAAGCAAATAAAGGATTCTGAGCTTCTGCTTCAACCCCTGTTTGCGGCGCCATTCCAGCTGCATAAGCTATAGTAGCTAATAAATTCATTTCTTTCTCCTTATGGTTTTTACGTATTATCTATTCTTGTTATTATAA
>JAVCCI010000037.1 GCA_030765555.1 Candidatus Kappaea frigidicola
AAGGTAAGAATAGGCTTAACGTTAATAATTCTTTTAGAAGCTATATCAGGATATACTCCATATAGGATAATTCCGGGCCTTACTAAATTAAAATGAGCTTCTTTGTAATGAAGCGTTGCCAAACTATTAGCTGCATGGTAAATATCTATGTTAATTTTAGCAGTTTCAACACTTTTAATAATATGATTAAACCTCTCAAGTTGCTTGAGGGTAAAATCATGGTCTTTGTCGACGCTGGAAAGATGAGTATATATGCCTTTTATCTCAATGTGCTTCAAATCATATATTTTCTTAATCGTTTCAAAAGCATCTTTATGCCAAAAACCTAGGCGCCCCATGCCTGTATCAATTTTTATCTGAATGGCCGCTCTTTTTTTCATCGAACTGGCAATTTCATTTATCTTAATTGCTGTTTGCTCATCAGTGACTGTCACCTGCAATTCATACTCCAAGGCCTTTTTTAGGCCTTCATGTAGAGTGTTGCCCAATATTAAAATCGGTGTTTTAATTCCACCTTTTCTAATGAGCACCCCTTCTTCTACATAGGCAACTCCTAGATAATCAACTTTATCAGCTAAAAACCTGGAAATTTCCACAATCCCGTGCCCATAGGCATTGGCCTTTACCGTAGCCAAAACCATAACCTTAGGATCAATAACTTGCCTGATCTGCTTGAGATTATGCTCTAGAGCATTTAAATTTATATCTGCATAAGTGTGAAAATAATTATCTTCTTTTTTCATATCTTTTTTGGTTTACTGATATTAGCATACTGTGAATGTAAATACAAAGGTTCAATTTCAACATCCTTGGATTTCATTTTCTTATTTAATTTCCAATTTTCAAAAGTTAAAGCAGCAATATTAGCTGCTTTGGGAAACCATTTTTTTTCATCAGCAAAAACAGCTGTCTGAAATACATTTTGCAGCTCTTCTTTGTAGGGATTAATACCATCTTTTGTAAAAATTACATCTTTTTTATATTTTTTTGAAAGCTTATGAATATATGTACAAAAATCTTCTAACGATTGAAGTTGATAATCGCTTATACGCTCTAGCTTGCCCGTATCATTATATAGATAGCTACAACCATAAACCATCTGCTTGCGGGCATCTTCAATAACAACTATTAACCTTTTCGATTCTTTTATATTCAACGCCACAGCATCAAAGGAAGAAATACCCATAAGCCTTCTTTTACTTTCGAACACTAAACCTTTAGCTGCTGCCAGGCCTATCCTTAAGCCTGTAAACGAACCCGGTCCCCTGCCAACTGATACAACATCAATATCATTAATCGTCAAATTGCATTTATTTAAAAGACGTTCAATTTCTTTTAAAAGTAGGCGATTGTGTTCAAACTTTTTTAGTTTTCTATTGGTTTGAGCAAGGATTTTTTTATCCATACTCAAAGCCAAGCTAAAAAATTTACTTGAGGTATCAAGAGCTAATATTTTCATTTTTATAGTTTTCCGATAATATTATTATACCTATCTGATACGCTTTTAAAAGTTATTTTTCTTTTATGTTCTGATAAAAATTTAATATTTATTTGAAGGTACTCTGCAGGCAAAAGCTCTTCTATTTTATTGGCCCACTCCATACAACATACACCCTCCCCATAAAAATACTCTTCATAGCCCAAAAATTCTACTTGCTCTAAATAATCCAAACGATAAAGGTCAAAGTGATATAAGGGTAACTTGCCTTTATATTGTCTAATGAGCATAAACGAAGGGCTGATTACTTGCTCTTCCTTAATACCTAGCCCTCTAGCCAAACCCTTTACAAAGGTAGTCTTGCCTGTGCCTAAATCTCCACAAAGAGCTAAGAAATCCTGGGCCTTTAAATATTTAGCAAGCCTGGCAGCAATTCTTTTTGTTTCCTGATCGCTTTTTGAAATTAGACTTTTCATTTAAAGTGCCTGAACTTGCTTTTAGGTTTAATTGCATATTTTTTACCAAGCTTGTCCAAATAATAAAAACCTTCTTTTTTCTCCACTGTAAACCCGATTTGACTTACTCTCAATTTAAAAGACTTCTGCCAACTTCTTATAAATTTCGCGGCTCTTTTTTTACTGAGAGTAAACAAGAGTTCAAAGTCTTCTCCGTCATATAAAGCATCTTTAAAAGAACTTGCTTCTTTAGACAAAGGAATAGTTTCTTTTATAAGTTGGGCTCCGACTTGGCTTTGATTGATTACATGCCCCAAATCCTGGGCAAGTCCATCAGATAAATCAATCATGGCTGTAGGTCTAAATTCTTTTATTAGGTAACGAGCCTCTTTAAGACGCGGTGCAAAATTAAGATGTTTTCCCTTAATAGAACCGCCAAGCTTTCCAGTTACAAATATGGCATCATTTACCTTAGCTGTGTTGCGATAAATAATTTCTTTTTTTTTCGCCATCCCTATTAAAGCAATGTTGACTATCAGCTTCTTTGAACTTGAGATATCACCACCAGCAATTATAACCCCGTATTTTATCGCTGTTTTTTTTATCCCGCCATAAACTGCTTGAATATTTTTCAGACTGTACTCTTTGGGTAAACCCAAAGAAACAGTTGCGTATTTTGCAAGACCCCCCATAGCAGCAATATCACTTATATTTCGAGCTAAAGCCTTATGCCCAATAGCCTGCCAAGAAGTATTTTTTAAATTAAAATGAATTCCTTCTATAAGCATATCAGATGTAAAGAGAAGCATCTGTCCCTGGGGAAATTTAATTACAGCTGCATCATCTCCAATATGTTTAATAAGACTCTTATCCTTCTTTAGTCCAGAAGTCAGCAGTTTAATCAACTCTGTTTCATCTATATTTTTTAAACGCATGTTATTATTCCACCTAAAATTTAACTACCCAAACCTTTAATAATAAATAAAAATAAAGTAATAGAACTATTGTGAATAATATGTATCGTTATACTGGGCAACAAACTACCGCTTTTTTCATACATGTAGGCTAATAAAATTCCTAAAAATAAAATGGGCAGGAATCCCACAAAGGTCATGTGCAACAAAGAAAACAAAGCAGAGCTAATCAAAATACTTAAAACAGGTCCAATTTTTTTCCTTAAAGCGGGATATAAAAATCCTCTAAAAAATAACTCTTCAATAATAGGCCCAATAAAACAAATACAGAGTACAAAATAGAAAATAAGCCAAGGTCGACCCTCTATTGAAAAAACGTTCAATAGAGGGTTTTCCTCCGGAGCCATCTTAAAAAAACTTGATAAACCTAATGATATTAAAAGAGCAACAAAAAGAAAAGGTAAATAGCTTACATATGAAGCCAGTCCTAATATCGCTCCGCGGACAACATTTCTTACATTTAACCCTAATGTTTTGAAAAAAGATTGTTTATATTTAAAGGTAACAAAATAGACCAACACTATGCCTATTATCAAATAAGATAGACTAAAACCTAAAGCCATATTTTCAAAACCATCTATTACAATAGCTGTATCCTGAGATTTTAAGAGAAAGCTAACAAACGAATGGACAAAACCAGTTACAAAAAATAGTCTAATAATAGCTAAAAAAGAAAAATAGAGAATTACAGCCTTTGTAACATCTAGTAAATTCCACGGTTTTTCCTTTGTCTCACCTAAATGTGGAATTACATCTTTAGATTGAAAACGTAAGAAAAAATAAATTACATCCAAAATAACACCACTTACAAAACCCAAAATCACTAAAAAGGTGACTCCAAAAAGACCCAAGGCATAAATATTCCCCTCGAGAATCAACTCCTTTACAACTTCTTCACTAGGAAGCTCATCCTGCCATTCAACAAGCTCACCCGCTTCAAAAATCACACCAGGAGACTCTGTAAGCCAGGCGGAATCTACTATATAATTGAAAATTAAAAGAAGGATAATCAGGATAAGATATAATTTATTGCTCTTTAAGAAATCTATAAACGTACTTTGAGTATGCATTATTCTTTCTTTATTCTAGGAAATAAAGGATCAGCTTTGGACACTTTCTTATTGGCTTCCAATTTACCCCACATAAATAACTCATCAAATCCATCATTATTTAAATGCTCTTTAAGGCCTAATTGGCTCAGCATCTCAGTAGCAGTCTTCGGAATAAAACTAGAAACAGCCACTGAAATTATTCTTAAAACCTCTAAAAGGTTATAGATAACTGTTTTTAAACTTTTTTCATCAGTCTTTTTTAATTGCCAAGGTTTTGCGTCTTCTATGTATTTATTAGCTTTATTAATTAAAGCCCAAATCAACTCTAATGCTCCATTTAAATCTAGTTCATCCATAGCTTGAGATAATCTATCAGACAAGCCCTTAGCTTCAACTACCAAAGCATCATTTTTATATACATTATCTTCAGCCTCAGGAATCACTCCATCAAAATACTTTTCAACCATGGTTAAGCTTCTGTTTAGTAAATTACCTAGATCATTTGCCAAATCGCTATTATAACACTGAATAAAAGAGTCGTGAGAAAAATCACCGTCCTGACCAAAAACTATACCTCTTAAAAGAAAAAGTCTTATGGGATCGGACTTAAACTCCTTTGCTAATGGAATAGGGTCAACGATATTTCCTAGACTTTTGCTAATCTTTTTACCTTCAGCCGTTAGATAACCATGGACATAAACTTTTTTTGGTAATTCAATCTCAACCGACAAAAGCATCGCCGGCCAAATTACAGAATGAAACCAGTTAATCCCCTTACCAATAAGATGTAAATCAGCAGGCCAGTACACTTTAAACTTATCACCTTCAGGATAATCCAAAGCCGAAATATAATTAATCAAAGCATCAACCCAAACATATATTTTATGTTCTTTATCAAAAGGAATAGGTATGCCCCAACTTACACCTGTTCTACTGACACTTAAATCATTTAGCCCCTCTCTAACCCTATTAATCATCTCATTTTTTCTGGTCTCAGGTGCCACTAGGCCATTCTCTAAAAGTGCAAGTATTTTATCCTGATATTTACTTAATTTAAAAAAGTAACTTTCTTCACGAATAACATCCGGCTTAACATTATGCTCAGGGCATTTTCCATCTACAAGTTCTTTTTCGGTAATAAAAGCTTCGCAACCCTGACAATATAGGCCTTCATATTGCCCTTTATAAATATCACCCTTGTCATACATTTTCTGTAAAACAAATTGAGAAATTTTAGCATGTCTTTTTTCGGTGGTTCTAATAAAATAATCATAAGAAATATCTAAAACTTCACATAACTCTACAAACTTCTGTGAATTCTCCTTTATAAAAGCGGCAACTTCCATGCCCGCTTCTTGAGCAGCAGTCACATTCTTTTGGGCATTCTCATCAGTACCCGTTAAGAAAAAGACATCTGCCCCTTTTAGCCTGTGCCAACGAGCAATAACATCTGCACACACCTTCTCATAAGCATGCCCAATGTGAGGTGCTGCATTAGCATAATCAATTGCAGTGGTTATATAATACTTATTCTTCTTTTGATTGCTCTTTTTGGTCATTGTATTTTACCTGAATTATTCTACTATCTTCTAATTCGACTGAAACTAACCTATTAAGGACATCAACATCTACGACCTTACCTTTACCTGAAGGAGTCTTAATAGTTTGTCCCTCTCTAGGTAAATCTTTTAGAGCTTCCTTATACATTTTATATTCAAAACTCAGACAACACATTAACCTGCCACACAAACCAGATATCTTTGAAGAAGCCAGTGGCAATTTTTGGTCTTTAGCCATTCTGATTGTTACCGGTTCAAAGTTCTTTAAAAATCCAGCACAACATAAGGGTCTACCACAGGGACCAAGTCCTCCTAAAAATTTGGCCTCATCTCTTACACCTATCTGCTTCAACTCTATACGTGCCTTGAAAACTGCTGCTAGATCTTTGACTAAATCTCTAAAATCAACCCGACCTTCGGCCGTGAAATAGAATATTATTTTTGAACGATCAAAAGAATATTCCACATCAATAAGTTTCATAGGAAGTTTATGCTCAGCAATCTTTTTTACTGCCGTCTTAAGCGCATCTTGGGCTCTTTTCTCATTTTCCTTTATCTGTCGCATATCATGAGCTGTAGATAACCTTAAAACATTCCTTACTACATCCTCAACATCTTTATCCATTACTTTCTCAACTTCTGAAATAACTTGCCCGTACTCCAGGCCCCTATCAGCTTCAACAATAACATAATCTCCAATGCTAAGCTTTAATTGAGCAATATCATAATAGGCAACCTTGCCAGCCTCTCTTATCTTCACTTGAACAACTTCATGCATCTATATAACCTCAACTTTCCATTATCTCCTTAAAAGATTGAGCTGCATCTATTTGACACAATCTTAAATTCACATTAGACATAGAATAACGGTACATTTTATCAATAGTTTCTATCGCCTTGGTTATTTTCGTACTATTTAGCTTTTTGACAAACTCAAGAAAACCTTTATTTATATCTGTTAGCAGTAGGCTTTTATCGTTTATACCATTTTTTAAACATGCTGCATCTCTAAAAAAACAATAAAGTATTTTCAAGGTCTGACGGTAATCATTTTTATCTTCAAAATTAAAAAACGTTAGATAATTATCATTTTTTACATTTATAAAATTATCAATTGCCTCGGATGAAGCCTTCAAAGCAACTTTATTGTTTTCTTTAATCCCTTGGGCATTTAATCTAATGACCTTACATCTAGATATAATGGTTTCTAAAAAACCAATAATTTCATTACTCAAGAGAAAGATAATTGTATCTTGAGGAGGCTCTTCCAAGGTTTTCAAAAAAGCATTCTGAGCCGCTTCGTTCATTTTGCAGGCCTCATTAATTATAACTACTTTTTTTTTAGCCTCATAGGGTTTTAAATTAACCTTTGACGAAATATTCCTAATGGAATCAATTTTTATAGTCGCTGTTTTATTTTCAGCCTCTAGCCATATAATATCCGGGTGTGAGAGTTCTTTTACTCGTTTTGGGGCAGTAGAATCACCCATCAATTCAACAGCAATTTCCAAAACTGTCTCTCTGGCATAATCCTCACTAGAACATAAAACTAAATATGCAGCAGATAATTTATTACGTTCATTTAGAACCCTAAAAAAATCTACACTTTTTTCTTTATCAAACAATTCACTAGAGAATTTCATTCACTTTTTCTCTTATTTTTTGCTGAACTTCACCTATTTCACCAACTGAAGATATTACTTTTATGCGCTGGGGGTATCTCTTGGCTAACTTCAGATATCCCTGCCTTACCTTATCATGAAACTCGACACCCTTCTTTTCTATGCGATCGGCGGAACGCAAAGAAGCAGCTCTTTTAAGTCCTACACTAGCATCTACATCAAGCAATAAAGTCAAATCGGGGCTGACCCCTTCTTTATCTAAATAGTTATTAAATCCATCCATGATAGACTCTGGTTTATTTCCAGCATAAATTTGATAAGCCATAGTTGCATCATTGAACCTATCGCAGATAATAATTTTATTACTCTTTAATAGGGGAATGATCTTTTCTTTAATGAGCTGTGTGCGAGCCGCTAGATAAAGGTAGAGCTCACAAGTATCAACCATTACACCAGATGCCGTGTCCAAAAGTATTTGCCTGATCTTCTCACCTATTTTAGTGCTGCCGGGCTCCCTTAAAACCTCAACTGCAATACCTTTTTCTTTTAGATATTCAACCAATAGCCTTATGTGAGAGCTCTTGCCACTGCCTTCAGGACCTTCAAAAGTTATAAATTTTCCTCGCGTATCTTCCATATGTATTAATTCTATCAAAGACTTAGGGCGCATTCAAGTAAAATATAGGGGTAATACAGAAAGTGTGGTGATTTTAAGCTTTTTTAGCCTTTCAGGCCCGACATCTTAATTCCCTCAACAAAGAATCTTTGAGTAAACATAAATATAATAACTAAGGGAATAATTGCCATGAAAGCACCCGCCATCAAAAGTTCATATTGGGTACCAAAACCAGTATCCTGAAAATAGGCTAAACCTACAGGCAAAGTTTTCATACTAACGCTGTTAGTTACAATTAAAGGCCACATGAAGCCCATCCAAGAACCCAAAAGAGTAAAAACAGTTAGTGTAGCCAATGCGGGCTTACTTAAAGGAAGGATTATATTCCAAAAGATTCTTAAAAAATTACAGCCATCTATTTTTGCTGCATCTTCTAAATCAACAGGAATGGTCATAAAGAATTGTCTTAACATAAACGTACCATACGCACTAAACATGCCAGGTATTATAAGTGCTTTATAGGTATCAACCCAATCAAGCCAGTTCATAAGAATATAAACCGGAACTAAAATTACAGCATATGGAATCATCATAGTTGCTAAATATCCTAAAAATAACTTATCTCTACCTGGAAAATTAAGTCTGGAAAATGAATAAGCGGCCATAGCACTTGTTAAAACTTGGCCCAATGTGACAGCCAGAGAAACAATAAAGCTGTTCCAGTAAAAACGCATAAAGGGCATAACCTCTATAACTGTGCTATAATTTTTCCAAACAGGCTTAACTCCTCGATATACTTTATCTACATTTATCTCTTTAGTTTTATATTCATAAATACCATTTTTTTGACTTATAGTCTCAAGAGTTACTACGCCACCTAGAACTTTCACTTCGTCCCAACGAGGGAAGTCTCTGTTTTTTGAGGTATTAACTAATCTTATCTTATCCCAAGGACTCCACGGATTACGCCATTTAACATCAATATTAGTTTTAGCTACAGTTTCTTTAGTACCTTTTAAAACACCTGTTATATATTCAATCTCACAATTTTCACCCTGAATACTAATTTCAACCTTCTTGCCGTCTTCAATAATATAGTGATAGTCGGGAATCCATTTGGGCGGATACACAAATACATCAGCTGGATCTTTTAATGAAGTTGAAATCATCCAGACAAGCGGTATTATCATAAAAGCAGCTACTAAAGTTAACACCACATAGTAACCCACGCTAACCTTTTCACCTGGTTTTTTTCTGCCTAATACATTTAATTTACTGAGAGCTATTGTATCTTTATTCATTTGAAATACCTATTCATTAAGTATAGTGAACTAATTTACCACCATATCTCCAGTTTATAAGAGTGGCTCCAAATATGAGTACAAACATAAACCAAGCTATGGTACAGGCATATCCAAAGTTATGCCATGTGAAGAAATTCTCGAATATGTAATACATTAAAGTCGTACTAGCTCCATGAGGACCACCCTTAGCAAAAATATACGCAAACATAAACCCTCCCTGAAATCCACCAATCACACTCATAACTGCAATAAAGAATGTTGTCGGTGATATCATAGGCCAGGTTACCGCCCAGAACTTTTGGAAACTACTCGCCCCATCTATTTCCGCAGCTTCATAAAGCGCCTTAGGAATATTCTGCAAAGCAGCTAAATATAAAATCATGTTCGTACCACCAAGATAAGTCCAGGTTGTCGCTATAATCATCGAGGGCTTAATCCACTCAGCATTCAACCAATGAACACCCTCTAAATTAAGATTAAATAGATCGCCCAAATTTCTAATAAAGGTATTAATAATGCCATAATCATAGTTATAAATCCAAAGCCATAAAAGAGCAACAGCAACTGTCTGACACATAGTTGGCAAAAAGAATATTGTCCTGAAGACAACAATTCCTTTTTGTTTTTTATTTAAAAGCAAAGCTAAAATTAAAGCCCCAGCCATACTAAAAGGAATACCTACCATCAGAAATATTGTATTCCAAAGATATTTCCAGAAAAGAGGATCATTGGCAACAATAGCCCCAGCTTCTTTATTAAAACCAAGAAGCTCTATAAAATTAGCTAAACCCACGAAATTCACATTGGGAGGCCAGCTTAAAGATAAGCCTTTATATTCGACAAAACTTAATAAAAGAGAAGTGAATACAGGAAGTAAAGTAAATATTAAAAAACCTACGAGGTTGGGCAAGAGAAATAAATAAGCAAATATTACCTCTATTTGTTTTTTATCTAGTTTTGCTTTTTTTACTTTCATAGTCATATTGTAGTGCTATTGGGGAACTTACGCAAGAATATAAAAGCGCCTTAGTAATAAGGCGCTTTTATTGAAATTATTCTTTATTGCCCTTTTTGAGATAACTTCTTAAATTTTTCAAGAAGCCTTCATCTTTCTGCTCAGCATCCTTACTGGACGCCTCAGGAGCAGTTTTTTTAGTTTCTTTAGGAGTTACTTTTTTTGTCTCTGCTTTAGCTGTTGCTTTCTTTTCTTCCTTCGTAATTTTTGTTACTTCTTCATTAGCCTTAGAAGCTTTTTCTTTAGTTTGCTTCGATGCAACTTTAACCTTTGCTTTCTTAGGCTTTAGCTCCACTAGACTCAAAATAGCCATTTTTGCTCCATCACCCGCCCTAGTATCCAAATGCACAATGCGAGTATAGCCACCTGCCCTATCTTTAAACCTGGGACCAATTTCTTTAAAAACCAAAGATGTCATCTTATGATCCTGAAGCACATTATATACCATTCTCTTATTTGCAAGAGTATCCTCTTTGGTAAGAGTAATAACTTTCTCTATTGCCTTTTTAGCCTCTTTAGCGTTAGCAAGCGTAGTTGTAATTGTCTCAGCAATAAATATGTTTCTAACCATATTATTTAACATGGCTTTACGATGTGCTGTAGTTCTTCCGAGTTTTCTTTTATTTTTTTTATGCCTCATTATTATTCATCCTGATCTTATTTATTTTCTTTTAACATTTCTTCAACTTTCATTCCAAAGTGAAGACCCATAGTATCAAGTATCTCTTTAATTTCTGTAAGTGATTTTTTGCCAAAATTTCTGTATTTCAACATATCACCTTCACTCCTTTTGACCATATCCCCCAATGTCTGGATCTTAGCTTCCCTAAGACAATTAGCTGACCTTACTGAAAGCTCAAGCTCACTAACTGGCTTATTAATTTTATCAAATAATTCTTTTTCCTGCTGAGACTTCTCTTCCTCAATCTCATCTTCTTCTTCGGGAAATTCACCAAACTGAGCAAAAAGATCTAAATGCCTTTGAAGAATGTTAGCCGAATAACAAAGTGCATCTTTAGGGCTTATACTGCCATTAGTCCAGATTTCTAATGATAATTTATCATAATCTGTTCTCTGTCCCACACGAGTATCCTCAACATAAAACATAACCTTTGTAACTGGAGAAAAAACTGAATCAATTGGTATATAGCCAACCGGCATACCTTCTTTTTTATTTCTTTCAGCCGGAACATACCCTCTACCTCTGCCTACTTCCATTTGTATCTTTAATTTCCTATCTTTGGTCAACGTCGCCAAAACTAAATCAGAATTTAGTATTTCAACAGTTTCATCTGTTTTAATATCAGAAGCTTTAATCGTACCCTTTTTACCAACTGCTAGTTCAATAATTTTAGGCTCTTTAGAGTGCGATCTTAAAACTAACTTCTTAATATTAAGCATTATTTGGGCTGTATCTTCTACTACCCCTTCAAGAGAAGAAAACTCATGAGGAGCCCCCTCAATTTTCACAGCTGTTACAGCACTACCTTCTATAGAAGAAATAAGAACTCTTCTAAGAACATTACCAATAGTAACGCCATAACCTCTTTCAAAAGGCTCTGCGGTGAAATTTCCATACACATTAGTCTGTGTTTTTTCATCTAATTTTAGCCTTTTAGGTAATTCAAAACCTCGCCACCTGACTCCCATTTAGTTACCTCCTAGATCTGTATATAAATTCTTATTATACTTAATTTATTTTGAATAAAGCTCTACAATTAACTGTTCTTCAATCGCTACCTCTATATCAGCTCTTTCTGGTAGCTTAGTAATCTTAATAAGAAGCTTTTCCTTATCGACATCCATCCAATTTGGAATTATGCGATCTTCTGTACTTTTAATATTGCCATTTACAAGTTTCTTTGTATTTTCTTTTCCTTTGATACTTATAATATCATTCTGACTTATCAAAAAGGAAGGCAAATTAACTTTACGACCTTTAACCTGGATATGCCCATGCCTAACTATCTGTCTTGCTGCATCTCTGGTTTTAGCAAATCCAGCTTTAAAAACAGCATTGTCAAGTCGACATTCAAGTATCTGAAGCAAGTTGTGTCCGGTAACACCTTTCCTGCGCTCGGCCTCATGGAAATACTTTCTAAACTGTTTTTCCAAAACGCCATACATCTTTTTAACCTTCTGTTTTTCTAATAACTGCGTACCGTAGTTTGACATCTTGCGTCTTTTTTTACCGTGCTGTCCGGGTCCATACGGCCTTTTTTCTAAAATGCGGTCAAATTTAGGGTTACCAAAAATGTTAACACCTAATCTTCGAACGACTTTACCTCTAGGAGTAAAATTTCTTCCCATATAAACTAAACTCTCCTTCTTTTCGGAGGTCTACAACCATTATGTGGTATCGGTGTGACGTCCTTTATTGCTTTTACATTAAGTCCTGCTGCCTGGAGGGCTCTAATTGCAGAATCCCTTCCCGAGCCTGGCCCTTTGACTTTAACTTCTACTTGCTTCATCCCAAATTCCATGGCTCTTTTAGCTGCATCTTTAGCAGCTACCTGAGCTGCAAAAGGGGTAGACTTTCTTGAACCTTTAAAACCTGAGCAACCAGTCGTAGACCAGCATAACACATTGCCATTCTTATCTGTTATCGTAACATGTGTATTATTAAAAGTAGCCTTTATATGAGCTACACCTTCAATCACTTGACGAGTTATCTTTTTCTTAATTCTTCTTTTTTGTTCTTTGGCCATTCTTATCTCCTAATTAACTATTTTTTTCTCTTAGCAGCGCCTACATTTCTTCGAGGCCCTTTACGTGTGCGAGCATTGCTTGATGTCCTTTGACCTCTTGCAGGTAAGCCTCTCTTATGCCTTAAACCTCTATAACAACCGATATCCATCAATCTTTTAATGTTGCCCGTTACTACGCGGCGCAATTCACCCTCAACCCTCAAATCTTTCTGAATAACATTGGTTATTTTTGATACTTCTTCTTCAGTCAACTTGCTAGCCTTCATTTCTGGATCAATGTTAGCTTGCTTTAAAAGACTAAGAGCTTTGGTGTTACCAATACCATATAAATATGTAAGAGAAATCATTATCTTTTTATTTTTTGGTATATCAACCCCTAAAATCCTTGGCATTTCATCTCCTCATTCGTTAAAATCTAGCCTTGCCTCTGCTTATGCTTAGGTATAGAACAAATTACTTTTACTACACCTTTTCTTTTAATTATTTTGCATTTCGGGCAAATTTTCTTAACACTTGCTTGTACCTTCATAATCTTACTCCAATATTTTTACTTTAATCTGTAAGTAATTCTGCCCTTACTTAAATCATAAGGAGAAAGTTCTAACTTAACCTTATCTCCAGGAAGAATGCGAATAAAATGCATTCTCATCTTACCGGAAATATGAGCCAAAAGGACGTGCCCATTTTCAAGCTCTACTCTAAACATTGTATTAGGTAGTGCTTCTACTACTTTACCTTCAACTTCAATTGCTTCTTCTTTAGCCATAAATTTTTACACCTTAAGCGAGTATTTCTACTCTTTTATCACTTATATATACGGTATGCTCAAAATGAGCTGATAATGAACCGTCTTTAGTTACTGCAGTCCAACCATCATCTAATACTTCTATCTCATAACCGCCGATATTAATCATTGGCTCTATTGCTAAAACCATACCAGATTTTAATTTAATTCCGGTATGCGGCTTACCAAAATTGGGTATCTGCGGATCTTCATGTAAACTAGCGCCAATACCGTGACCTACAAATTGCCTGACAACAGAATAACCTTGGGCTTCTACATGACTCTGAACCGCGTAAGAAATATCATAAAGCCTGTTACCAGCCTTAGCTGCTGCTACTGCTAATTCCAAAGACTCTTCTGTTATCCTCATAAGCTGCTGAGCTTCCTGAGAAACATTTGTGCTTACAGCAAAGGTTCTGGCTGCATCCCCAAAGTATCCATCAAGCCAAACACCAACATCAAGACTGATAATATCGGTATCCTGCAGTTTTCTATCAGAGGGAATACCATGTACTATCTCATCATTAATAGAAGTGCAAACTCCAGCTGGATAACCCATGTAACCCTTAAAAGCTGGTTTAGCTTTTTTAGAGCAAATAAACTCTTCACCGATTTTATTTAACTCTTTAGTGCTAATTCCTGGTCTTACTTTAGTTTTTAAAAGATCTAGTGTTTCTTTGACAATTCTACATGACACCCGAATCTTATCTATTTCTTTGGGTGATTTTAAAAGTATCATACAATATTTTGCTTTTTAAAATAACCCTGAAGCTTTGCAAATAACTCTTGAGCATCCATATCACCTGATACCACAAAGAGCTTACCTTCATGCTTATAATAGTCAATCAAGGCTGCTGTTTGCTGATTATAAACCTCAAGTCTATTTTTAATTGTCTCGGATTTGTCATCTTTTCTTTGATACAACTCTCCGCCACATTTATCACAAACATTCTTGACTTTCGAAGGCACATTAATTACATGATAAACAGCTCCACACGCCCTACACACCCTTCTTCCAGAAAGTCGTTTAACTATTACATCTTCGGTTGTTTCTAAATATATAACACTATCCAAATTTATATTTTTTTCAATCAGGCGCTTACCAAATGCCTCTGCCTGAGTCACGTTTCTGGGAAAACCGTCTAAAATAAAACCTTCTTGTGCCTCTGCTGAATTAAGCTTATTAATGACCATATCTATTACTAATTCATCTGGAACCAACTCACCTTTTTCCATATATCCCTTGGCTTTAAGTCCTAATTCAGATTCCATAGCCACTTCTTCTCTTAATAAATCACCTGTAGCTATATGAAGAACCTTGTAATGATCTGTCAAAATAGCAGCTTGAGTTCCTTTTCCGGCTCCCGGAGGCCCCAATAATACAATACGCATTTATCTTCTAGACCTTAGCTTTCCTTTTTTCATGAAGCCTTCATAATGCCTCATTAATAAATGAGATTCTATCTGCTGCATAGTATCAAGCATAACACCAACGATAATCAATATACCTGTGCCACCTAAAAAGCTAGCAATGATATAAGGCACTTTAAAGAAACTACTAATCAAATTAGGCATAACAGCGATAATTGCTAAAAATATAGCGCCCGGCAAAGTTATTCTGCCTAATATATAATCAAAGTATTCAGCAGTGGACTTACCAGGTCTAATGCCAGGAATAAAACCACCTTGCTTCTTCATGTTTTGAGCCACATCCTGTGGATTAAAAATAATAGCCGTGTAGAAATATGTAAAAAATATAATTAAAAGTGCATAAGTAATATTATAAACGGGATGTGTACCATTAAGCAATCTAGCAATTCCCTTTAAAAATTCATTACTAGTAAATCCGGATATAGTTGCTGGAAACATCAATACTGACTGCGCGAAAATTATTGGAATAACACCTGCGGCATTTACCCTTAGAGGAATAAACGCACTATGTCCCCCATATACTTTTCTACCAATAACCCGCTTAGCGTACTGCACCGGAATTTTCCTTTGCCCTTGGGTTATTAAAATGACAGCCATAATTACCACCACCAACATACAAACCAAGAGAATAATCGTTGGCGGTTTAATTCGGGCATCATGTCCAAAAGGCATAATATATTCAGCGAACTGCTTGGCTGCTGGAGGCATTCTTGAAATAATACCAGCTGTAATAATCAAAGAAATACCATTTCCTATACCATGCACAGACATTTGTTCGCCCAACCACATTAAAAATGTGGAGCCAGCTGTTAAAGAAATCATGACTAGAAGCTTTAGTTTCCATCCGGTGAATAAGGCTAAGCTTAGACCAGCTGCCTGAGAAGAACCTTCAATCCAGGAAGCAATAAATAAAGACTGAATCAAACATAAAGCTACAGCGCCGTATCTAGTGTACTGAGTAATTTTTTTTCTGCCATCAGGCTCTTTAGCAATCTTAGAAAAATAAGGCACTACAGCTGTCAATAGCTGAATAATAATAGAAGCTGATATGTAAGGCATGATACCTAAGGCAAATACTGTTGCATTCCTTAGAGCACCTCCCGAGAACATATCCATAAGACTAAACAAAGTACCTGATTGATTTTCAAAGAACTGTGCTAATGCCTGGGGATTTATTCCAGGAGTTGGCACATAACAACCCACTCTATAAACTACAATCATTGCCAGTGTAAAAAGTATTTTTTTCTTTAATTCTGGTATTTTAAATGCACTGGCTAATGCTTTTAACATTAAATTATATTTCCTTTATAGAACCTTTAACTTTTTCAATTTTTTCTCGAGCAGTTTTTGAAAACTTGTGAGCCTCAACAACTAAAGCTTTTTTAAGATCTCCCTTGCCCAAAACCTTAAGATTGTCTCTTACATTCCTAATCAAACCAGCTTCCTTTAATACCTGCTGATTAATTGTGCTGTTTTCCTTAAAAGAATTAAGATCTTGCACATTAACAATTTGATATGCAGTTGCAAATTTATTATGAAAACCTCTTTTAGGCAGCTTTCTTATTAAAGGCATCTGCCCACCTTCAAAGCCCTTCATTGATTTTGAGCCCGAACGAGACCCCTGACCTTTATGTCCTCGGCCAGATGTTTTGCCAAGCTTAGAGCCTATACCCCGACCAACTCTCTTCTTTGCTTTATTGCTACCTTTATCTGATGGTAATTCATTAAGTTTCATTTAAATAACCTCTGAAATTTCTATTTGCTTTGTCTGTAATTTTTAGGTTTAAGATTTCTAAAACCCTCTTCACATGCTTTTAAAACATTAACTGCATTATTGGATTTTAGACACTTAGTAAGAATATCCTTGACGCCAACGGCTTCACAAAAAGAACGGACTACTCCTCCAGCAATAACACCAGTACCTTCTTTTGCCGGTTTTAGTAAAACCTGGGCGGCACCTTTCCTACCTATTATTTGATGTGAAATAGTGTTACCCTCGAGCGGAACACTAAACATACTCTTTTTGGCCTTATTAGACGCTTTTCTTATGGCCTCAGCAACTTCTTTCGCCTTACCATGCCCACAACCAACCGAACCGTTGCCATCTCCAACAACCACACTAGCTGTAAAGGAAAAATTTCTTCCTCCTTTGACAACCTTAGATACTCGGTTTATAAATATAACCTTTTCAATAAAATCTCGTTTTCCGTCATTAAATCTTTCTGCCATTATGATTCCTTTTTATAATTATTAAAACTTCAATCCACCTTCTCTGGCAGCTTCTGCAAATTCTTTGACTCTGCCGTGAAAGATATATCCTCCCCTATCAAAAACGCATTCTTTTATATTGGCCTTTGAAGCAGCCTCTGCAAAAACCTTTCCCAAATCTTTAGCAGCTTCTTTATTGCCCCCATATTTATTACTAGCCTTTAAATCTTTGCTCAATGTAGACATGCTTAAGATAATCTTTCCAGTTGAATCATCAATAAGCTGAGCATAAAAGTTAGATAAACTTCTAAATACATTCAATCTCGGCTTTAGCGCTGTACCAGATATCTTTTTTCTTACTCTTCTGTGTCTCTTCTGTCTGCTCGTTAATACTTTCTTCATTTATTTATTACCTTTTAATTATTATTAAACTACTGTTTTACCAGCCTTACGCCTGACATATTCACCTTTATATCTAATACCCTTACCCTTATACGGTTCTGGCTTATAAAAATGCCTAATTTCAGCTGCAACCTCACCTACTGATTGCTTATCTATACCTGTTATTTCAATTTGGGTCGGCTTCGCTATAACCACTGATATGCCTTCGGGAATATCATAGTTAACCGGATGTGAAAATCCCAACTGCAAAACTATCTTTTTACCTTGCAACTGAGCCCTCATACCAACACCATGTATCTCAAGTTCCTTTTTATAACCTTCGGTAACACCTATAACCATATTCTGAATAAGACTTCTAGTCAATCCATGTAATGATTTATCTAATTTATTATCAGACAGCCTACTAACAATCAATTGGTTATCCTTAACTTCAGCACTCATTCTCTGATGCATCCGTTCTTCAAGTTTACCTTTGGGACCTTCAACCCTAACTATCTTGCCATCTAGATTTACCTTAACATTACTTGGTATATCTACAGGTTTTTTGCCAATTCTAGACATTCATCTTCCCCTTCTATTACCAAATCTGGCAGATAATTTCTCCGCCAACTCCCTGTTCGTGGGCTTGTTTATCAGTTAATATACCTTTAGGTGTGGTAAGAATAGTTACCCCCAAACCACCCAAAGATGTTGGAATATCATTTTTACTTGAATAAACTCTAAAACCAGGCTTAGTTATTTTTTTTACATGAGAAATAGCACTACTGTTATCTTTGTTGTACTTAAGATATATCTTTAGCTTCGCCTGCGTTTTGTTTTCTAAATCTTTATAATCTTTAATAAAACCTTCTTCTTTAAAAATACGCATGATTTCATTTATCATTTTTGAAGACGGTATATCAACTGTTTCCTTTTTGCGCATTACAGCATTTCTAATCATAGTTAGAACGTTAGCCACTAAGTCTGTTAACATATAGTTCTCCTAATAAAATTTTAAATTTCTTACCAACTAGCTTTGGTAACGCCTGGAATCTCACCCCTAGAAGCAAGTTCTCTAAAGCAGATACGGCAAAGCCTAAATTTTCTAATGTAACCCCCTGATCTTCCACAATTAAGACAACGATGATATTTGCGAGTAGAAAACTTGGGTTCTTTCTTACATTTTTCAATAAGTGCTTTTCTAGCCATAAATTTTCCTCTTATACCTTATTTTCGAAATGGCATGTTGAACATTTTAAGAAGCTCGTGGGCTTCTTCCCTGGTCTTAGCATCTAAATTAAAGGTTATATTCATACCAATAACCCCTTCAATCTTATCCGAATCCATTTCCGGAAATATAGTATGCTCTTTAATGCCCAGGTTATAATTATTGCTATTATCGTAGCCTTTAAGACTAACCCCCCTAAAATCCTTAATTCTGGGAATTGCTACATTGATAAATCTATCCAGGAACTCATACATTCTAATGCCTCGCAAGGTAACCTTACATCCAACTGGATCACCTTTACGTATTTTAAAATTTGAGATAGCTGCTTTAGCCCTAGTAATTATAGGTTTTTGGCCTGCTATTATAGTTAATTCAGCCATAGCTTTTTCTATAATCTTAAATTCTTTTGAGCCTTCACCAAGCCCTATATTAACTACAATCTTTTTTAATTTAGGAACCTGCATTTTATTTGTGTAGCCGAACTTCTTCATTAGTTCAGGTATAATTTCTTTATCGTATTTTTCTAAAAGATTTGGCTTTTTCATTGTTATCCTTAAAATCCCTGGTTACACGTTCTGCAAAATCTAACTAATTTCTTATTTTCCCTTTTGATACCAATCCTAACGCCTTTTTTGCATTTAGAACAATTTACTGCCACATTAGAAATACTTATAGGACCTTCTTTTTCAATAATACCTGCCTGATCTTGTTGGCGTCTTTTCTTAGTGTGTTTCTTGATTAAATTTAAACCCTCAACAATAATCTTGCCTTTTTCAGGAAAAACCTTTAAAACTTTACCCTTTTTTCCTTTTTCTTTGCCTTTAATAACGATTATTGTGTCGTTTTTCAGTATGTTTAACACTTTAAATAACCTCCGGAGCTAATGATACTATTTTCATAAAGTTCTTCTCTCTAAGTTCCCTTGCAACTGGACCAAAGATTCGTGTGCCGCGAGGATTTTTCTGGGCATCAATAAGAACTATGGCGTTATTATCAAATTTTACATATGAACCATCTTTACGTCTTATAGGAGCTTTAGTCCGCACAACTACGGCTTTAGCTACTTCACCTTTTTTTACATCAGATTCAGGCATAACTTCCTTGATATTAACTGTAACAATATCACCTATTTCAGCATATTTTTTTGCAGCCCGCTTAACTACCATAATACAGCTGGCTTTCTTAGCACCTGAGTTATCCGCAATTTCAAGAATTGTACGCAACTGAATCATTTAAGTATCTCCACTAGTCTCCACCTCTTATCTTTAGAAAGAGGTCTGGTTTCAGCTATTTTTACTTTATCACCAGTTTTAGCTTTGTTTTCCTCATCATGAGCTTTAAATTTAAGGAATTTTTTAATTACTTTATTATATAGCGAGTGTTTCGTGACACGTTCTATACGAACAACAATAGTTTTATCCATTTTATCACTAACAACAACGCCAACTCTTTCTTTCTTGGCGCCTCGTTTAGTTTGCATTAGTTTTCTCCCTTAAAACGGTTAAAATTCTAGCTATATTCTTTTTGGTAATACCAATTTGATCAGGTTTTTCAACCCTGCCACTTTTTGAATCAAATCTCAATTTGTGTAATTCTTCTCTGAATTTCTGTAATTTTACAACAAGTTCATCCTGAGTTAATTCAATTAAATCTTTTGCTTTTTCGGGTTTCATTTAAATACCTTGTCTTGTTATAAATTTTGTCTTAACGGGCAATTTATGTGAAGCTAATCTCAAAGCCTCTCTAGCTAAATCTCTTGGTACACCATCCATCTCAAAAAGAATTCGACCTCTTTTTACAACAGCAACCCAACTTTCAGGCGCACCTTTACCCTTACCCATTCTCGTTTCAGCAGGCTTTTTACTAACTGGCTTATCTGGAAATATCCTAATCCAAACCTTACCGCCTCTTCTGATGTGTCTCGTTAAAGCAATACGAGCAGCTTCTATTTGTTTATTAGTTATCCAAGCGTTTTCAAGAGATTGTAAGCCATATTCACCAAAATTTACTTTTGAACCTGAAAGAGCCATGCCTCTTCTGGACCCACGGTGATCACGTCTAAATTTTACTCTTTTGGGCATTAAAGGCATTTCTATATCTCCTTGTTGCTATCTTCAGGTTTCGGGCCTTTTTCTAACATTATCTGACCCTTATAAATCCAAACTTTAATTCCTATAGCACCGTATGTCGTTCTAGCTTCTGTAAATCCATAATCTATATCTGCTCTCAACGTGTGCAAAGGAACTTTTCCTTCCTTATACGTTTCCCTACGAGACATCTCAGCCCCACCTAAACGACCTGAACATGTTACTCTAATTCCCTCTACACCAGAACTTCTAGCATCATAGATAGCTTTTTTCATTGCGCGCCTAAAGGAAACCCTCTTAATTAACTGAAAAGCAATATTTTCAGCGACCAGTTGAGCATCAGCCCTAGGATTTTTTACTTCTTTAATATCAATGATTATTTCCGAATTATTTTTAACGATATCCGATAGTTCTTCTTTAAGGCGATCTATATCAACGCCTCTTCGACCGATAACGATACCAGGACGTGCCGCCCAAATGGTAACTCGCAGCTTGTCCGTAGAACGTTCAAGTTCAATGAGTGATATTCCGGCTTGGTTAAAATTATCCTTTATATGCTTCTTAACCTTCATGTCTTCTTCAAGCTTAAAACCGAAATCTTTTTTCTTGGAAAACCATCTAGACTTCCATGTCTTTATGTAACCTAATCTGAAACCATAAGGATGTACTTTTTGACCCACTTACCTACTTCTCCTTCTGTTTTTCAACCTTTGCAGTTACGACTTTTTTTATTGTTTTGGTTTTGGTTGAAGTTTTTGTTTGTTTCACTACATCTTTTTTAGCACTGGTTCTTTTAGGAGCAACTCGATCTAATTCAATATCTATATGAGAAGACCTCTTTTTAATTACTGATGCTCGGCCAAAAGCCTCTGCCCTAAATCTTTTTAATGATGGTGCTTGATTAGCAACTATCTTACTAATAAAAAGTTTACTAATATCAGGCTCCTTATCTTTAGCATTGCTTACGGCTGAATTCACAAGCTTCACAAGCTTCTCTCTTGGGCCCTTATTTAAACTCATTAAAACACTTAAGGCATCTTCCACCCTTTTGCCTCTCAAAACATCGACAATAAGTTTGAATTTTTTAGCTGACCCTCTCGTATATTTTAAACTTGCTTTTGATATCATTTTTAGTACCTATCTCTATTTTTTTTGGGGTGCTTTTTCAGTACGAGAACCATGCTTCCTAAATGTTCTCGTGGGGGCAAATTCACCTAATCTATGGCCAACCATTTTCTCAGTTATAAATATAGGTATAAATTTTTTACCATTATGCACCGTGAAAGTCACACCTAAAAAATCAGGGAGTATCATGGAACTTCTAGCCCACGTTTTAATTGGTTGCTTCTGACCTAATTTTTTATATTTTTCAACTTTTAAAACTAACTTCTGATTTACAAATGGTCCTTTTTTTGCTGACCTTGACATTACTATTTCCTCCGCTTATTCTTAGACGGTCTTCTTCGGACAATTGACTTATTTGAAAACTTCTTCTTTTTACGTGTTTTAAGACCTTTTGTAGCCTTACCCCAAGGAGTTGTCGGATGTCTTCCTCCTGAAGATTTACCTTCGCCACCACCCATAGGATGATCAACTGGATTCATGGCAACACCCCTAACCTTTGAACGCTTACCCATCCATCGGCGTCGGCCTGCTTTACCTAACGTTTCTCTCTCATGTTCTATATTTCCAACCTGGCCAATAGTGGCCCGGCATTCTTTATTAATAAGCCTAATTTCGCCAGAAGGCATTTTAATGTGCGCAACTTTACCATCAACTGCCATAACTGTTGCCGCCGTTCCAGCTCCCCTAGCTATCTTAGCGCCTTCATTGGGATTTAGTCCAATATTATGAACTTGAATTCCAGCAGGGATATTCTTTAGAGCCATGCAGTTGCCTATTTTAATTTCTACCTTTTCACCTGAAACTATAACATCGTTAACCTTAAGACCTACAGGAGAAACAATATATCGTTTTTCTCCATCTTCATAATCTAAAAGAGCTATATTAGCCGTACGATTAGGATCATATTCTATTGATATAACTGTAGCCTTAAGAACATCTTTATTTCTTTTGAAATCAATTATTCTGTATTTGCGCTTATGGCCCCCACCTCTATGACGAGATGTTATTCGGCCATGAACATTACGCCCACCACTCTTCTTTAACGGTTGAGTTAAAGCCTTGTGCGGTTTCTTGCTTATCGGATCAAGTTCTTTAAAATCTGTTAACTTGGTCCAGCGCTGACTTGATGTAGTTGGTTTTCTTAACTTAATTCCCATTGCATCCTTCCATCCATAAATTTAAGAAATATCTATAGTGCTTCCTTGCTTAAGTGTTACCAAGGCTTTTTTCCAATCAGGGGTTTTGCCCTTTTTATATCTGACTCTTTTTTGCTTACCATGCATAGAAACTGTATTGACGCTGGAGACTTTTACCTTATATATATCTTCAACAGATTTTTTTATCTCTAATTTATTAGCTCTTCTATCAACTTCAAATAAATATTTGTTCTCTGCTAATAAAACAGTGCCTTTTTCAGTTCTTAGTAGATTTTTTACTATTGTATACGGATCTTTCATAAGACAACTCGCTTGTTTATTTTTTCTAAAGAACTCTTCGTAATTATTAATCTTTCAGCCAATAAAACATCATACATATTGAAGTTATCGGCTGCCTTAAGACATATATTTTTAATATTCCTAGCTGATAATACCGTGCTCTTATCAAGTTCATTTACTACAACCAACAATTTTTTCTTATCCACCTTTAATTTCTTAAATATTGTAACAAAATTTTTGGTCTTTATATTATCTAGCTTAATATCTTCAATAAACAATATTTCATCATTATTCATTTTTGCGTTAATCGCCGAAATCAAAGCTCCTTTTTTTGCTTTCTTAGGCATTGAATAAGAATAATCTTTAGGTCTCGGACCAAAAATAACTCCTCCACCTTTAAATAAGGGAGATCTAATAGAACCAGCTCTTGCCCTACCCGTACCCTTCTGCTTCCATGGTTTTTTTCCGCCACCAGCAACCTCGGAACGATTTTTTGTCGAAGCAGCTCCCAATCTCTGGTTAGCTAAATGCATTTTAACTGCATCATGCATCAAGGTTTTATTGACCTTACCATTAAAAATCTTGGCATTCAACTTAACCGAGTCTACTTTTTTTCCTTCTATGCTATATACGTCAAACTCTTTCATATATTTTACTCTTTATTTTCTTTTTTTTCCTGTTGATTTTCCTGAACTGCAGCTTCATTGGCAGCATCAGCTTTAGGTGCTTCAGGAGCAGGGGGTCTATCTGTTTTCTTTAAAGCCAATTTAATTAATAAATTGCTGCCCTTAGATCCCGGTATTGCCCCTTTAACAATTAATAAATTGTTTTCTGTATCTATTTTTAAAACTTTTATATTTTGAATCGTGACACGCTTACCACCCATTCTTCCAGCCATATGATGCCCTTTAAAAACTCTAGCAGGATCAGCACTGGCACCTATAGAACCCGGAGCCCTATGAATCGTAGAACCATGGCTAGCAGGATGTCCTTTAAAATTCCAGCGTTTCATTACACCCTGAAATCCTTTCCCTATTGAAATTCCTCTGACATCTACAAAATCACCAACTCTAAAAAGATCAACTTTTAATTCATCTCCCTCTTTATAGGTAGCAATTTCTTCTTCACTCAGCCTAATCTCTTTTACAAATTTAACTGGTTCTGATTTAGATTTCTTTAGATGCCCTTTAAAAGGATTACTGATTCTGGATTCTTTTTGCTTACCAAATCCACATTGAAGAGCTGTATACCCATCATTATCCTTGCTCTTTATCTGTAATACCTTGCAAGGTCCTGCTTCAATAATTGTTACAGGATACACCTTGCCATCTTCTTCGAAAACTTGAGTCATGCCAAGTTTTTTTCCTAATATACCAATAGCCATTTAAGCAACCTCTTTTTCTACTTTATTTCAATATCAACACCAGTGGGTAAATCTAGCTTCTTCAACGCATCTATCGTCTTGGCTGTTGGATTTAATATATCTAACAACCTAGTATAGGTCTTTATCTGAAACTGTTCTCTTGACTTCTTATTTACGTGAGGTGATTTTAATACTGTGTAATCCTCACGCTTCGTAGGAAGTGGAATAGGTCCAGATATTTTTGCGCCTGATCGTCTCGCTGTATTCATAATTTCACCAGCTGACTGATCTAATACCCGATGGTCATATGCTTTAAGTTTTATTCTAATTTTTTGCTGACCTGCTGCCATTTTTTTCCTCTTTATCTTAAGCTATTATCTCACTGATAACACCGGCACCGACTGTTCGGCCACCTTCTCTAATCGCGAAGCGAAGCTCTTTTTCCATAGCTATAGGAATAATTAGCTCAACTTCTGCAGTAACGTTATCAC
>JAVCCI010000050.1 GCA_030765555.1 Candidatus Kappaea frigidicola
GTGATAACGTTACTGCAGAAGTTGAGCTAATTATTCCTATAGCTATGGAAAAAGAGCTTCGCTTCGCGATTAGAGAAGGTGGCCGAACAGTCGGTGCCGGTGTTATCAGTGAGATAATAGCTTAAGAATAATTAACCTAGGAGTTTAATGGCTCCTAGGTTTTTGCTTATATACTATTAAGGAAAAAGATATAGAATGAGAGAATTAATAACGTTGGTTTGTACTGAGTGTAAACAACGTAATTACAATACAACTAAAAATAAGAAATTGCAGAAAGATAAATTAGAAGTAAAAAAATACTGCCGTTTCTGTAAAAAACATACTCTCCATAAGGAAAGTAAGTAAATTTTTGCAATAACAAAAACGCACGGGTATACGTTCCCGTGTTGTTTTATTATTCAATTTAGGTGAGTAGCTCAATTGGCTAGAGCATCGGACTCCAAATCCGGGGGTTGCGGGTTCAAGTCCTGCCTCACCTGCCAATTAAAAATTATGTTTAAAAAAATAAGTAATTATTTAAATGAAATTAAATTAGAACTTAAAAAGGTATCCTGGTCAAATAGAGAGGAATTAATAAGTTCGACTGTGGTAGTTTTAAGCTCCGTGTTTTTTTTAGCTGTATTCATCGGACTTTGTGATTTCATACTTTCTAAATTGATGGGGATACTAATAAAGTAGTCTAATTAAGGATATTTGATTATGACCATGAAGTGGTATGTAATACATACGTTAACTGGTAAGGAAGAAAAAGTCAGAGCTAATCTTGAAGTTCAGATTAATAGTAAAAATCTTCGTGAGAAGATAAATCAAGTGTTTATTCCGACGGAAAATGTTTCGGAAATTACAAAACTTGGCAAAAAAAAGATTACCAAGAGACATTATTATCCAGGGTATGTCTTAATAGAAATGATTTGGTCGGATGATGTGTGGTATTTGATAAAAAATACATCCGGTGTTACGGGATTTATTGGTGCTGGTAGAAAGCCAGTTCCTTTAAAAGATTCTGAAATTAAGACTATTTTAAGGCAGACAGAAGAGAAAAAAGAGAAACCAGTACCTAAGGTAGTTTTTGAAAAAGGGGAAACTCTACGAGTTAAAGAAGGGCCCTTCACTAATTTTAGTGGAGTGGTTGAAGAAGTATACCCTGATAAAGGGAAATTAAAAGTAGCTGTTGCAATATTTGGAAGATCAACTCCAGTAGAACTCGATTATTGGCAGGTAGAGAGGATATAGAAGATGGCAAAAAAGGTACAATCTATCATAAAATTACACGTTCCTGGTGGCCAGGCTAACCCTGCTCCTCCGGTTGGTCCCGCTTTGGGACAGCATGGTGTTAAAATTATGGATTTTTGTAAAGCGTTTAATGATAAAACGAAAGACAGGCAAGGTTTAATATTGCCCGTTGTGATAGAGGTTTATGAGGATAAAAGCTTTACATTTAAAATAAAAAGTCCCCCCAGTTCCATTCTTCTAAAAAAAGTTTGTGGATTAGCTAAGGCTTCTGGTACACCGAACAAAGAGAAAATAGGTAAGGTGTCTAGGGCTCAGCTTGAAGAAATTGCAAATACAAAAATGAAAGATTTAAATGCCAGAGATCTGGATGCTGCCGTGAAGATTATTGAAGGTACTGCCAGAAGCATGGGTATTGAGGTTGAGGGATAAACATGGCTAAACTTACCAAAAGACAAAAAATAAGCAATGAACTTATAGATAAAGATAAACAGTATACATTTGAAGAAGGTATAGCTCTTTTGAAAAAATTACCTAAGGCTAAATTTGATGAGAGCGTAGAGATGACATTTAATTTAAATGTAGATGCCAAGCAAGCAGATCAGCTTGTACGAGGCACCCTCATTTTACCTAACGGTACTGGTCGAGAAACTAAAGTTTTAGTTTTTTGTAAAGGTGAAGATGTTGTAAGTGCAAAAGATGCTGGTGCTGATTATGTGGGAGCTGATGATTTAGTTCAGAAAATTAGTGGTGGTTGGACTGATTTTGATGTAGTTGTAGCAACCCCAGATATGATGAAGGACATAAGTAAACTGGGAAAAGTTTTAGGTCCCCGAGGATTAATGCCAAGTCCAAAAGCAGGTACAGTTACTAAGGACATAGCTAAAGCTGTCAAAGAGTTAAAGAGCGGTAAAGTTGAATTTAAAACTGCTAAAGATGGCAATATATATTTAGCAATAGGTAAGGTTTCTTTTGATGAAAAAGCTTTAATTGAAAATGGGCTTTTGATTATTGAGAAAATAAAGAAAGCGAGACCGGTAAGTGTTAAAGGGACATATTTAAAGTCTGTTTTTATGTCAGCTACAATGGGTAGCGGCATACAGCTTAACATATAATAAAAAAAGAGTAAAAAAATGGGAAGACTGGAAAGAGAATTTATAGTTGATGAGATTAGCAAGCGCATAAAAGTTAGCGAGAATATAATCCTTTCTAATTTTAGCAAAATAAAGGCTGAGCAGTTAAATGATCTAAGATCTAAATTAGCTGATAATCAAAGTAGTTATTTTGTTGTAAAAAATACCCTTTGTAAGTTAGCTTTAGAAAAAGCTGATAAAAAGCAATTAATTGATCTAATAAATGGTCCAACTGGGTTTGTTTTTTGTGGTGATAATCCGATTGCTACCTCAAAAGTAATAGTTGATTTTTCTAAAACTGCAGAAGGCCTCGAGGTTTTAGGTGGAATAATTGATGGTGAAATTCTAGCTGGTGGTCAAGTTAAGGAATTAGCTTCATTGCCATCACATAAAGAATTATTAACTATGGTAGTGACGGGCTTAAAATCACCTATAACTTCATTTGTGGGTGTTTTGGGTCAATTAGTAAAGAGCTTTGTTGTTGTGCTAAATGAAGTTGCTAAGAAGAAGGAGCAGGAAACTCTGGCCGAAGCTGTAACAGCTGAAGCTAGTCCGCAAGAGCCTCAAGAAGCCTCTACTGAGACTGCTCAAGAAGAAGTAAAAATGGAAGAAGTTAAGGAAGCTGTTGATGCAACCGAAGCAGCAGTGGATACTGAAGCACAAAAAGAACAAATAGATAATGAAAATGATAATCAAGACAAGGAGGAGTAACAATGTCCGAAGAGAAAAAAACACAAACAGTAGAAGAAATAAAGGAGACAAAAGACATTAAGCTTACTAAAAAAGCTGAAGATATTATTGAGGCTGTTGAAAAGTTAAGTGTTCTTGAGCTTTCTAATTTAGTCAAAGCTATGGAAGACAAATTTGACGTTTCTGCTCAGGCAATGCAGGTTGCAGCTGTTGGAGCTCCTGTAGCTGCTGCTGAAGAAGAAAAAACAAGCTTTGATGTTATCTTGACAAGCGCAGGTGATAAAAAGATTCAGGTTATTAAAGAAATAAGAACAATTACCCAGCTGGGCCTTAAAGAAGCTAAAGATCTAGTGGATCAAGCTCCAAAGCCTGTAAAAGAAGGCATCGCAAAAGAAGAAGCTGAGACTATCAAGAAACAACTTGAGGCTCAGGGTGCTGGTGTTGAACTTAAGTAGTTAAGCTAAATAAATCTGTTTAACGATAGTTAGGTTAAAAAGTATGTATAGACAAAAATCATTTGCAAAGATACCTGATAGAATAGAACCGAATAATCTGGTAGATATTCAGACGGAATCCTATAAAAATTTTCTAGTTCTTGGTGCCGCTGCTAAAAATAATGACTATAGCTTAGAGTCTATTTTTACAGAAATATTTCCAATTGAAAGTTCAGATGGTAGTTGTAAGTTGGAGTTCATGAGATTCAGCATAGGAAAGCCAAAGTATACAGAAGATGAATCTCGCAAAAGAGGAACAAGCTTTGCTTCGCCCTTAAGGGCGAAGTTAAGATTGCGCACTCCTCAAGAAGTGCGTGAGCAGGAAGTTTATATGGGTGATCTACCCCTAATGACTTCTACGGGTACTTTTATAGTAAATGGGGCTGATAGAGTTATTGTTAGTCAACTTCACAGGTCTCCAGGTATTTGTTTTGAATCTAACATACATCCTAAAGGTAAAAAGTTATTTTCGGCTAGAATAATTCCTTATCGTGGTGCTTGGATAGAATTTAGTTTTGATATAAATGATGTCTTGAATGTAACTATTGACAGGCGAAAGAAACTATTAAGTACTACGCTTTTAAGAGTTTTTGGTTATCAAAATGATGAAGATATTATTAATGCATTCTATGAAACTAAGGTGATTAAGAAGATTGATAGAAATCATTTAAATGAAATAAAAGGTAAGTTTTTAGCTAGCGACATAAAGGATAAAAAAACAGATGAAATTATAGCGCTTAAATGGGATGCTTTAAGCCAAGAAGTAATTGAGAAGATATTAAAGAGAAACGTAAAGAGCCTAGAAATACTTGATACAGATACAGGTGAAATCATTGCGGCTTTAAAGAAAGATAAAAGTCATTCTCTTGATGAAGCATTAGTTGAGATATACAGAAAATTAAGACCCGGAGATCCACCGGTAAAAGAAGCGGCTAAATCTTTGATTGAAAAATTATTTTTCGATGATAAAAGATATGATTTGGGCAAAGTTGGACGATATATCCTTAATAGAAAATTAGATTTACATGTGTCATTAAATAATCGAACCCTCGATAAAGCAACTTTAATTAACGGTATAAAGTATTTAATAAATCTTAAAAATGGTGAAGGTCAAGTAGATGATATTGATCACCTAGGAAATAGAAGAGTTAGAACTGTTGCTGAATTATTACAGAATCAATTCAGAGTTGGTCTGGCGCGGATTGAAAGATCAGCTAGGGAGCGAATGAATATTTATGATAAAGAAACTATGATGCCGCACCATTTGATTAATTCAAAATTAATCTCTAGTATAATCAAAGATTTCTTTGGTCGCAGTCAGTTGTCTCAATTTATGGATCAGACAAATCCTTTGGCAGAACTGACTCACAAGAGAAGATTAAGTGCTTTGGGACCTGGTGGTTTATCTAGGGAAAGAGCTGGTTTTGAAGTTAGAGATATTCACTATTCTCATTATGGTCGAGTCTGTCCAATTGAAACTCCTGAAGGACCCAACATTGGTCTTATCTGTTCATTGAGTTGTTATGCCAGGGTTAATGAGTTTGGTTTTATAGAAACACCTTATAAGAAAGTAGAGAAAAAACGCGTAACCAATAGGATTGAGTTTTTATCGGCCGATGTTGAAGATAATTTCATTATTGCCCAGGCTAATGCCCCTATTGATGCTAAAGGATATTTTACGGGTAGCACAGTTTTTTGTAGGCATAAAGATGACTTTATAGAAGCTCCCGCCAAAGAAGTTCAGTTTATTGATGTTTCGCCAAGACAACTGGTTAGTGTAGCTGCAAGTTTAATTCCTTTCTTAGAGCATGATGATGCTAACCGTGCTCTTATGGGATCTAATATGCAACGCCAAGCTGTACCTCTTTTAGAAACTGAGGCACCTTTGGTAGGAACGGGTATGGAAGCTCGGGTTGCTAAGGATTCAGGTGCAGTCTTAGTTGCTGAGAGAGATGGCATAGTAAAAGAACTTCAAGCAGATAAAATTGTTATAGGTGATAAAGAATACGAACTTAAAAAATTTGAACGCAGTAATGCCTCGACCTGTATAAACCAAAGGCCCATTGTAAAGCTTGGTCAAAGAGTTAAAAAAGGTGAGCCGATAGCTGATGGTGCTGGAACTAAAAATGCTGAACTAGCTTTAGGTAGAAACGTTTTAGTTGCTTTTATGCCGTGGCGAGGCTATAACTTTGAAGATGCTATTTTGGTGAGCGAAAAACTTGTAAAAGACGGAATTTATACATCTATCCATGTTGAGGAATTTGAAATTGAGGCAAGAGATACTAGATTGGGGCCGGAAGAAATTACTTGTGATATTCCCAACGTTGGAGATGAGGCCCTAAAAGATTTGGATGAAACAGGTATCATTAGGGTGGGTGCTGAAGTTGGTCCTGGCGATATTCTAGTTGGAAAAGTTACACCTAAGAGTGAAACTGAATTATCTCCTGAGGAAAAATTGCTAAGAGCTATTTTTGGTGAAAAAGCAGGTGATGTCAGGGATGCTTCTTTAAAAGTGCCACCAGGAGTAGAAGGTATAATAGTTGACATTAAAGAGTTTTCTAGGAAGAGCTCAAAGGCTAAAAGTAGAGAAGAAAAGAAAATAGAGAATCAACAAGTCAGAGAAATAGAAAAATATATTGAGCAACAGAAAGATAAGCTTAGACAGCAGAGAATTAAAAAGCTTATCAAGTATTTAGTTGGCCAAAAAGTAGTTGTTGATTTAGTTGATAAAAAGAGCAAAAAAACAATAATAACAGCTAATAGGAAGATTACTGAAAAACAAGTTAGAAATCTTGAATATATCAAAATAAATAGTATTAAAATAAAAGATAATAAAAATCTTGAAGAAGAAGTTACAAGGAGAGAGCATATATTTGAAGATCAACTTCAAGAGTTTAATTATGAATATGACCGTGAAATTGACAAAATCAAAAGAGGAGATGAGCTTCCTCCTGGAGTAATAAAAAAGATTAAAGTTTATGTAGCGAGTAAGAGAAAGTTATCCGTTGGTGATAAAATGGCTGGTCGACATGGTAATAAAGGTGTAATCGCTAAAATTTTACCCGAAGAAGATATGCCTTTTATGCCAGATGGCTCTCCAGTGGAAATAGTTCTAAACCCACTAGGTGTACCTTCTCGTATGAATGTAGGTCAGATTTTGGAGACGCATTTAGGATGGGCGGCTAAAATTCTTGGTTATGATGCTAGAACTCCTGTTTTTAATGGAGCTAGTGAAGCTGAGATAGTTAGGCAGCTTAAAGAAGCGGGTTTACCTTTAGAGGGAAAGATAGCTTTAAGAGATGGTAGAGATGGTGAGTTATTTAAACAGGATATTACTGTTGGCTATATATATATGCTGAAACTCATTCATTTGGTTGATGATAAGATACATGCTAGAAGCATAGGTCCTTATTCATTGGTTACGCAGCAGCCATTGGGTGGTAAAGCTCAATTTGGTGGTCAAAGATTTGGTGAAATGGAAGTCTGGGCTCTGGAAGCTTATGGAGCTGCTTATACATTACAAGAACTTCTGACAGTTAAGAGTGATGATGTAATTGGGAGAACTAGAATTTACGAATCTATAGTTAAGGGAGAAAATACATTGCAACCAGGGACACCAGAATCCTTTAATGTTCTTATAAAGGAGCTTCAGGCTTTAGGCCTGGATGTTCAAACAGAAAGGAAGAAATAATATATGCCGGCTGAGAGAATTTCCTTAGCAGATGAAAGGAATATATTTGATTCCATTGGTATCAGAATAGCTTCACCCGAAATAATTAAAAGTTGGTCAAAGGGTGAAGTTAAAAAACCTGAAACTATTAATTACCGCACTCTTAAGCCAGAGAAAGATGGGCTTTTTTGTGAGAGAATTTTTGGTCCCACAAAAGATTATGAGTGTAATTGTGGCAAATATAAAAGAATTAAACATAAGGGTATCATTTGTGACCGCTGTGGCGTTGAAGTAACACATTCAAGGGTTAGACGTGAAAGGATGGGGCATATTGAATTGGTTGCACCCTGTACACATGTTTGGTTTTTTAAAGTGATGCCTTCACCGCTGGCTGCAATACTTCAGATGAATATCAGACAACTTGAAAGAGTTATTTACTACGAAGATTATGTGGTGACTGAGCCAGGCGAAACTAAGCTTAAAAAGGGTGAATTTTTAAGTGAAGATAAGTATCGTGAAGCTCAAGATCAATATGGAGATAAATTTGTAGCTAAAATGGGAGCCGAGGCTATTAAGGATTTGTTGGCTGAAGCTGATTTGCCAAAATTAGTTCAAAAGCTTCGTAGAGATACAAAGAAAACAAAATCAGATGCTACAAGAAGAAAGCTTTCAAAAGTTTTAAAGATTGTAGATAGTTTTAGAAGTTCAACCAACTCTCCCAACTGGATGGTTTTAGATATTATTCCAGTTATTCCACCGGATTTAAGACCTTTGGTGCCTTTAGATGGTGGAAGATTTGCTACCTCTGATTTGAATGATCTATATAGAAGAGTTATTAACAGAAACAACAGGTTGAAAAAATTATTAGAACTAAAAGCCCCTGAAGTTATTATTAGAAATGAGAAGAGAATGCTTCAGGAAGCTGTAGATGCTCTTTTTGATAATGGCAGACACGGGAGACCAGTTCTTGGAGCTGGCAACAGGCCTCTTAAGTCTTTAAGCGATATGCTTAAGGGTAAACAAGGTAGATTTCGTCAGAACTTACTTGGTAAAAGAGTTGATTATTCTGGTAGATCTGTTATTGTTGTGGGTCCGGAATTAAAATTGCATCAGTGTGGTTTGCCGAAGAAAATGGCTCTTGAATTATTTGAACCTTTTATTATTAAAAAACTTAAAGAGCGTGGCCATGTTCATACTATAAAGAGTGCAAAGCGTATGGTTGAAAGAGCCGGGTCTGAAGTTTGGGATATACTTGATGAAGTTATTAAAGATCACCCAGTGTTATTAAATAGAGCACCTACCTTACATAGGTTAGGTATTCAGGCTTTTGAGCCAGTTTTGATTGAAGGTAAAGCTATTAGAATTCATCCCTTAGTCTGCACACCTTTTAACGCTGACTTTGACGGTGATCAGATGGCTGTCCACGTGCCTTTGTCTATGGAAGCTCAAATGGAATGCCGACTAATAATGTTAGCTTCTAATAATATCTTTTCTCCGGCAAGTGGCAAGCCTATTGTTACTCCAACGCAAGACATTGTTTTGGGTTGTTATTATTTAACTATTGAAGAGTCGGGGGCTAAGGGGGAAGGTAGTATGCTCTCTGATTTTGACCAGGTGATAACTGCTCATCAGGATGAAGAGTTAGATTTACATGCCAAAATTAAGGTCAGGATTGATGGAGAGCTAATTGAAACTACTTGCGGCAGAGTCATTTTTAATATGTCTCTTCCGAAAGGTTTTAGATATGTTAATGAAGTTCTTGATAAATCAAGTCTAAGTGCTATAGTTAGCGAATGTTACAGGTTGCACGGACATAATGAGACTATAAAACTACTCAATGAATGTAAAACTATAGGTTTTGAATATGCCACTAAAGCCGGTCTTTCAATAGCGGTTAGTGATTTACACATACCTACTAAAAAAGGAGAAATTCTCGAAAAAGTTAGGGGTGAAGTTAATAGGGTAAAGAGACAATATAAAGAAGGTATTATTACTAATGGTGAGAGACACAATAAGATTATTGATTTATGGACACACGCAACGGATAAAATTTCTGATCAGGTTTTTAAAGAGCTCGGTCGACTTAATCCTATTTATATGATGGCTGATTCTGGAGCCAGAGGTTCACAGCAGCAAATAAGACAGTTAGCTGGTATGAGAGGCCTTATGGCTAAACCGACAGGAGATATTATAGAGACTCCTATTACGGCTAACTTCCGTGAAGGTTTAAGTGTTCTGCAGTATTTTATTTCAACTCACGGTGCCAGAAAAGGTTTGGCTGATACAGCTTTAAAAACAGCTGACTCTGGTTATTTGACAAGACGTTTAGTTGATGTAGCACAGGATGTAATTATAACTGAAGAAGACTGTGGCACTATTAAAGGTATAACAGTTTCTGCTATAGTTCAACGCGATGAGGTTGTAGTTAGCCTTAAAGAAAGAATTATAGGACGTGTTGCCCTAAAAAAAATAGTTGACGTTTTTACTGATAAAGCGATTGTAAAAGCTGGTCAAATGATTAGCGAAGAACAAGCCGATGAAATTGAAAAGGCTGGTATAGAAAGTATAGCCATAAGAAGTTCACTAACATGTGAATCAAAATGTGGTATGTGTACTAAATGTTATGGTGAAAATCTGGCTACTCACAGGTATGCTGAATCTGGTGAAGCTGTAGGTATTGTTGCTGCTCAATCTATCGGTGAGCCAGGCACTCAGCTTACTATGAGAACTTTCCATATTGGAGGTACAGCTTCAGCGGTTGTTGAGCAGGCATTTCATAGAGCTAAAAATGATGGTTTGGTTAAGTATCATAATCTTAGGACTGTAAAGCCCAGAGGCGAAAAAGACCTAGTTGTTCTAAATAGAAATGGTCAAGTAAGTGTTAATGATGAGCATGGTCGTGAACTTGAAAGATATACGGTTCCTCAGGGCTCTCAGATAAAAGTAAAAGATAGTCAGCCTATTAAAGCCGATGAAATTTTCGTCAAATGGGATAATTATAATATTCCTATTTTGGCTGAAGTTTCTGGTAAAGTTAAGCTTGAAGACATTAAGCCGGATATAACTGTAAGACAGGAATTAAACGAAACTACAAAGAAGTTAGAAAGAGTAGTTTTAGAGCATAAAAGAGATTATCATCCGCAAATTGTAATTTTAAACAACAAAAATGAGATTGCTGGTTTTTATCCTTTGGGTGCTGGCGCTCATATCGTAGTAGATAAAGATCAAAGAATTGAAGCTGGTAATATGTTAGCTAAAACCCCTCGGCAGACAACTAAAACTAAGGATATTACTGGTGGTCTTCCTAGGGTAGCTGAGATTTTTGAAGCCAGACTACCTAAGAATCCAGCAATAATCAGTGAAATTGAAGGTATTATTGAACTCGAAGAATCTCAGAAGGGCTTAAGAAAAGTATCAGTTATCCCAGCTAAAGGAGAGAAAATTGATTATGTGATACCCCATGGTAAGCGTCTAAATGTTTACAAGGGTGATAAGGTGATGGCTGGAGAACAACTAACTGATGGTGATCCAGATCCTCATGATGTCTTAGAGGCTTCGGGAGAGGAAAAACTACAAAGCTCTTTGGTGAGTGGGGTTCAGCAAGTATATAGACTTCAGGGGGTAAAAATAAATGATAAGCATATTGAAATTATCATCAAACAAATGCTTAGAAAAGTAAAAATAGAAGATTCTGGGGATAGTAGTTTCCTTATGGGAGAGCTTGTGGATAAAGTGAAAGTTAACGAAGAAAATGAAAAGCTTCGAGCTAAAGGTAAGGCACCAGCAAAAGCAACACCAAAATTATTAGGTATTACAAAAGCTTCTCTTAGCACTGAAAGTTTTATTTCTGCTGCTAGTTTCCAGGAGACTACCAGAGTTTTAACTGAAGCAGCAGCTGCTGGAAGACAGGATGAATTGAAGGCTCTTAAAGAGAATGTTATTATGGGCCACTTAATTCCGGCTGGAACTGGATTTAGGACTCATCGTCAGATTAACGTGGATTTAAAGAACAACTCAAAAAAGGAAAAGAAATAATATGCCAACAATTAATCAGCTTGTTCGAAAAGGGCGAAAAAAGACAAAGAAAAAGCATAAGACACCCGCATTGAATGCTTGTCCTCAGAAAAGGGGGGTCTGTCTTCAGGTTAAAACTCAGACACCAAAAAAACCTAACTCAGCCTTAAGAAAAGTTGCTAGAGTGAGACTTACCAATGGTATTGAAGTTACTGCTTATATACCTGGCGTAGGACATAACTTGCAAGAGCACTCTATTGTAGCTATAAGAGGAGGTCGAGTAGCTGATTTACCTGGCGTAAGATATCATATAGTCCGTGGCACTCTAGATACTGCAGGAGTACAGGATAGAAAAAAATCAAGATCGAAATATGGAACTAAAAGGCCTAAATAAGGAATAAATTAATGAGAAGACGTAAAGCAGATAAGAAAAAATTAATAATTGATCCAAAATATAACAATATTTATATAACTAAGTTTATTAATATGATGATGTTAGATGGTAAAAAATCAAAGGCAAGAACAATTGTTTATGGAGCTGTTGAAGAGGCTTCTGAAAAGCTCAACAAAGAACCTTTGGAAGTTTTTAATAAAGCACTTGATAACGTTAGACCTATTTTGGAAGTTAAGTCACGTAGAATAGGTGGAGCTACCTATCAGGTGCCAGTTGAAGTTAGTAAAGAAAGAAGTATTTCTCTAGCGTTTAGATGGTTAAGAGATTTTTCAAGAGCTAAAAAAGGAAGCCCCGTTAAAGACCGCTTGGCTCAAGAGATAATTGCGGCTTATAATAATCAGGGTTCAGCAGTTAAGAAAAGAGAAGATGTTCATAAGATGGCTGAGGCCAATAAGGCCTTTAGTCATTATAAATGGTAAATTTAAGCCGGTTTTTTAATAGGGCAGTATAGATGTTACAAAATGCAGAGAAAAGTAGCGCTCAAGAACACAAGAAACATTGGAATAATGGCACATATAGATGCCGGAAAAACGACTACGACAGAGCGAATACTTTATTATAGTGGCCGTGTTCACAGAATGGGTGAAGTAGATGAAGGAACGGCCACCATGGATTGGATGGAGCAGGAACAAGAAAGAGGCATTACTATTACAAGTGCAGCCACAACTTGCTTCTGGAAAGATACACAAGTTAACATTATTGATACACCGGGACACGTTGATTTTACTGTAGAAGTTGAGCGTTCTTTGAGAGTTTTAGATGGAGCAGTTGTTGTTTTTTGTGCTGTAGGAGGTGTTGAGCCTCAATCCGAGACAGTTTGGAGACAGGCTGATAAATATAATATTCCCAGAGTAGTTTTTATCAATAAAATGGATAGAATGGGATGTGATTTTTACGGAACTCTTAAGCAGATACATGAGAAGCTTGATGCACCAGCTTATGCTCTTCAGCTTCCATTAGGTGCCGAAGAGAACTTTGAGGGAATTATAGATTTGCTAAATATGAAAGCAAGAGTATACAAAGATGAGCTCGGAAGTGAATATGTTGATAATGATATACCAGAAGATTTATTGGATGAAGCTCAGTTGCATAGAGAAGAATTAATTGAGAAACTATCCGAATTTGATGATGTTTTAATGGAGAAGTTTTTAGCTAATCAAGAGATAACTGTGGAAGAGCTGAAGAAAGTTATCAGAAAAGCAACGATAAATAATAAAATAATTCCGGTTTTATGTGGCAGTTCTCTTAAGAATAAGGGTGTGCAATTATTAATGGATGCAATTTGTAGTTATTTACCTTCTCCAGGTGATGTGCCTCCGATAGAGGGTATTAATCCGAAATCACAAGAGATAGAAAAAAGATTAGCTGAGGATGATGGTAAATTTTGTGCTTTAGCTTTTAAGATAATGACTGACCCGTATGTTGGCAAATTAACTTTTTTTAGAGTTTATTCAGGCATTCTAGCATCCGGTGAAAGTGTTTATAACGCGAATAAAGAAAATAGAGAAAGAGTTGGTAAGCTGTTACAGATGCATGCCAATAAACAACAAATTAGAAAAGAAATATTTGCAGGTGATATTGTAGCTGCTGTTGGGTTGAGAAATACAGAAACAGGCGATACTATCTGTGATGAAAAGAGTCCGATTATTTTGGAAAATATAGAATTTCCTGAACCAGTTGTAGCTATGGCGATAGAGCCGGCTACTAAAGCAGATGAAGATAAGCTTTATCAGGGATTGAGCAAGTTTGAAGAAGAAGATCCGTCATTTAAAGTAAGTTATAATAAGGAAACAAATCAGACGGTTATATGCGGCATGGGTGAATTACATTTAGAGATATTGATTGATAGACTTTTGCGCGAGTTTAAAGTAAAAGCAAAAGTTGGTAAACCTCAAGTTGCTTATAAAGAAACAATTAAAGATTCTATAACGGCAACAGGTAAATTTATTCAGGAGGCTGGAGGTCGCGGCCAATATGGACATGTAGTTTTAAAACTTGAACCCGGAGAACAAAATACCGGTGTTATTTTTGAAAATAAATTAAAAGGTTCTTTAATACCTAAAGTTTTTATTCCTGCAATTGAAAGTGGGGTTAAAGCAGCTGCGCGCAGTGGAGTTTTGAGCGGTTATCCAGTAATAGATATTAAAATATCTTTGGTTGGTGGTTCTGCTCATGAAGTTGATTCTACTGAAATTGCTTTTGATTCTGCTGCAACAAGAGCGCTTTTAGATGGTTTGCGTAATGGCAAAAGTGTTATTTTGGAACCTATTATGAAACTTGAAGTAATTACTCCCGATGAATATCTGGGTGATGTAGTTGGAGATTTAAATTCCAGGAGATCTCAGATTGAATTGATTGAACATAAAAAAAATGTTCGAATAATTAAAGCAAGTATACCGCTTGCAGAAATGTTTGGTTACGCGACTGATATAAGGTCGTTAACGTCGGGTAGAGCAACTTATACAATGGAACCTCATCACTATAAAGAGGTGCCAAAACATATTCAAGATAAGTTGTTGCAAAATTGAAATTAATGTTGTATAATAAATTTTTTGTTATTAAAAAAGAAAGTTATCCGCCTACGCTAAAGCTTCGGCGAGATTTAATTCGGTCATACAATTTACGTTCACTATATTCCGTAAATTGTGGTCTCATTAAAGGAGGAAAAGATGGCAAAGCAAAAATTTGAACGTACAAAGCCACACGTAAACATAGGAACTATAGGTCACGTCGATCATGGCAAGACAACACTTACATCAGCCATAACTACATATATGGCAACTA
>JAVCCI010000078.1 GCA_030765555.1 Candidatus Kappaea frigidicola
CCAGTTAATTCACCATGAGCTCCAGCCAAAGGCTGCATTGTAAAAGCATTCATGCCCGTTATTTCACACAACTGCTTCTCGGTTTCATATAAAACTTCAAGAGCTCCCTGAGCCAGGTAATCATCTTTTAAGAGTTGCGGCCAGAGAGGGTGTAAACCTATAAAGCTATCTGTAGCTGCAGCTTTCTCGGTAAATTTAGGATTATATTTCATAGTGCAGGAACCCAGAGGATAAAAATTAGTATCTATAGAAAAATTCATTTTTGATAGGTTAGTAAAGTGTCTCACCGCATCCAGCTCTGAGACTTCCGGCAAAGAAGCACTTACTTTTCTGAGATATTTTGCACTTAAACTCTTAGCTGCAGGAATATCGCTTTTGGGTAGCTTTACTCCACATCTTTCTGGAATACTTTTCTCAAATATTAACTGCATAGCACTTCCTCTAACGCTTTTGCTAAATTTTCTATATCTGCTTTAGTTCTTTTTTCAGTAATAGATATTAATAAATAATTATCCATATCTTTATAAAATCTGCCTAGGGGAACACCACAGGCAAAACCCTTTTTATACATACTGTTGACAACTTCATCAGCATTTTTAGGCAGACATACTGTAAATTCATTAAAAGTAGGTGAACTTCTCTTGACTTCTACTCCTATAATTTTATCTAAAAGACTTTTTGCATACTCAGCCTTATCGTAATTAAGTTTGGCTAAATCAACCAGACCTTTTTTGCCCAAAAGACAAAGATAGATTAGAGCTCTTAGAGCACAAAGAGATTCATTAGAGCAAATATTAGAAGTGGCTTTTTCTCGTCTAATATGCTGTTCTCTGGCCTGCAGAGTTAAAACAAAACCACGCTTTGCATCTTTATCAGTTGTTGCTCCCACAATTCGTCCCGGCATTTTTCTGACTAACTTTTTACTGGTCGCTAAAAATCCCAGATATGGGCCCCCAAACGAAAGCGGAATACCAAGACTTTGACCTTCTCCAGTTACTATATCAGCACCCATTTCACCAGGCGTTTTTAACATGCCTAAAGAAACCGGATACACAGACATGATAGCCAAAACTCCTAAACTATGGGCTTTTTCAACAATATCAGAATAATCATCTACTGCTCCAAAAAAATTAGGATTTTGAACGATAACTGCCGCTGTTTTATCATCTAAATATTTAAAGATTTCATCGCGGTTACTCTGGCCGTGGACAACTTCAGTTTCAATAAATTCAATATTTAAATTAGAAGTATAGGTATACATCATGGTCCTATAAATCATATTAATTCCACTATCCATAATAATTTTATTTCTACCGGTAACTCTTAGGGCCATCATTGTAGCTTCAAAAAGGGCAGTGCCTCCATCATACATTGAAGCGTTAGCCGCTTCCATGTCGGTTACTTGACAGATAACCGTCTGGTATTCATAAATAGCCTGTAACCACCCTTGAGAACACTCAGGCTGATAAGGCGTATAGGCAGTATAGAACTCCGGCCTTGAAGCTAAAGCATCAACAGCAGCTGGAATAAAGTGATCATAAAAACCAGCTCCAATGAAATTAACAAGTTGTGCTTGATTCTTAGCCGCCAGATTATTTACATGAGTCAAAACCTCAAATTCGGAAAGTCCCTCAGGCAAATTAAAAGATTTAGCCCGCAGCTCAGGCTTTATGTCTTTAAAAAGTTCTTCTTTAGACTTAAGACCAATGGCTTTAAGCATTTCTTGTTCTTGGTTTTTTGTGTGAGAAATATAGCTCATAATAATTTTATCTTTTTAGGGTTTTATAAATAACTAATCTAGTGTTTTTAAGTATTCTTCGTAACTAACTGCATCCATCAGGCTTTCTTTTTTTGAAAGATCATCTAGTTCAACTATTGCTATCCAGCCCTCATTGTAAGGGTCTGAGTTAAGAACTTCGGGAGCCTCATTAAGAACCTCATTAACCTTAATGACTTTCCCTGATATGGGAGCATAAATATCAGAAGCAGCTTTTACTGATTCAACTGTTGAGAAGGTTTCTTGCTGTTTTATATCTTTTCCAACAGCGGGTAGCTCCACAAAGGTAATATCACCTAAGGCGTGTTGAGCATAATCACTAATACCAATAGTGGCCTGATTGCCCTCGATTTTAACCCATTCGTGATCTCTAGTATAAAGTAGATTTTTTTCAACAGTCATTTTAAATTTCCTTCTTTATTTTTTTAAGGACCCATCTTTATAAAATGGTCTTTTAATAATCTCAGCTTCAAGCTGCACTTTAGAATCAGTTAACTTAATTTGTGTTCCCGCATCTTTATATTCAGGCGTGATATACCCCATCCCGATACCATAGCCGAGACTGGGAGAAAAAGACCCACTAGTCACAGCACCTATTTCATTATTATCTTTTAATATCTTATAACCGTTTCTGGGTGCCCGACGGCTATTTACCTTAAAACAAACCAGACGTTTTTTTAAGCCTTCTTGCTGACTTTTTAAAAGCATATCTTTTGCAATAAAATCCTTCTCAAGATCAACAAACATCTTTAAGCCTGCTTCCAAAGGGCCAGTGTTATCGTCCAATTCATGGCCGTATAAAGGATAAGACATTTCCAGCCTTAAAGTGTCTCTGGCTCCTAAGCCAGCGGGCTTTACTCTTTCATCTGATAGTAATTTACCCCATAATTCTACCGCTTTATCAACTTCAACATAAATTTCAAAACCCAGTTCCCCAGTGTAACCTGTGCGGCTTATAATATTCTCTTGTCCTAAAAAATTATAACTAGAAAAAGTGTAATATTCTAAAGAACTAACATCTACTGACAAAACATCCTGAATAATTTCTCGGGATAGGGGCCCTTGCAAGTCTATCTTGGCAATATTATCTGAAATATTCTCCAAGCTAATACTTTCAGGTAGGTGCTTTTTTAAGTTTTCTAAGTCTTTATTTGTAGTGGCCGCATTAACTACCATCATAAATTTATCAGCTTCTATTTTATATACTATAAGGTCATCAATCACTCCGCCTGTTTCATTTAACATAAAGCCGTATTTACAACTTTTGAGCGGTATCTCTTCAACATTCATGGTAACTATCTTATTTAAAGCCTCAGCTGCTTTGGGGCCACTAATAATAAATTCACCCATATGGCAAATATCAAAGATACAGGCTGACTTTCTGGTCCAGTTATGTTCCTGAATAATACCACTGTAAGAAATAGGCATATCCCAACCCCCAAAAGGGCCAAATTTGGCCTCTAATTTTTTGTGTTCCTCAAAAAGAGGGGTCTTCTTAATATCCACCTATACTCCTTATAGTCTTTATACACTTTTAGCAAGAATTTATAAAACATTTTTAATATAACAGCTATGGGCTTAAATTGCAAGCCAAAAACAACCCTGCTAAGCTAAAAATGTATCTTTTAACTTAAACAGGGTTATTTATGTAATTAATGCTTATATTTATACGTTTTCTCTAGGCTTCCTTTTTAGGAGTGTCTTTCTTTTCTTTTAAAATTTCACCTATAGCAGCTACACTTGAGAGAATGCCTGAAGCTTCGTAAGGTAAAAATACCTTTGTAGCTTTACCATCTGCAATTTTCTCCAAGGTTTCAAGGTATTTAATTGCAATCAAATCAGTAGTTGGCTTTCCTCTGTGAATTGCCCCATAGACATTTTCTGTGGCTTCTGCTTTACCTTGAGCAATGGCGATTTGCTCATATTTATTAGCATCAGCTACTTTTACTATAGCTTCGGCCTTTCCTTCTGCTGTCAAAATGGCTGATCTTTTATGGCCTTCAGCTTCAAGAATAAGGGCACGCCTATCTCTTTCAGCCTTCATCTGCCTGTGCATAGCCTCAGTAACATCGGCAGGAGGTTCTATCCTCTGCAATTCAACCCTAGTAACCCTGACACCCCATTTATCAGTCGCATCATCAAGTATTTCTCTGAGCTTGGTATTGATAAGCTCTCTTGAAGTAAGGGATTCATCTAAAGCCAGATCACCGATTAAGTTTCTTAGGTTGGTTTGAGCCAGCTTTGTGGCCGCGATATAAAAATTAGCCACGTTGTAGGTAACCTTTACCGGATCTGTAACCTCATAATAAACAACCGCATCAACTTCAACAGCAACATTATCTTTAGTAATTACAGCCTGAGGCGGAATATCAACTACTTGCTCTCTCATATCAACCTTGATCATATTCTCAGCTACGGGCATAAGCACCGTAAGTCCACTACCGGCTGTTCTTTGGTATTTACCTAATCTTTCAATTAAACCTTTCTCCCATGGCCTAATAATTCTGATAGCCTTAGCACCCATAACAAAAAGAAATACTGCAAATATTACAATTATTGCTCCCATTTTAAAACCTCCTATTCGACTTTTATTACTACCATGTGTGTTCCTTCAACCTTTATAACTTGTACTTTTGAATTTTTGGGAATTATATTACCTTCAAGACTATCGGCCCGCCATTCATCTTCTTCAACCCTGATGCGGCCGGTATTTTTATCATTATCAATCTCTTCTAAAACAACTCCTGTTTTATCAATAAACCTATCGGCGCCAATACCAGGAGGTTGTTTTTTGGTAAACCGATTCGCCAACCGCCTTGTGCCTGCCAAAAGAATGGCTGAAATAATTACAAAAGCCACTCCCTGCCAAACAATGCTCAGCTCAAAGAAAGCAATGATCCCGGCAATAATGGCTGCAATTCCAAACCAGATAAGAAAAAAACCGGCTGTAAATATCTCACCAATAATAAACACAACACCAATAATAACCCATACCCACCATAATTCAAATTCCATTGATTGCTACCTCCTCTATTTTTATTTTTTATGTTGCGTGAGTCCCTTAATTAAAACTGCCATACCGATAATGAACAGAATTGAAAATATAATAAAACCTTTCAAAACATATTATTCCTTTCACTCGCCTGCATTAACTTCGTTGATTATGCCCTTCTCGGTAATAGTAATTACATGACAAATTCCATCACCATCACGATCACCCTTGGCAATAGCCTTAAAAGTATCTTTACCTGCGTTGATTACTTTATATTGATAATAAACTTTCCCTTTCATTTCAAAACCTAGGTTTTTCCAAGAATCATAATGACGTCCCGTCTCCCAGGCCAAAGGTTTTTTACCTGGAATACTCTTAGGATTTGGCGGGCAATTTATATATCTCTTGTGATCACTATGGTAGGTCATTTCACACAACAATAGCTGATGCATATTAGACTTAACATTGGTATAAATAGCAGTTCCATAAGCATCTCCTAGGCCGCCAACATATTTATCTATTATAGAATCACATTTAGCCGGAAAAATAAAAACAAGACTAGCCAGCATAAAAAATATTAGGCCAACAACTATCTTTGATGGATTTGTGCATAATGTTTTTAAAGCTTTTATATTATTCATATTCATTCTCAACCGAAATACTCCCATCTTGGGTAATAGTGAATTTAGAATAAATTTCATCCTGATCTAAATCACCCACAGCAATAGCTGTAAATGATTTTTTTGTAGCGTTAATCACTTCATACTGATAATAAATGTCCCCCACAGGATTAAAATTAATATCTGTCCAGCCAGTCATATCCCTCTGCCACTGATTACTAGCATCAGCTGGCATCTGGGGTGGATTTTTGGGGCAGTTAATATAAGTTCCATTATCTTTTTTGTAGGCTTCCTCTGCGCTATATATATTCTCTAAATTTACTCTCGCTTTAGCACTAATAGCTTCATATCGCCCTTTATTAAAAGCTGCTTTCATTTCAGGTAAAGAAACTAAAACCGCAATAACTACTAGAATAAGGACAAAGAAACGAATAGCTCCAATAATAATTCCAGCCATAGCTATCCCCTTGCCACTAAGCTTTCCGTTTGAGTTGGAAATTTTAATCATAGCCATAACTCCCAAAATGAGACCTGCTAGCCCCAAAAAAGGAATAAAAAATAAAAGTGAAACTATAATACTGGAAATGGCCAGGCCACAGGTAACCGGAGCTTTATTTTCTTGCATGTCTTTTCCCCCTAAATATATGCCAACAAAAAAACCCTCGCTTAAATGATTAAACGAGGGTTTATATTTTAATGTACTATTTGAGATTCTACCCAGTCATAAATATATGAAGCATGTGCATATTTCATGTATATATGGTAGCAGAAGCTAAATAGCACGTCAATTAGAATTTATTTGTTTCCAGCTGCTTTTTTAACTCTAGCTTCTTCAGTTAGTTTCTCAGCTAGCTCATAAGGAACTTGCGTATATTTTTCAAAATGCATTGAATAGGTTGCCCTACCTGAAGTAAGCGACCTTAAAGCTGTTGCATATCCAAACATTTCGGACAAAGGAGCTTCGGCGGTCACTATCTGATGTTTGCCTTTTGATTCCATACCAAAAACCTTGCCTCTTCTAGAGCAAATATCACCCACAACGTCACCTACATTTTCTTCAGGAGCAGTAATTTCTATAGACATGCATGGTTCTAATAATATAGGAGCCGCTTTAAGGAAGGCTATTTTGAAAGCTTCAGAGCCAGCTATTTTGAAAGCCATTTCAGAAGAGTCAACCTCATGGTGAGAACCATCAATCAACTCAACCTTAACATCAACTACAGGGAAACCTGCATAAACACCTCTCTGCATGGCTCCAATAATACCTTTTTCAACCGATGGTATATATTCCTTAGGGATAGAACCACCTGTAATTTTATTTTTAAATTCAAAGCCTTTACCTGCATCGGTAGGAGCAAGATTTATAACTACATGTCCATACTGACCACGGCCACCACTCTGCTTAACGTATTTATGATTGACTGACGTTTCACCAGTAATCGTCTCTCTATAAGCAACTTTAGGTTGACCAACTTCAGCCTCTACTTTAAATTCATGCTTAAGCCTATCAACAATAACCTCTAAGTGCAACTCTCCCATACCAGAGAGAATGGTTTCATCTGTTTCATGATCAGTTTCTACGGTAAAGGTCGGGTCTTCTTCAGCTAATTTCATTAGCCCTTTACCTATTTTGTCTTGATCAGCTCGACTTTTAGGAGTTATTGATAAAGACATAACAGGTGCTGGAAATTCTATAGCTTCTAAGATAATTCGATTGTTTGTATCACACAAAGTATCTCCGGTAATTGTATGGTCTAAGCCGATACCTACAGCAATATCACCGGCAAATATTTCTTCTCTAATTTCTCTTTCATTGGCATGCATCTGCAAGATGCGCCCCATTCTTTCTTTGCGGTCTTTTGTAGCATTATATACATAAGAACCTGACTTTACCGAACCTGAATAAACTCTGAAATAAACCAGTTTACCCATATGCGGATCTGTCTGCACCTTAAATGCTAAAGCAGCAAAAGGTTCACTATCTTCAGCTTTTCTAGTAATAATTTTTTCTATATCATCAATGTCATGCCCCTCAGCTGGAGGTAAATCAACCGGCGAAGGAAGATATTCAGTGACGGCATCTAGCAATCTTTGAACACCTTTGTTTTTAAAAGCAGCACCACACATTACAGGAACTATTTTGTTTTCAATTGTTCCCCTTCTAATAGCTATTTTTAATTCTTCTTTAGTGATTGAATTTTCGTCTTCTAAGTATTTTTCGGTTAAATGATCATCTAATTCAACCGCTTTTTCTACCATGATGTGGTGATATTTTTGAGATATTTCTTTATAATCTTCAGGTATATCTTCTAGGTGGAAATTTTTTCCTTCGGCATCATCATCATAAATAACAGCTTTCATTTCCACTAAATCAACCATACCTTTAAAACTATCTTCAGCACCTATAGGAACTTGTAGCGGAATTACATTAGCTCCTAGTTGCTCTTCAATATTTTTTAAGACTGATAAGAAATCAGCACCTATTCTATCCATTTTATTAACAAAGGCCATTTTAGGAACACTGTATTTATCTGATTGACGCCAGACTGTTTCTGATTGAGGCTCAACACCACCTACAGCACAAAAAATAGCAACAGCTCCATCTAAAACCCGGAGACTTCTTTCAACCTCTACAGTAAAATCAACGTGGCCCGGGGTATCAATAATATTAATTCGACAGTCATTCCAGTGGCAGGTTGTAGCAGCTGAGGTAATGGTAATTCCCCTCTCCTGCTCCTGCTTCATCCAGTCCATTTTTGCTTCCCCGTCATGCACCTCACCAATCTTATGCGAACGGCCCGAATAGAATAAAATACGTTCCGTAACCGTGGTTTTACCTGCATCAATATGTGCCATGATACCGATATTTCTAACTTTGTCTAAACTAATTTGTCTTGGCATTATACTACTCCTTGTAAGTCCTTAATTTTCTATAGGTTAAGGTAAAAATGTATACCATTTTAGCAGTTTTTTGTCAAGGACTATTTTATACTTTTAACTTGCTTATTTGTATCTATACGCTATAATTATAGTTATAAAAACAGCAAAATAAGGTCTTTTTTTACAAATGAATAAAAAAAATTATATTATCCTAGTTCTCATTTTGTTTTCAATTTTTGTTACCCCATTAAATATAAGGGCTTTTGAAACAGAATATTTTACAGATTACTTCGCTGCTTTTAGGTTTTTAGCTGAAAAAAGTCATTTAAGCAGTGATGATAAAAGCGTCTTTAAATTAGCTGCAGAAAGCTCAATTGATAAATTTACCTTTGAAAAAGGAGAATTACTTTTAGTAGTCAATCTCAACTACTACAAAGGCTCTTACAGCTCTGTCAGAAGCCCAGATGGCAATGGACACTTTTATATATTTTTAACTAGCGATGGCTTATTAGAATACATAGGCTCTATGGAAGGAGCCAGTTATACTCAGGAAATTGTTACTGGAGAATTTTCTTTTGTAACTAGTTGGATAATAGGTGAAAATGAAGCAATAGAGAGTACTTATCAGTATGATGGTGAATATTTTAGTCGCATTTCAAAGATTCTTTATGAATACGAGCCCGATGGTTCAAAAGTAAAAGTAAGAGAATATAAATAATACTTTTTATGTTTTATTTTTTCTTCCAGATAAACAACTTATCTTCAGGCCTAAGCCTAGATGCAACTTTTATACCTACTATCTGACCCTTGAGAGCACTTTTAACTCTTTTATGATTTATTTCAATCTCACTTATCTTGCTAAACAATGCTGGTGTTTTAGGTCCACTAATTAATACCTTATCTCCCACATTTAACATGCCCGCTCTAATAATAATTTCAGCTACACCTATTTTATTAAAGTACTTTCTGACATCACC
>JAVCCI010000057.1 GCA_030765555.1 Candidatus Kappaea frigidicola
CTAACTATCACTATCTTGTTTCTGAAGTTGAAGGGGCTGAATTTAAGGCGGCTTCTAATAAACCTAAATATAAATTAGCTGATTTCAATAAAGGCATTCCTTATTTTATCGGACCCTTTACTTTCCTGAAGCTTTCTAAGGGTGTAGCTAAAGAAAACTTTAAAGAAATGCTTTTGAATTTAGCTGATGCTTATGTTGAACTTATCCATGAGTTTGAAGAAGTGCAACTTGATGAGCCAGCCTTTGTCTTGGAGTTAGATGCTGATGAAATTGCTGCTTTAAAAGAAGCTTACAAGAAGTTTGAAGGCCTGGATGTAAAGATAAATCTTTTTACTTATTATGAGGCGGTTGATTTTTTAGCTGATTTATACGAATTACCGGTAGCTGCTATCGGCCTTGATTTCGTAAATGGTAAAGATAACCTGGCTAATATTAAAAAGGTTGGTTTCCCTGAAGATAAAATTCTCATCGCTGGTTTGGTTGACGGTAGAAATATTTGGAGAACAGATATTACTTCTGCTGTAGCTACTTTAAAAGAATTATCTTCAATTGCTAAAAACGTAATGGTCTCTAATGCCGCTCCTTTGTATCATTTGCCAGTAACTATTGAAGGGGAGGATTTAGATGAGAGGCTTCTAAATAAAATATCTTTTGCAAAAGAAAGACTTCATGAGCTTAAACTTATCAAAGAAGTTTTTGAAGGTAATTTAGAGGCTGCAGCTAATTGGAATAAAGATGCCAGTGATTATGGCTTGAATCAATCTATTAAAGATAAAATCTCTAATTTAAAAGACAGTGATTTTGTAAAGAGTACTGCCTATGCCAAAAGAGATAAGATGCAGAGAGAGTTTCTCAATTTACCTTTATTTCCAACAACTACTATAGGTAGTTATCCTCAGGATAAGGAATTGAGAGCCAAAAGAGCTGCTTTTAGAAAAGGTAGTTTAAGTGAAGCAGATTACAAAGAATTTATTAAAAGTAAGATTGATAGTTTAATTAAGTTTCAGGAAGATATGGGACTTGATGTCTTTGTTCATGGAGAATTTGAAAGAACCGATATGGTTGAGTTTTTCGCTCAGAAACTAGACGGAATTGCCACTACTAAAAAGGCTTTTATTATTTCCTACGGCACCAGAGGTTATAGACCACCAATCATTTTTGGTGATGTATCTCGTCCGGAACCCATGACTATCGAGGAAGTTAAATATGCCCAGAGCCTGACTGAGAAGCCGGTGAAGGGTATGCTCACTGGTCCGGTAACAATCATTGCCTGGAGTTTTAACAGAATAGATATCCCGGTTTCAGAAGTAGCTTACCAGATAGGGCTTTGTCTGCAAGATGAAGTTAAAGATTATGAAGAAGCCGGAATTAAGATTATCCAGATTGATGAAGCAGCTTACAGAGAAAAAGCTCCCATTAAGAGAAAAGATTGGCCAAAGTATTTTGAATGGGCAGCCAAATGTTTCAATCTTTCCTCAATTTCAAAACCAGATACTCAGATTCACACCCATATGTGTTATTCAGAGTTTGGTGAGATTATTGACTATATCTGTCAGATGGATTTTGATTGTATCACTATTGAGGCTACAAGAAGTAAGGGTGATATTATTAAAGATTTTAAAAAAGTTAATTTTGATAGACAAATTGGACTTGGAGTTTGGGATATTCACTCACCAGCCGTACCTAGTGTAGAAGACATGGAGGAAGTAGTCAAGAATTCCCTCGAGGCCCTTGCAAAAGAAAATTTCTGGATTAATCCTGACTGTGGCCTTAAGACCAGAGATTGGCCGGAGACAGAAGCCTCATTAAAAAATTTAGTAATTGTTGCTAAAAAATTACGTGAGGAATTAAAGTAATGCCTGAAAAAGATCTTAAAGTAAAACTTTTAAGTTCAACACAGAATGCCTTATCATTGATATATGCAGCCTGCAGGCAATGCTATTCAGCAGAGTTTGCAGGTGACATATTTGAGAAAGCCAAAGAAGATCCTGAGAAGATGACAAAATTTATTACCAAAATTGTTTCCTCAGGACACGAAAGCCCCTTAGAGCATGTAAAATTTACCTTTGCCGTTGAGGGTGTTTCGCGAGCTTTAACCCATCAGTTAGTCAGGCATCGACTAGCCTCATATTCCCAGCAGAGTCAAAGGTATGTTAAAGAAGATAATTTTAGTTTTATTATCCCCCCAACAATTAAAAAAGATCCAGAGGCCCTAAAAGAGTACGAAGATGTCTTAAGCCGTATTCAGCAAGGTTATAATCGACTCTTGCAATTACTTCAGGAGAAAGGTATAGTTGGAGAAAAGGCTAATCAAGATGCCAGGTTTGTTTTGCCACAGGGGGCGGAGACAAAAATAGTTGTGACTATGAATGTTCGTGAACTAATGCATTTTTTCTCTCTAAGATGCTGTAGCCGGGCCCAGTGGGAGATAAAAGCACTGGCTGATAACATGTTAGCTATCTGTAAAAAAGAATTACCGGCTGTCTTTTCAAACGCCGGGGCTAAATGTGAAGCTTTAAAGTACTGCCCTGAAGGTGAAAAATTTACCTGTGGCCGGTATCCGGTAAAAAAAGTAACATCCTAAAAAATAATGGATAATCAAAATCAGCTTAAAAAATCCCTAACTTTACTTGATGTCTTTTGCATTGCCTCAGGCGCCATGATAAGCTCTGGGCTTTTTATTTTACCTGGTCTTGCTTCGGCTAGAGTTGGTCCTGCCCTTTTCTTATCCTATATAGTTGCTAGTATTTTCGTAATTCCTACTATTTTAAGTATGGCAGAATTAGCTTCAGCTATGCCTAAAGCTGGAGGGGATTACTTTTTTATTACTAGGAGCATGGGCTCAGCTGCCGGAACTGTTGGCGGACTGGCAACTTGGTTTTCCTTAAGTCTTAAAACTGCTTTTGCCTTAATTGGCATGGGAGCTTATATAGCCTTAATTCCGCAGCTTCGCGGTGTTGATATAAGATTGGTTTCTGTCTTATTCTGTATTCTTTTTATGCTCATTAATTTAAAAGGCATTAAGCATGCTGGGCGCTTTCAGGTAGCCTTAGTTTTAGGCTTAATTGCTCTCTTAGTTCTATATATAACTAAAGGCTTTACAGCTATAGATATTCATCGTTATCAACCTTTTGCACCATATGGTTCGGCTGCAGTTTTTGCTACAGCGGGTTTTATATTTGTTTCTTATGGTGGTTTAACTAAAATTGCTAGTGTAGCTGAAGAAGTGGAAAACCCTGCCAAGAACATTCCTTTAGGAATGTTTCTTTCTTTAATAATAGTCGGCCTTATTTATGCTCTAGTAGTTTTTATTACAACCGGTTTAATGGATGCTGATAAGCTTGCTGTGACTATAACCCCTATTTCTGATGGGGCGGCGGTTTCAATACCTGGGTGGGGTGCAGCCCTGATGGCCATTGGAGCTGTTCTAGCTTTTATTTCCACAGCCAACGCCGGGATTATGTCAGCTTCGCGTTATCCGCTGGCGATGAGTCGAGATGGTCTTATGCCAGCATTTTTAGGTAAAATTAATAAAAGATTTAATACTCCGCATTTTTCTGTAATTTTCACATCAATTTTTATTATAGCTAGTATTATCTTTTTGGATCTTGAGCTTTTAGTTAAAGCGGCTAGTGTATTTCTGATTCTCATCTATATTTTAATTAATATTGCCTTAATCATTATGCGTGAAAGCAAAATACCTAATTATCAACCTGCTTTTAGATCTCCCCTATATCCCTGGATACAAATAGCTGGAGTTGGAGGATGCACATTTTTAGTCTATAGGATGGGATCCACACCAATTGCTATGGCAGCGGCTTTTGTTTTGGTGGGTCTGTTGTGGTACTTAGTTTATGGTAGCTTTAGAACAAAACGTACTTCAGCTATAATTCATATTGTTGAGCGTTTGACTAATAAAGAGCTGGCTGATGATTTATTAAGAGTAGAATTAAAAGAGATTATCAGAGAAAGAGATGATATATCAGAGGATAGGTTTGATAAATTAATCAAAGAGGCCCTAGTGGTTGATGTAGAAGAAGGTATTAGCATGAATGCTTTCTTTAAAAAGGTGGCGGAAAAGTTAGCCGAAAAACTTAATAAAAAAGCTGATTATATTTATGATTTGTTGATACAACGCGAGAAGGACTCTAGTACGGTAATAAAAGATGGTCTAGCTATACCCCATATTATCTGTGAGGGAAAGAAAGAGTTTTATATTCTTTTAGCCAGATGTAAAGAGGGTGTAAAATTTGAGAGCGAAAGAACACCGGTAAATACTGTTTTTGTTTTAGCCGGTTCAAAGGATGAAAGAAACTTTCACTTAAAAGCTTTATCAGCTATTGCACAGATAGTTCAGGAAAAAGAATTTGAAAATAACTGGAGGAATGCTAAAAATGTAGAAGAGTTACGCGATATCGTTCTTCTAGCTGAGCGCCACAGAATGAAGGAGAAATAAGAAGGAGTAATTTTTTTTCTTGACAAATGATACTAATATGGTATCATTTATGTAGAAAGTAAATAAAAACCATAAATAAAGAAGGAGGGTTGAAGATGAATATTTCTATTAAGTTTATGATGCGACCTGTCAGTCACTGTAAAGACGGCTGCTAGCTCTAGTCCTGGGTATGACGCTAAACTACCTATTTTTTAAAATAAGTGTTTATTAATTATAATGTAGTTTACCATAAGGAAGTTTAAATGAAACTTATAACGCGGGATACATCGTATGCCCTGCATGCTATTTGCTATTTGGCAAAAGAAAATGACCGCATAATTAGCGTTGATGAACTAGTCAAAGAACTAAAGGTTCCCCGGGCTTTCATTAGAAAGGTTTTGCAAAAACTAAATAAAAAAGGAATTCTTAAATCTTATAAAGGTGCGCATGGAGGTTTTAGCCTTAATAAGAAAGCTAAAAGCGTATATCTCCTTGATATTATGCAGGTTTTCCAAGGACCCTTTAAATTAAATGAATGTGTTTTTAAGAAGAAGGCCTGTCCGGAATTGAAAAAATGTCGGCTTAAGAAAAAACTAGATAATATAGAAGATTACATAATAAAAGAGCTTAAAGAAATTAGTCTAAAGAAGATGATTAGCAGCAAGAAATTATAAATTGACTTTATTCATAAGGGGTTTTAATATAGTAATTATAGTGTGTAGAAATTGTAGTTAATTCTTTAATATGTTCAAAGGAGTAATTAAATATGGCTAATTTAGTGCCCAA
>JAVCCI010000019.1 GCA_030765555.1 Candidatus Kappaea frigidicola
CCAATAAAAATGCTTGTCCCTCTTATCTTTTGTATATTGCCAGTTATTATGATAATTGTAGCTGGTCCTATCCTAGTTAATTTTATGACAAAGGGTTTATTCGACGTAGGCTAGTAACTCCTTTATTAACAACCATTTATAAACCTTAATGTCCTCAATACTTAAATTGCTATTATTTAAGGCATTTACTAATTTAATTATTAATTTTTCACTATAGCTTTTTTGATTAAATCTACTGAAAATGCTTTCAAAAAGGCTTTTTTCCCTAATAAATCATTGACATATATATATAATATATGTTATATTCTAACTGTTCACGACATCTTAGAGATAGCTAATATCAGGCAAACTCTGAGGAATCAGAGGACGCAAAGCCACGGGTCCTAAGGGATTAATCATTGAATAAGGATAGCCGGGTTGCTCATTTATAGCAGCTCGGTTTTTTTTATTATATTTATATAATATATATATTATGATAACTAAATTAATAAATAAGATGTTCGTAGGAAAAGGGGAATTATCTAGTTTTCGTTTTGTAAGGGAAGCGATAACAATGAAAAATATTCTTAGAAATAAAACAGCACAAATTTTTCTCGCATTATTCATAGTTTTCACTCTTCATACTCAAATCTTCACTCAAATAGTATTTGCCCGTGCATCCGGTGGTGGTGAGGTAGCAAAGTTCGATACTGGTAAGTTTGTGGCTAGTGTAGGAATTGGCCTTGCTTCATCTGTTGTTGGCAGTGTTGTCTCTTCAGGGATTAGCGGTATGGTTACACCTGGAGGAAGTTTTGTTGCCGGAGCAAGCAGTGCGATAAGTGGCTACGGAAGCCTGGGAAGTTGGGCGTCAAGCTATAACTCAATGGCCGCTCTTAGTCAGTTGGGCTCGGCTATAAGTATGACTGGACAACAGCAGGGATGGGATGTTTCTAAAACAACCTTTGTGTCTTCTGTGGCTCAAGGAGTAGTCGGCGGAGGTTTAAATCCTTCGGGAACTTTAGGAGCTGGGTCAGATAGCATTTTTAAAGCTATGGGCGTAGGAGCACTTAGCGGTGCTACTGAAGGTGCGATTTTAGCTAACAACGTTATTCGTTCTAACGATTCTGATATTCATGGAACACAAGATCCTTGGATAAGTTTTGGTGCTAATTTAGCAGGTTCATTTGTTGGAGGGGTAGCTTCTGCTAGTATTGCTACTGTTATACCCGGGAAAGAAACAAAAGACATCCTTACACCTAAAACTTCTTACAAAGAAATGAAAGCCGAGAACTCAGAGGTAACCTTTGGTTCACGTTTAGGTTTAGATGGAACAGAAAAAGCGTCTACTTTGGATGGCAACCCTTTAGATGCCACAAGACAAGCTAAGTTTGACAATGTGTATCCTAAATTTGTTGATAGTCCAGTTTCAGAGACTGGATACAATGCAATCGCGAAAGCGAATAGTGCTGGAAAATTTAAAATAAATGATACGAATAAAATTAATACTGCGTGGCCGACTATGGTTAAAGTAAAAGATGTTTCTGTGACTACTTTTAATAAAGCAAATGGCCCCGGTCAGGCGCTTACTCATGGTGTAACTCGGGCTTTTTCATCCATCCCTTCTAGTATGGTTAGCATGGGAGTCAGCAGTATAACTAAAGGCATGGATAGGCAGGATGCTTTTATGGTTCGTCAGGCTTTTAGCGGTGCATATCCTATAGTAGGCACTGTTTATGGAAATTACATTAAAGATCCTGTTTTAAAGAATTTGGGAAAAGTTCCTGCTTTAAAGAATTTGGGATTAGAAAATTATGTCGGGCAGAAGAATGGTTCATTAAATCCATCGAATAAAGTCGGTGTAACCATAACGGATACACCGAAATTTAAGGAATAAATGATAGAAAAAAGGGAAGATATTCATTCAGGAGTAATTATTGAAGCCAGAAGCGGCCGGTTTAAACCGGTTATGCAAATGGTTGCTTTTATAGTTATCTTCTGCTTTTTATATCAAGACCTATCTTCGACTATGAGGCCTGACTATGCTACCACTTTGAATCTGATGTTGCAGGGGCCAGCTCCAATACCTGCAAATCCTTTGCTGACCTTTTTCTGCGAAAATGCCTATGCAGAGGATTATGGAAGTGATTATTTTTATTACGATGATTACATTCCTAATCCTGATACCGGCATGGATAACTATAACAATTATGTCCCAGTTTATGAACCGCAGGTAGTTACGCCTTCCGATGATTATGCACTTACTTATACACCAGCCCCTGTTGTGTATCATTTGGTTGATCCCAGCCTTTATAATTTTACCGACTCAACTTATACTTCAGGGTATGATACAAGCCAAACTTATGACACAAACACAACTGTTTTTGACAATGCTTATACCTTTGATGTTTCCGATTTTACTTATGTGCCTACTACTACTGTCAACTCTTTTTCTGATCAGAGTTGGGATGGTGACTTTGGTGGCAATGATTATACAAATGGTCAAACTTTCGTAATTTCCCGTGAGCATTTTGCTTTTGAAACTCCTGGTAATACTGTTTCAGATCCTGTTTCTTTTGGCCAAGGCGGTAGCGATTATTTAGGTAAATCCTACGAGTCTAATCTTGATGTAACCAAATTTTTGGATGTTAGCGGTTCTGACCAGGGTTGGAACAGTGGTGCTAATATTAATTATGGCGATACCTCCTTTGATAACAGTCTGGCTTATGAACCGTCACCTTCTGATATAACCTATACCAATGCCGGTTATGTTGCCGACTGGGGGAATGATAAGGTTGAGTTTTATAGTTATGAAAATCAAAGTTCAACTTTAGTCGATTCTTCCGTTATAGATCCTGTGGAAGGATTTTTAGATAAAGCAGTATTAGCAGTAACTACCCTAGGTGGCCTTATTCCTTGGAGTGGAGAGAAAGCTGCTCAATATGAGGCAGTTCACGAGGAAGTTCCTTATTTCGCTCGGCCTTGGGGCAGTTCAAATGACGGGCTGTCTATTATCAACCCGGGAGCAAACTTCGGTACCACTATCTCGGGATTTTTTACCAATGATGTGTTCCATAAGAAATTTTTCGAAACTCCAGA
>JAVCCI010000008.1 GCA_030765555.1 Candidatus Kappaea frigidicola
AGATATTTTTAAGACTTTATATTTTAATATACCTACAGGTACTTCAATTTCAACTACTTCATTCTCTTTATGCCCTATAAGGCCTTTACCTACAGGAGAAGTTATAGATATTTTACCCTGATCATAGTCAGCCTCTATCTCAGAGACTAAAGTGTATTCCAACTCATCACCAGAATCCATATTTTTCAATTTAACCGTTGCTCCTATTAGAATTTCATCTGTAGTGAGGTTTTCATCTTCGATTATACGCACATGATTTAAATTTTGTTCTAATTTTGAAATCCTAAGCTCGTTAAGACCTTGTTCTTCTTTGGCAGCATCATATTCAGCGTTTTCGCTTATATCTCCGTGATCTCGGGCTTTTCCTATAGCTACAGACAACTCCCGGCGCTTTACGGTTTGTAGATATTGCAGCTCTTTTATTAATTTCTCAGAACCAACTCTTGTAAGATAAACAGTGCTCATGTTACCTAAAACCTCCATTAATTATTCAAATTTATTTACAGTTCATTATACACTATTAAAAACAGTAGAAGAAATTTATTTAGCCGCACTCTCCCCTGCTAAATACCCGGTTGAGAAAGCGGCCTGCAAATTAAATCCTCCAGTATCCGCATCAACATCTATAATCTCTCCCGCTAAGTACAGTCCTTCGACTAAACGCGATTCCATCGTCTTAGGATTTATCTCTTTTAATGAAATGCCTCCCTTAGTAATCATAGCCATATTAATGGGTCTGGGTCTAGATATTTCAATAGGTAAGGTTTTAAATAAAACTAAGAGTTTCTTTCTTTCCTGCAGAGTAACCTGGCTAACTGTTTTATCAGGTTCTATACCAGATAAGTCCAGAAAGACATCTATGAGACGTTGAGGCAACATGCTCCTTAAAAAATACTTAATACCTTTTTTAGGACTTATCTTAAATTCTCTTAAAAATTTGGCATCTATCTGGGCATTGGATAAAGCTGGCTTTAAATCAATAAAAGCCATAACCTTTTTACCCTTTTTAAGCCAGTCAACTACCTGTCCACTTAAAGTTAAAACTAAGGGACCCGATATTCCAAAATCAGTAAACATCAACTCTCCTATTTCAGAAATAACTTTCTTTTTTCCATCAGAAAATGTTATTCTTATATTTTTTAAAGGAAGTCCCTGTAAAAGCTTAGGATACTTATCTTTAGTCATCAACCCGATTAGCCCAGGACGCAAACTAACTACCTTATGCCCTAATTCCTCAGCCATCTTTAGACCTTTGCCTGAAGAACCCGTAGCCGCATAAGAAACTCCACCAGTACATATTATAACCGCTTCACATAAAATATCTTTTTTTCCTATAATTTTAATACTATAAACTTTATTGTCCTTAATAATATCAGTAACTTCCGAGTTATAATATATTTTAACTCTATTCTTAGTTAACTCTCTTCTTAAACCATCAAGTATATTTATGGCCTTATCACTTACAGGAAAAACACGCTGCTGTCTTTCTGTCTTTAGTTTTATACCTCTACTTTCAAAAAACTCCATTAAATCCTCATTAGAAAAAACCTTAAAGGCATCTCTTAAAAACTGGCCATTACCTGAGAAGCGCTCAATAAAACTCTCTAATCCTGAGTTATTAGTTAAATTACAACGCCCTTTACCTGTTAAGAGAAGCTTTTTGCCTAATTCCGCATTCTTCTCTATTAAGATAACCCTACATCCAAGCTCTGAAGCCCGAATAGCCGCCATTATCCCCGAAGGGCCACCACCTATAACTACAATATTTCTATCTTTCATAGCTACTATTATACACTTAAATAAAAATCCCTTGCAATTTATTATTGCAAGGGGATCATATATAATATTTTAAAATCGAACACCTCTGGTAAATGAAAATTCTAATCTTTGCCGATAATAGCCATAGCTGCTTTTATGCCATCTGCGCCACTTGATATTATGCCTCCAGCCAGCCCGCTACCCTCTCCAGCTATATAAAGATTATTAAAACCGATTGAGAGCATGTTTTCTTCTCTTAAAACCTGAATAGGAGACGAACTCTTACTCTCAAGACCCATAATAATACCCGCGTCAAATCCTTTTACTTTTCTGCTAAAATCTTTGAGCCCTCGCCTAATCGCTCTACTTACCTCAACCGGCAACAAGTCCCATAACGCTGACCTTTTTAATCCTAAAGGATAGCTCGTTTCGGTAATAGTTGAAACATCCTTTCTGCTAATAAAATTTTTGATAGTACAAGCCGGAGCTTTATAGCCATCTGAATATTTATAAAAACGCTTCTCAAGCTTGCCCAGCCATTCAAGGGCTTTTAGAGGAGTCGTCACATTATGTACCCTGCTTAAATTAATTCCAGCTACACACGCTGCGTTTGCAAACTTACCACTCCTACTATGTAAACTCATTCCGTTTACTATATTTGTATTCTTATAAGCTGTAGCCGGAATAATTCGTCCACCGGGACACATGCAAAATGTATACACCGGCAAACCGCCTTCTCTTGTAGATGTCAGGCGATATTCAGCCCCTTTAATTCCTGGCAAACTTTTGTGTCCCCATTGAGCTTGATTAATAATTTCTTGAGGATGTTCTATTCTACAGCCTATAGAAAAATTCTTTATACGAAATTCAACTCCTTTTGCAATTAACATCCGGTATGTTTCATAGGCTGAGTGTCCTGGAGCAATAATAAACTCATCAGCTGCTAATGTACCTGAAGTCGTTATGGCTTCAGAAACTGTTCCATCTTTAATCTTTAAGTCTTCTAGTAATGTTTCAAATAATACTTTGCCACCAATATTTAAAAAATTTTCTCTAAGTGTAGAAACAATTTTTTTAAGATTATCACTTCCTAAATGAGGGTGCGCCATATACCTAATCTCTTCTGGTGCACCAGCATCAATATAACTTGATATAATAAATTCTCTTTCTTGCGATATATGCTTAGACCTCGAAGTAAGCTTCCCATCTGAGAATGTGCCCGCTCCACCCTCACCAAAGGCATAATTATTAACAGAATTAAATTCCCCTGTATTCTCAAAGACTCCTATTGCCCTAGCTCTTTGCTTAACATCCGAACCTCTTTCTATTAGCGTTGTATTGAAACCTGCTTTTTGAAGTACGAATGCTGAAAAGAATCCAGCAGGCCCACTTCCAACAACCAAAGCTTTCTTTGTTCTTTTTTTATAAGGTATATTTAACGTCGGGGTTACTGCGGGGGCATCTCCCTTAATCTGCTCTGAAGATGCTGAAATTGAAATTTGCCAGCGGATATTGGTCTTCCTTCTGGCATCTAGGCTTTTTCTTTTAATCTGATATGAAAACTCTTTTGTCTTTAGCTCATTTTCAATTTTGCTTCTAAGCTGATCCTCTGTATAATCAGTGGGCAGCTCTAATAAAATTTCCCTATATCCCATTTAACATTCCATATCATTAATAAAAAAATAAGGCCTAGCTATAATTCACTAGGCCTTATTTGTTTTTTTAGATTATAATTTTGTCACTTTTGTTGCTTGTGGACCTTTAGGACCATCTTCAACTTCAAACTCAACTGCTTGGCCTTCAGCTAGACTCTTGAAGCCGTCACCCTGAATTGCATTGTGGTGAACAAAACAATCTTTGCTGCCATCATCTGGAGTTATAAAACCATAACCTTTTTGGTCGTTAAACCATTTTACTTTTCCTGTTGCCATTATCTACATACCTCCTTCTTATAAAATTTAGTAAATAATGGTAGAAATAAAAACGCAACCTGAACATTTCGTTCTTTTGCAGACTAAAACTTCAATTCCCTCATTTACTACCTATAGCATCTCCTACTTTACCCCTTTTGTCAACTATATTCTGCATGTAGCATTTATAGGGATAATTATCTGACATCCCAAAAATAATTATTTAGACACTTATTCATTGCTTTAAAAAATAAGATATATACCTGAATAAAGACTTCTTGCAATTTATTATTGCAAGGGGATCACTGGAAAGTGTTTTTAATTAGCTGTTTTAGCGACTCTTTTTGGCACCTATGGTACTTCTTAAGATATTTTCAAGCTCTTCGTTAATAAAAATGAATGGTTTGTTTGATATACTAAAGACTGCTATTTTTTCGCTTGGCACGAGAATTATCCAAGTATTAAAGCCGCTAACCCATCCGTTTTTGCTGAGTGTAGTAGGTAGCGCATTATGCGCAAAGTCTACTTCCCAGCCAAGCGCCATACCGCTTGGACCAAACGAATAAGGGTTCACCAGTTCGGTGCGTAGGACATAAACTCCGTGAGCGATATCAGTAACGGGATAGTAACTTTCGTCAATCAATCCTAAATTTAACCTTATGAATTTAGTAAGGTCATCAGCCGTAGAATAGATTCCACCGCTTGGTTGTTCAAATTTAAAAACCCAATCATTTCGAATAAGATCTCCGTTCATCCAATAACTTGCAGCCTCACGCATTTTCTGTTCCTTATTGGGAGATATTGTAGTGTCTTTAAGGCCATAGCGGTTCGCTATATATTTTTCTACAAGTTCCCCATAGGTAAGGCCTTCCCTGCGGGCCAGAATATCGCCAAGCAGGGCAAAGCCGACATTGGAATAGAGGTAACGCGTTCCAGGCTTTACATCCAGCTTATAGTTATTGAGCCAAGGATAAAATTCTTTCGCCGTATAATAAGGATTTTTCTGGTAATCGCCACTCAAGTCACTTTTTAAATCTTCACTTTCTATGCTACGCGGAAAACCTGACGTATGGGTTGCAAGGTCAAGTAGGGTAATTTCGCGCCCTTCATAGTTTGGAACCCTAACATCTTTTGGAACGTAATTCCGAATCGGGTCAGTCAGCTTAACCTTTCCTTTAACAATCATTGCCGCAAAAATATTGCTGGTGAAAACTTTTGAAGCAGAACCAATCTGCCAGACTGTCTGGCTGTCCGGTTTTACGCCGCTACCTTCAGCTGTTTCCCCAAAGCCAACGATAAATGTATCATCTCCGGATATAACCCCGATAACCATTCCCGTAACACCAGACATGGGGAAAACAAGCTCTTCCATTATTGCTTTGATTTCTTCTTCGGGGATATCGGATTTCGCAAATGCGTTAAAAGATATAGCGCATATAAAAAAAGTAATGCCGAATACTTTAAACAACTTCTTTATAACATTCGGTTTTGCTTTCATTTCTAACTCCCTCTTTTCTTAAATTATACCCTCAAATGAAACAGTCCTCAAGATAAATCTTGAGGACTGTTCAAACTTTGTCCAGCAGGGGCAAATACCCCCATACATAAAATATGAGGACTATTTTTTTATAATAGGATTAACAGCTTGCTTGAATTAATTTTTTATATAACATTTCATACTGATCCGTCATTTTTTCAACACTAAAAAATTCCTCAACATGTTTTCTGCAATCCCGCGGATCTAAATTTTGAACATCTATAATTGCTTTCAAAAATTCTTCAAATGAATCCACAGCAAAACCATTTTTGCCATTCACAATAATTTCTGGCACCGAACC
>JAVCCI010000083.1 GCA_030765555.1 Candidatus Kappaea frigidicola
CTATAAAGAACAGGTAGATGATACGCCTAAAGAGATTATTAAAGAATTAGAATTACAGCGCGAAAGATTTTTTAAATTAGCTGATAAATTGGGGGATTACGTCACTCCCGGTGTTTTAAAAGAAAATTCTGATTTAGTCTAAGTAAGGAGAAATTTATGCAGGCCATAATGAAGGTTGAGCTTGAAGGATTAAAGCTCTTTAAGCGGGGCAAAGTAAGAGACGTTTATGATTTAGATAATGCTCTTTTATTTGTGGCTAGTGACAGGATATCAGCCTTTGATGTAGTTATGCCTAATGGTATACCGGATAAGGGTAAAGTTTTGACTCAGATATCAGTCTTTTGGTTTGAATATACAAAGGACTTGATTGATAATCATATCATAGCTACAGATATTGATGATATCATCAGCCATGATGAAAGACTTAAGCCTCATAGGGATTTACTGGATAAAAGATCTATGCTGGTTAAAAAGACAGAGCCTCTGGTTGTTGAATGTGTGGTTAGAGGTTATCTGGCTGGTTCAGGGTGGAAAGAATATAAAAATAAGCAAAGTATTTGTGGAATCAATCTACCTGAAGGCTTAAAAGAATCAGATAAGTTGCCAGAAGTTATTTTTACACCTTCGACTAAAGCTGAAGAAGGGCATGATGAACCTATTAATGAAGCTCAAACTAAGGATCTTATCGGAGCAGAAGCCTTTGAATTTGTGCGCTCAAAAAGCATTGAAATATATAAACAAGCAGATGATTTTGCAAGGGGAAAAGGAATAATTATTGCCGATACTAAATTTGAATTTGGTAAAATAGGTGAAAAAATAGTTTTAATAGATGAAATTCTTACTCCTGATTCATCCCGCTTTTGGCCTCTAAATGATTATGAACCTGGCAGAAGCCAAAAGAGTTTTGATAAGCAATTTACCAGAGATTACTTGGATTCATTAGCTTGGGATAAAACTCCTCCGGGTCCTGTTTTGCCAGAGGATATTGTTGAAAAGACAAGGGAAAAATACCTTTCAATCCTTGAAATGATTACGGGGAAAACCCTCTAAATTATCACTGTCGATTTATTTGAATAACTGTTTTTTTATGGTAAACTTATAAGAAGGCTGTTTCATTAGAGTTTATCCGAAGGAGAAAGAAATGAGAGTTATTATAGTTGGTATGGGTGGTATTGGCACCCAGTTAGCTAAAGATTTATCTCAGAGAGTTAATATGGAATTGGTGCTTATAGATGCCAATGAAGAGAAGTGTGAGGATCTTTCAAGAGATTTTGATGCTTTGGTCTTGCATGGTGATGGCACAGAGCTAGAGCTCTTAAATAAAGCTGATGCTAGAAATTCTGATGCTTTAGTGGCTACAACTGAATCAGATGCCCTTAATACTGTAGTTGGTATGATGGCTAAGAAGCTTAATGTGCTCAAAATTGTTGTAAAATTGAATGATGTTAATCTAAGAACAGCCTGTAAGGAAATAGGTATAGATTATATTATTTCACCTACTATTTCTGCAGCAACTGAAATATCCAGCATATTGCATGGATACGATATACTAGATTTTTCACTTTTAATTCGAGGTGGAACCAGACTTATAGAATTAAGTCCAGGAGATACGGCTGGTAAAAAAATTAAAGATATTAATTTGCCAGAAGGATCTCTTATTATTTCTATTATCAGGGAAAATTCAGCTGTAGTTCCTGAGGGTAAATCAGAAATATTGGAAGATGACATACTCCTTATTCTTGCTGAAAGCGAGAAGATACTTGAGAAACTTAAGGATATTTTCGGTGAATTAAAGAAGGCAAGAAGAACCAAAGAGAATCATCAACAAATATAAATAAATATGCTAAGAAAATATATTAAGCCCATTGACTTTAAGCTCGTCTTTTTTTATTTGGCAGAGCTGATAGGTGTTTTGGGCATTATTCTTATTGTACCTTTTGTCGCCTCTCTATTCTTTAGAGAGTTTTCCATGAGTTTGCTTTTGGGGTTCATGGTTCTTATTTTTTATGTTGTTGCTTTTATAACAAAAAAGTTTCAACCAGACTATAAAAAGAAGCCGTCCCTGAGAGATGCTCTGGTGGTTACTGCTTTAATATATCTTTTTTATAGTCTCTTGGGTGGCCTGGCATTTATTCTTGTTCCTGAACACGGATATATAGACGGTGTTTTCGAGGTTATGTCTGGTTTGACTACTACAGGTTTAACTATGTATAATCCTGAAATTCTACCTAAGACTTTAGTTTTTTTCAGGTCTTATACGCAATGGTTAGGTGGTCTGGGAATTATCATTATCTCTCTAGCACTTCTTTTTAGACCTGGGGGAGCACCTTTTAAGCTTTATACTTCTGAGTTTGGTGAAGAAAATATTGTTGGTAGTGTTGTTAAGACTTCCAGAACAGTTGTTAAAATATATGCTGTATTAACTGCCTGTGGATTTATAGGATTTTTAGCAGCTGGTATGGGTTTTTATGATGGCCTTATTCATATAATGAGCGCTATTGCTACTGGTGGGTTTTCTGCTTACAGTGATTCTATAGGTCATTATAATAATCCGATAATCAGCATGACTGTTTGTTTAGTTATGTTTTTAGGAGCAGTTAGCTTTCCCCTATATTACAAAGTAATCAAAAGAGGTCTGGGAGATTTTTTTAAAGATGTACAGGTAAGAACTCTTTTTCTTATAATTGTCATTTCATCCGCTTTGTTCTTTTTAAGTTTCGGATTTTATTATAAGAATATAGTTCCGGCTATATTTCAGAGTGTTACCTCAATTACTCAGACAGGATTTAATACTGTTGATACTGCGGCTTTATGCGATAAAAGCAAGTATGTTACTATTCTTTTGATGATTGTTGGTGGAAGCACATGTTCAACTACAGGTGGTATCAAGATATTAAGGTTTATTATTCTTTTAAGTGCTCTTCGCTGGTTGGTTTGGAAAAATTCTTTACCCGAAGAGTCAAAGATATGTTTAAAAGTAGCAGGTGTTGAAATATCTTCAAATACTCTTAGTGTAATAATGGGTTTAGTTACAGCTTATATGCTTATTTTATTTTTCTCAACCATAGCCCTTATGTATATTGAAGACTTTAGTTTTGTAGACTCATTTTTTGAAGTAGCCTCAGCGCAGGGTACTGTAGGGCTCTCTGTTGGTATTACCAGGCCCAGCATGCATATTTTAGCTAAAATACTTTTTATCTTCAATATGTGGGTGGGCCGTCTTGAAATAATCCCCGTTTTAATTTTATTATCTCCAATGACTTGGTTTAAAAGCGCTAA
>JAVCCI010000001.1 GCA_030765555.1 Candidatus Kappaea frigidicola
CTCTCAAGCCTAGCTTCTCACCCATCTCAGTTGCCGCCGATGAAAAACCTCCAGCACCACAGTCATTAACTGACTTATATAAATTCTTATCTCTGGCTTTTATAATAACATCCGTCATTTTCTTTTCAGTAATTGGATCACCTATCTGGACTGCCGAACTCGAAACCTCTTCTGATTCATGAGTTAATTCACCAGACGAAAATGTAGCTCCATGAATTCCGTCTCTACCAGTCTTGCCACCAACTGCCACCACTAGGTCGCCACTATCAACTTTTTTAAAACATTTATCTTTAGGCATAATGCCGACATTGCCACAGTAAACTAAAGGATTACCAATGTAACTTTTATCAAAGAGAACTGCCCCATTAACCGTGGGAATACCCATTCTATTTCCGTAATCCCTAACTCCAGAAACTACACCCTTAATGATCCTTTTGGGATGCATGCTACCCTTAGGGACCTCTTCATGCGGAAAGTCAGGAGGTCCAAAACAAAAGATATCAGTATTAGCTATAGGCCTAGCACCCAAGCCAGTACCCAAGACATCCCTAATAACTCCTCCAATACCGGTTGAAGCACCACCATAAGGCTCTAGGGCCGATGGATGATTATGAGTCTCTACCTTAAAACACACTGCATTTTCTTCATCAAAATCAATGATTCCTGAGTTATCATCAAAAACAGAAATGCACCATTCTTTATTTAAAAGCTCAGTAGCTCTCATAATTGTTGATTTTAATAAACCGTCAATCTCTTTACCTTCATATTCAATTAAGCCCTTAAAGGTTTTATGGAAACAATGCTCTGACCAGGTCTGAGCAATAATCTCCAATTCACAATCAGTGGGTTTTCTGCCTAAATTTCTAAAATATCTTTGAATAGCCTGCATTTCTTCTAAACTCAAATAAAGTTGACCCTCTTTGGAGATTTGCATGAGTTTTTCATCATCCACTCCAAGTAAGTCAACCTCAATTAATTTAAACTTATATTTAGGCAGGTCTTTTTTTAGATAGGATTCTTTGGAATATATTTCTTTATTACATCTGGTGTGCTGGATAAGTTTATTATAAAAAATTTTCTGGGCCAAGGATTTAATTTTCTTTAAATCTAAGACGGTCTCAAGCAAATATAGTTTTGCTGTTTTGACATCATCTAGTTTTTCAATTCCTAAATCTTTCACAGCTTTAGTAATACTAGCTTCCCATGGATCCATAACTCCCAAATTATGGGCTACCTCCACAGCTATAGTATTTTCAGGAATATTTCCTGAGGTAATATTATCTTCATTAAAAATCTGATACTGCTGAATAACTTTATCTACAAGTATATTTTCAGCTATTGTTTTAACGTCTGCTTCTTTTAGGCCACCATAAAGAATATACACTTCTCTGACGCAAACACTTTTAACGCCCTCTACTCTTAAATCTTTTATACCTTTTTTTGCCGTATCCCCCTGGGCATCAAAGACACCGGGCTTATTCTCAACCTCAATTCTCCAAAACATATAAGTGCTTTCTATTTATAATGAGGGCATTACTTGCAGAGTGTCAACGAATGTAAGTAATCTGCCCAAATTAATCCCGAAACGTAAGTAAGGTATAATCTACTTTTCTATTTTTATAGTCCGACACGTTTATAAATTTTATTAATGTTTCTTAAATAATGCTTGTAATCAAAAAACTTCTCTATATCTTTAGGCTTCACATAACTTAAAAATTTCTTATCACTTAAAAGAACCTCTTTAAAAGGAACTTGCTTCTCCCAGGCATAAAGAGCTGACTTCTGAATTAATTCATAGGCAGTTTTTCTGGTAAGATCCTTCTCCTGAATAAGATAAAGCATTATCCTCTGAGAAAATACTAAACCTTGGACCTTCTCTAGATTAAAAATCATCTTTTTAGGATAAACAACTAAATTATCAACTATGTAAGTCATTTCACCTAAGATGTAATCTAACAACATAGTCGCATCAGGTAGAATCACTCTTTCAGCTGAGGAATGACTTATATCTCTTTCATGCCATAGAGCTACATTATCCAAAGCTGGTTGCACATAGCCTCTTAAAACTCTGGCTAAACCGCAGACTCTTTCACTTCTGACAGGATTTCTTTTATGAGGCATAGAAGAAGAACCCTTCTGGCCTTTTGAGAAATATTCTTCAACTTCTAAAACATCCGTTCTTTGTAGATTGCGAACTTCTAAAGCAATTTTCTCTAAGGAAGCTCCTACAATAGCTATAGTAGCTATAAGCTGGGCATGACGGTCACGCTGCAAAACCTGAGTTGAAATCAAGGCTGGCTTAAGACCTAATATCTTTAATGATTTATCTTGAATATCGGGGTCTAGGTGTGAAAATGTTCCCACTGAACCGGAAATTTTTCCCACCCCGATAATTTCCTTGGCATCATTTAAACGCTTGATATTTCTTTTAGCTTCTTCATAAAATAAGGCCATCTTAAGACCAAACGTTGTCGGTTCAGCATGAATACCGTGGGTCCTACCGGCACAAACTGTATCTTTATATCTTAAGGCTTTTTTTCTTAACACCTTCATCAAAGCTTTTAAATCATCAATCAAAATGTCACAAGCTTCTTTTAATTGCATTGCCTGGCCAGTATCTACTACATCAGTTGAAGTCAGACCCCAGTGTATATATTTACCCTTTTTACCTACATAACTTGAGACATTATTTACAAAGGCAGCTACATCATGTTTAGTTATCTTCTCCAGCTCTTTAATCTTGGCTGCATTAAAGCGAGCCTTCTTCTTGATAACTTTGAAATCGCTTTTGGGTACAATACCTTTTTTGGATAGAACTTCACAAACTGCTAATTCTACATCTAGCATTTTTTGAAGCTTATTGTCCTCACTCCAGACATCCTGCATTTGCTTTCGGGAATATCTTTCTATCATTAAAAATACTCCTACTTTTAAGGGTGGGTAGTTAACTAAAAACAATTTATATAATAACAGATAAAAAAGCGAGCGTCAATGATATAAAAGCTATCAAATATTTTATAGTATTATATGTTTAGTTTATTTCTGAAAGGCTATCAAGGTGGGTTTTAATGGCTTTCTGGACATCGAGATCTAAATTAGATGCTTCTATGAGTGCTTTCTTAAAAGCCTCTTTAGCTTTTTTATTATCGTTTCTTTTTAAATAGATAAGACCCAATGTATCATAATAATAACCTTTTTTTTCAGATGGCAAAGTTATGGCCTGCAAAGCATAATCTTCAGCCATGTCCAGATTGCGGCCATCTAAATACAAACTGTAAGCTATATTATTATAGGCATCAGCATAAGTCTTATCAGCTCCAATAGCCTTATTATAATAAAGTACTGCTTGTTCATATTCGCTAAGTTTTACATAAACATTGCCGAGATTAAAGAAATATAGCGCTCGAGAATTATCTTCTTTAATGGCCTTTTTATAATAAACAACTGCCAGGTCATTTAGACCTGATTCTTCATATATCAAGCCTAGCTTATTAAGATAATAACTGTCTAGTTCCCAGTCAACCTTCTGAGGAGGAGCAACTATCAGAGCCCACTTGCCAGCCGACTCCCATTTTCTTACAAAATCACCATAGCCCATTAATATCGGCTCTTCTTTACCCGTATAAGCCATTACTATTTGGCGAGTCTCATTATAACCAAAGAGAACGAGATAATGATTCCTTTTAATAAAAGGCATCACCTGTACCATTACAATTATTGGAATGCCTTCTCTTATCATAGGACCCAATTTATCTAATTCAAATTCCCCTGCCTGAGCAAAGAAACCTCTCTTAAAGGCATAATTTTCTAAATCTACCGTCAGACTTCCCTTAATAGAATCTCTATATATTGATTCAGCTATTTCTTCCTGGGTTACATCGTCTCCCCAGTAATTAATAACCACAGCTAAAGCAGAAGGCCCACAAAAGTTTTTATCCTGTTTAAAAAAATGAAGACCATCAATATAATGGCCTTCATCAATGTCGCTATCTAAATTACTTTTTATAACATTATAGTTTAAACCTACGCAACCACAAAGTAGAAAGAGGCAAATTATAAATGTTATAAAAAGTTTTCTTTTCTTCACTACTTATGAATTCTTCTCTACTGTTACCGGATTATGTAATTTAACTTTACGGTCAGTCATATACAAGAAAAGTATAGCTATTAAAACAATAACCAAGAGAATAACTGCAATTCCCACTCCACTACCAGCCTTATCAAGAGTCTCTACTTTTTGAGCCATCTGATGCAACTGATGTTCATCCATAGTTGAGAGACTTGCCTTGATTTCATCAGCTGATAAACCCAGTTTAGCTAATCTTTCAACTACTACCTCTTTCTCCAAAAAAGCAGAAACCGCAGCTTGATCAGCCCTGTAGGCTGCTGTGATAACTTTGGCCGAAGAAGATACAGGTAATGCAAAAGCATTAATCGGCAAACAACCTAAAATGAGTCCAACGACAAACATAAAAATATATACACGTTTTTGTTCAAAAATCTTCTTAAAAAACATTAGCCATCCTCCTTAATGAGGGCATCAGTTATGAAACAAAGTGAACATAACCGATAGGCCCGAATTAATCCCCCATTCTTGCATTAAAAAAGAATGTAGAGGGGATATATGTATTTATTCCGCCATTCCTTTATTTAGTGAAGATCATTTTAATCGCAATAGCAAGCATACAAAATCCGAATATCCTTTTTAAAGCTATTTCGGAAACGTGCTCAACAAAACTTGCTCCAATAAAACCACCCACAAAAAAACCGATAGCAATAAATATAGCTACGGCAATATTAACTTGTCCGTGAGAATAATATTTCATAGCGGCTAGTAAGCCGATAGGAAGAACCATAGCCGCCAGGGTTGTACCCTGAGCAGTATGTTGAGAAAATCCAAATATATAAACTAATGCAGGAATCATGATAATACCGCCACCTATACCTAAAAGGCCGCTTAATATCCCCGCTACAAGTCCGACTACTATAAATAAGTAGTTGCTCAAATTAACCTCCCCGTTATCTGGCAATAAGGATACTACAAAAACTATCCAGCGTCAAGAAGTTATGTAGCTTACCAGAAATAAAAAACCCGAAAGAAATTAATCTTTCGGGTTATCAACTTGGTAGCCCCAACCCGTGC